>NZ_JBGCBY010000051.1:0-26004 GCF_041262165.1 Streptacidiphilus sp. MAP12-16
CACCACCTGGGACTTACTGTGCGCCGATCCATCCAGAACCTCACCTCCCAGCTATGCCTTTGGACCCGCCACAGCCTGCTGACCCGCACAGCACCGAACACCTACAAGATCACCCCGCCCGACACCTTGACACCACCCCACGGCCCTTAACTTCGCGGCATTGGACCACGACCAGCCAGGTCCAGCGGTCGGCGGCTTCGAGATCGCGCAGTTTGGGGGCGGTCCAGCCGAGTACTTGCTTGAGTGCGCGGAAGGCCGTTCTTCCTCGGCCCGGACATGCGGCCCCCGGAGCCGCACTGCTCGTTCTTCCGCGAGATGGCCAAGACGAACAAGGCAAAGTCCCTCCAGGACTGCACCTACGACTTCCTCGACCTCGACGACTTTCTGGCGAGCCTCGATCCGCCGAGCGATCCGTTGTCGGCCACCGAGGACGACCTGGTGGCCTACCGCGAGTTCTGCACGCAGTACCGCGACGACCCGGTGATGCCCGCGGCGTGGCGGCGACGCCGGACCACGATCAACAAGTTCTACGACTGGGCAGTGGGCACGAAGCTGCTGACGCAGCGGCTGTACTTCCGCAGCGCGAGCGGCCGGGACGTGCCGTCCGTCGATCCTGTGGCCCAATTGGGCGTCCGCCATCGTGTGCTGTTCCCGTCCGAGTTGGCAGGGTCTTCGACAAGATCAGCAATCGGACGACGCTGGTCCTGCCCGCCGCCCAGGAACATCTGGGCGACCCCGTGGTCGCCGAGGCACTCGGCATCACCGTCCAGCAGGGGGCTGCTCGAAGACATGCGTGCCCGAAGGGCCCCGACTACCACACGCTCAGTTCAGGTCGGCCCGCTCGCTCCGAGCGACCCGCCGTGCCGCCGTGAACGCGGAGAACTGCGCGGTCGCACTGACGATCACCACCAGATCCGCCCACCGGCCGAGTGGCGGTACGGCGAGCAGCGCGACAGCCGCCAGCGTGCACGCGGACACCCCGAGCAGCGAAAGGCCGACGTAGCCGCTGCCCCTGGCCGTGCGGAGCATCGGCCGCAGGAGCAGTGGTGGGATCTGCCTCAGGACCCACACCGCCCACAGCGCCCAGCACAGGACGAGCAGCGCCAACAGGACTCCCCGAGTCGGCCAGGAGGCATCTCCTGCCGTCCCCAGGACGGTCATGTCGGCCACGAGCAGCCCGACCAACGAGATCCAGCGGGCGCGCGCGAGCAGCCGTACCGCCATCACACGCAGGTTGAAGGTGCCAAGCCCCACACCCCGGTCCGCTGCCGCGACGGCCGCGAAGCCCTGCGCCGCGGCGAAATGGTCACCTTGCTTCATCAGGAGCCGGGAGAGGTTGTTGCGGGAGCCCCGGTGCTCCGGATCGCGGCCCAGCGCCTCGCGGTAGCAGGCTTCGGCCTCCTCCGGGTGCTTCAGCCGCTCGGCGACGCACCCGACGATGAAGTGTGCGACGGCGTTTTCCGGTCCCAGTTGCCGACCCCGGGTGGCCGCCTGGTAGGCAGCTTCCCCGATCTGCGACCGCGGGTCGGCCAGGGCGATCATGGCGGTCAGCACGTGGCCGAACCAGAACTCCGGTTCCAGCCGCAGCGACTCCCGCGCCGCTGCCGACGCCTCGGTCAACCGCTTCGAGCCGAGGAGGGCCAATGCGCGCAGCCGCCACGCCACCGCTTCTCCCGGTGCCGCCGCGATCGCCTGGTCTGCGGCATGCAGGGCCCCCGGGTAGTCCTCCAGTCCATGGCAGCACCTGGCCATCGCACACCAGGCGGCGCTGCTGCCGGCGTCCTCGGCGAGCGCTTGGGCCAGCAGTGGCCTTGCCTGGGCAAAGCGGTTCATGTCCAACAGTGCCGTGGCGCGGCTCAGCCGGACCGTGGAACCACCGTCCCCGCTCACAGCTTGCGGCTCCGCTTCAGATACGCAACGAGGTCGTCGTACGCGCCGCCCTCGTTCGCGAACATCGCCACATTGCGGGCTGCGGCGAACCAGGACTCGATGGAGGGCTTGACTTCCTTGACGGCCGCGAGCAGATCCGCGGTCCCGATCATGCGGACGGTGCCGCTCGCCGCGGAATCCAGCAGGGCTGCCTCGGCCGCCGTCTCGCACAGATGCGCGAGGTCGGCTCCTGAGTAACCGTCAGTCCGCTTGGCCAGCTTCGTCAGATCCACGCCTTCCACCGGACGGTCCCTGAGGTGGTATCGCAGGATGGACTCCCGGGCCTCCTGGTCCGGTGGCAGCACCAGCAGGGTGCGGTCGAGGCGGCCTGGGCGACGCAGCGCATTGTCCACGTCCCAGGGCGAGTTGGTGGCCGCGAGCACGAACACGCCTTCGTTCTCGTGCTGGGCTCCGTCAAGTTCCGTCAGCAGTTGGTTGACGGTGCCACGCATGGCGTTGTGGCGCATACTGCTGCGTTTGCCACCCAAGGCGTCGATCTCGTCGAGGAAGACCACACAGGGCGCGTTGCGACGAGCGGCGGCGAAAACCTCGTGCAGATTGCGCTCGGACTGACCGATGTACATGTCGAGCACGTCGCTGAGGCTCACCGAGAGGAACTTGGCGCCCAACTCCCCTGCCACGGCGCGGGCGATGAAGGTCTTGCCGCAGCCGGGAGGGCCGTAGAGCAGCAGTCCGCCACGCAGTGACTTGCCGTACAGGCGGCGCAGTTCGGGGTTGCGCATCGGCGCGAGGAAGGCCGCCTCCAGGCGCCGTTTGACCTCGGTCATGCCACCCACGTCGGTGAGGCCGACGCGGGTGGTCTCTATGTCCCAGGCGAACTGGTCACCGGGGTCGTCCTCGCCATCGGCGGCGGCCGGCTCCACGAACCGTGGCTGGACGACGTCGCTGAGCTGTTGCTCGGCGGAACGCCAGTCGAATCCGGCCCGCTCCGGGCCCGGCTCCTGCGCCGGCAGGGTCGGTACCGCCGGGGCCTGCGGCCCCGCGCCCATCGCCCGCATCATCAGCTCCCGCGCCTGCGCACTGTCCGGTTCGTGCTGGAGGGCTGCCGCCACCTGCGCAATGGCCTGCTGCGTCTCACCGGCGTCCAGGAGCAGGCCGGCGAGGTGCAGGCGCAGGGGTATGTCCATCGGCGCCGCCTCGACGGCGGCCCGCAGACTGCGGATCAGCGGGGTGTCATCTGCCATGGTGAGACCTTAGCCTGCGTGTTTCAGCCACACGGCTCCGCGCCCGCGGGCCTGCCGCGGGCGACAGGGCGGCGGGCAGACGCTCAGGTCGGACAGCCGACGTGGGCGAGGGCCTGCTTCAGCACGATCCCCTGCCCGCCGGGCATCTCCTGCTGGACCAGGTGGGACGCGGGCTCCTGCGGGGTGAACCAGCCCAGGTCGAGAGCGTTGCTGCCGGGGACGGCAGTCTCCGGTGACCGGGACGATGTAGGCCTGCGCCGGTCGCTGACCTCGACGATGATGTCGACTGCAGTGGTGCGCAGCCGGAGCTTTCACGTGTCTATGGAGCACACAGCGACTGTGAAGGTGCGGCCGTCCTCGGTTCGGTAGGTGATTTGGTCGCCCAGGGCCTTCCATAGCAGTGCCTTGCCGAGTGGCGAGTCCGGGGTGGTGGTGTCGTCGATTTCACCGGAGGGGATCGCGGCGATTTCATAGATGGTGGCGTCCGAGTCACCCTCGTAGGTGATCCCGACCAGGGCGCCGGGGACGACGATCGGGTTTCTGGGATCGGTGTGGCCCTGAGTCACCCAGGCCAGGATTTCGCGGAGGAAGTCGCGGCGTTGTTCGAGTCGCGTCCGGGCCTGCTCGTACTTTCTCTTCTGGGCCGCCAGGGCTGACGCATCCACAGCGATGAACTGTGGAGCTGGCTCGGCGAGTTCACGTTCGATCCGTGCGCGTTCGTGGTGAACCCGCTGGTAGGCCTGGACGGGCAGGCGATCGACCTGGATGCCTGCTGGACGGCGGCTGGTGCGTGGCGGAGCGCTTTGCCGCCGAGCCGCAGCCTGGCGGGCAGCGGCCTTTGAGTCGGGGGCCGCATTCGTTGTGGCGGATGCGCTGCGTGGACCGGCATTCGACTTTGAGCGAAGCAGCCGGATGGGACTGCGGAAGGACTGCGCCTCGGCCGAATCCGTGGGAAAGTGCTGCACGAGTCCCACGGGGTGGCCGTCCGTGTCCTGTACGGGGACATCGCGGCCGTCGACGATCGCTTGGAGCAAGGCGCGCACCTCATAGGGAAACAGTTGCGCGACGACCTTGTTGTTACGCGTGATCTCCACGAAGCCGTCGTCGGCCCAACCGGTGGTTCCCTGGAACCAGCGCGCCTGCCCGTTCGGCGTACCTTGAGGGCCTGGGACTGGAGCGAGGCGCTTTTCGGTGACAGCACGGTGCGCTGCTGCGGCCTCGTTGGGGCGAATCCACTCGACGACCTTGTAACCGGCGGGCACATCGACGAACCTGTGCGGGGCCGATGCTATTAGCGGAGCTGCCTCGAGCGTCTCTTGGCTGCCTTGTCCGAGGGTGGAAGCGGGCTCGGGCTGGGCGGCGCGTGCTGTGGAGGCTTTGCCGTCGGCGGGCTGGGAGTCGATTGCCCGTTCGACGGCATCGCGGAGTCGCCGCTCGGCGTTGGCACGGTCGCGATACCAGTCGGTTCCCCAGATGCGGTGAAGGTTCCAGCCGAGTCCCTGAAGGATCCCCTCGCGCAGCCGGTCGCGGTCGCGGGCAGCCTTGGAGGAGTGGTACATCGCGCCATCGCACTCAATACCCAGGGCGAACCGTCCAGCCTTGCGCGGGTGCCGGATTCCCAGGTCGATCCTGTAGCCGGCGATACCGACCTGAGGCTGGACGTCGTAGCCCCAGCCCTGGAGGACGTTCAGGACCGACTCCTCGAAGGGGCTCTCCGGCATTGCGGCAGGATCGAGTTCCTGCTCGGACAGCACGACGGGACCGCGGTCGGCGTACTGGAGGTACCGCCGCAGGTGGTTGAGGCTCTTGCTGCCGGTCTCCCTCATCTGGTCCGGGTCGAAGGAAGCGACGACCTCCACTCGGTAGCGGGCCCGTGTGATCGCCACGTTGAGGCGGCGCCAGCCTTCGCTCTGGTTCATCGGGCCGAAGCGCATGGTGAGTTTGCCGGTCTGGTCGGGGCCGTACCCGATAGACATGATGATCACATCGCGTTCGTCTCCCTGCACCGTCTCCAGGTTCTTGACGAAGAAGCCGTCGAGTCGGCCCTCGGAGAAGCACACGTCCAGGTCGGGGCGGGAGCGGCGAGCGTTGTCCACGGCATCCTGGATGGCGAGGGCCTGGGACTGGGACAGGGCAACGACGCCGAGGGACCTGTCTTTGCGCGTGCTGAAGTGTTCGATGACGCGCCGGGCGACCTCTTCCGCTTCGCGAGGGTTGTTCCGCGCAGCGGAACCTGCCCGGTAGGCGCCGTCCGGCACGCGGAAGAACGCCACGCCGACGTCGTCCCCCTCGGCCTGTGCGCCAGGGAAAGTGATCATCGAGTCGTCGTAGAACTCCCGGGCGGATCACATCGTCGATGCTGGGTTCGTCGACCCGGAAGTCGATGATCCCGGCCAGCCGTGCCAGTGCCGTGACGATCTGACCGGCAGTCAACTCGAAGCGGTCAAAACGAACGGCGAACTGCTTAGGATCCTCGCCGGGCTCGACGGTCGCCCGGGGTATGGCGGCCCTCACGGCGTCCGGTTCAACCGGCTCTGCGGTATGGACGTGCAGCAGGCGGTCCCGCGCGTACGCGTCCTTGAGGGCCTCCAGTTGGCCGTCGAAGATGATCGACCCGTCGTCGATGATCACCAGGCGCCTGCAGATTCCTTCGATGTCCTGCAGATCGTGGCTGGTGAGCATGATGGTCGTGCCCTCGTCGCGCATCTCCCGCAGGAAGGTGCGAACGTTGTCCTTGACTGCAATGTCCAGCCCGATGGTCGGCTCGTCCAGGTAGGCCACTCGGGGGCCGTGTATCAGCGCTGCGGCGAGATCCGCCCGCATCCTCTGCCCGAGCGAAAGCCGGCGCGCCACGAGGGGCATGATCTCTCCGAGGCCGAGCACCTCGTCGAACTTCTTCAGCCGCTTGCGGTAGAGCGCATGGTCCACCCCGTAGATGTCGCGCAGGGTCTCGAGCGAATCCGCGACAGGCAGGTCCAGCCAGAGCTGCGTCCGCTGTCCGAACAGTACCCCGATCCTGTCCGCGACCGCGGTCCGGTCCTGATGGGGAACCAGCCCGTCGATGCGGACCTCGCCGGCAGTGGGCACCAGGATGCCACTGGGCTTCCGACCGAGCGCCGCGTCCAGAACTACTTCGGTGTCCGGTGTGACCCGTCGCTCCCGTACGAAGCGGACTATGCCCCGCCGGCAGTCCCAGGCAAGCAGCAGATCCCGGTCTCCCGCCGTAACTTCATCGAGCTGTGCGAACAGCTCACAGTGGAGGACGAGAAGGTCTTCGAGAGCCTTTGGCGCCGCCTTGGCCTCTCGGTCGACTGGAACCACACCTACCAGACCATCGACAGTCGGGCCCGGGCGGTGTCACAGCGCATGTTCCTGCGCAACCTCGCACGTGGTGAGGCGTACCAGGCCGAGGCGCCGACCCTGTGGGACGTGACCTTCCAGACTGCGGTCGCCCAGGCCGAGTTGGAGGACCGTGAGCGGCCCAGTGCCTATCACCACCTGTTGTTCGCCTCGGATGCCGGCCAGACGCTGGAAATCGCGACGACCCGCCCCGAGCTTCTTCCTGCCTGCGTTGCCGTCGTGGCGCACCCCGACGACGAGCGCTACCAGAAGCTGTTCGGCACCACGGTTCGCACACCCGTCTTCGGCGTCGAGGTGCCCGTCCTGGCGCACCGGCTGGCGGACCCCGAAAAGGGGACTGGTGCCGCCATGATCTGTACGTTCGGTGACACCACCGACGTGGTGTGGTGGCGTGAACTGAACCTTCCCACCCGCTCGGTCCTTGGGCGTGACGGGCGCTTCCTTCAGGACGCGCCGGCTGTCCTCGAATCCGAGGATGCCAAGGCCGCGTACGCGCGGCTCGCGGGAGCGACGCCGCACACGGCCCGCGAACGACTGGTGGAGATGCTGCGCGCTGGCGGTGCCCTGCTCGGCGAGCCCCGCCCGTTCACCCATACGGTCAAGTTCTACGAGAAGGGCGACAAGCCGCTCGAGATCGTCACCAGCCGTCAGTGGTACCTGCGGAACGGCGGCCGGGATGCCGCCCTGCGCGAAAGACTACTGGAACGCGGCGAAGAACTGACGTGGCATCCCGAGCATATGCACAACCGCTACCGGTCCTGGGTGGAGGGCCTGGCCGGGGACTGGTTGATCAGTCGCCAGCGCTACTTCGGCGTCCCGGTGCCGGTGTGGTACCGCCTCGACAGTGTCGGCAACCCAACCGACGAGCTGATCGTCCCGTCGGAAGAGTCGCTGCCTATCGACCCGAGCAGTGATACCCCGCCTGGTTACGAGGACGGCCAACGGGACGTCCCAAGTGGGTTCACAGGCGACCCCGACGTGATGGACACCTGGGCCACGTCCTCGCTCACACCGCAGATCGCCGGCGGCTGGGGATACGACGACGACCTGTTCCAGCGGGTCTTCCCGATGGACCTGCGCCCCCAGGCCCACGAGATCATCCGCACGTGGCTGTTCTCCACCGTGGTCCGTGCGGATCTGGAGCATGACGCTCTCCCGTGGGAGCACGCGTCGATCAGCGGGTGGATCCTGGACCCGGACCGCAAGAAGATGTCCAAATCGAAGGGTAACGTCGTCACTCCGCTGGATCTTCTGGACCAGCACGGGTCGGATGCGGTGAGGTACTGGGCGGTGTGTGCCCGGCCGGGCACGGACACGGCTTTCGAGATCGCCCAGATGAAGATCGGCCGCCGCCTGGCGATCAAGATCCTCAATGTCTCGAAGTTCGTCCTCGGCCTCGGCGTTGGCCAGCCACAGGTGTCGGCGAGCAGGCCCATCGACCAAGCCCTCATGGCTCACCTTGCCCAGGTGGTGGAGGAGGCCACCGCTCAGCTTGAGGGCTACGACTATGCTCGCGCACTCGAGACGATCGAGCGGTGCTTTTGGGCGTTCTGCGACGACTGCGTCGAACTGGTGAAGAACCGTGCCTACGGCGAGGGCGGCGAGGACGATGCCGCTTCGGCCAGGGCCGCACTCTCGTCCGCCTTGTCGGTGCTGCTGCGGCTCCTCGCACCGTTCTTGCCGTTTGCCACCGAAGAAGCCTGGAGTTGGTGGCAGGAGGGCTCTGTGCACCGTGCGCAGTGGCCGAGCGTGGCCGACCTTCAGGGGCAGGGATCGAAGGGAGATGCCCAGCTCCTGAGCGTCTCGGCCGGAGCCCTCACGGCCATTCGAAAGGCGAAGAGCGCCGCCCAGCTTTCGATGCGGGCCGAGGTCGCCAAGGTGACTGCCACCGGCCCGGCTCCTCTGCTGGCTGCGCTGCGTCAGGTGATGGCAGATGTGCAGTCCGCTGGGCACGTTGCCGAGGTGGTTTTCGAACCGGCCGACAGCAACGGTGTCACCTATGTGATCACCTTGTAGTCGAGCGACCCGTAACGGCGGCGCCGACCTCTCGGCGGGGTCTGGTGCCGCCGTTTTCCGTTTCGCGGAGGGCCAGTCGGCGACTTGGATCGGGTGCCTCGTGTTTCGCGGTTCCTGAGGGTCTCTCGTGTTTCGCGGTTCTTGGTGGTCATGTTCCGGCGATTGCCCAGGCGGTGAGGACGGCCTGGATTTCTTCGGGTTGTGCCTGGTGGGGGCGTGGGTTGCGAAATCTGTGGGCGATGATGACGCAGCGGAGTTTGGCGGTCATGTCTTCGAAGGAGGGCTGGGTCTTGGTGGTGTACCAGCGGGCCCGGAGGCGGTGCTCCTCGGCGTCGGTGGGTTGGTGGCCGGCCAGCGCGTACCAGGTGAGCGTGACCGTGTAGGCGAGCAGGCCGAAGGGGACGGTGCGTTCCACGGCGGTCTGGGTGCGGTTGCGGGCCTCGCCGACACCGAGGTTCTGGCGTGCGTCGTGAAAAGTGGTCTCGATGGACCAGCGGGCCGCGTAGCGTTCCACGATGTGCCGGGGCGTGCTGGTGAGGTCGGTGGTGACCAGGGCCAGGCCGTAGCCGCGGTTCAGGCCGGTGCCCGGTCCGCAGCGCTCGTCCCAGACCAGGATGACGCGCAGGGGTTGGCTGTGGAAGGAGCCGTACCACAGGCAGATCCGGTCGGCCAGGAACACGGTGTCGGTGCGGCCGTAGCGCAGGACCCTGGCACGGTGCCAGTCCAGGAGTTGGGAAATCTCGGCGGGTGTGCCCAGGCGTGGGCCGCGGGTGCGTGGACGTCCCTTCTTTCCGGTCCGTGGGGGTGGGAGTTCGTGCAGCACGGAGGTGGTCTTCAGGCGGCTGGTCCAGGTGATCTGAGGGTTCAGGCCACGCAGGTGTTCGCCCACGTAGGCGGCGTCGCCGACGGCATGGAGGGTGCGGTCGGGGAAGTGGGCGGCGAGGAGTTCGGTCATCTCGCGGGCCAGGGCGATCTTGCCGGTGCGACGTGGGCGCCACAGTCGGGCCAGGACCGGCAGGCATACCGGTCTGGTCGGGAAGGGCACTGTCACGATGATCCAGGCCACGACCCAGCAGTTGCCGAACCCTGCCGGTCGGGGTCCTTTGGCGGCGCCGTCGTGTTGCCAGGCGGCACCGAAGACCTTGCGGCCGGAGCGCTTGAACAGGGTGTCGTCCACGGCCACCACCAGCGGCATACCCATTGGCAGGAGGCGCTCGACGATCAGAGCGGCCAGTGCCAGTCCGACCTCGTCGACCGACCAGCGCGCGGTGGAGAAGAACCGGTGGGCCCGGGCACGGTGCCAGACCCGCTCCAGCCCGATGCCCAGGAGCATCCCGCACACGGTGCGGCGGCGCGTCTGCGCGATCATCCCAGTCAGCAGCACGCAGAACCTGCGAAACGTCGGCGCGGTGAAGCAGGACCGGCAAACCAGCAGAAGAGCGGACAACGACGGCGGTATCGTTTTCTCAGGAAGCATCGGCGGATCACTCTCAACCGGGGTGAAACAGACACCGCCGATGCTTCCTTTGCGTCCGTCACCACCCCTACCAAGTAGAGGACTTCATCCCTCGATCGAGTGGGTCACCGCAAACCAGTCCACCACTCTTGTGATCCAAAAAGTGCGAAACACGAGGGGTCTGTGGGTGCCGATTATCCATCCAGCCAGGCCAGCGGCCTGATGGCCGTTCGACCCTGCCCGCTGGTTTGGCACGGTCCGGAGCCGGTCCGATCGAAGGATCGCGGCCTGTGCGTGCCGAAAACCCTGTCACCCTATGCGACCTGCGCGTATTCGTCGATGAGACCGCCAAGGCGGTCGCGCCCGACAACACGCGATCGGTCATCGGCAGCGGGCGGTTCAGGTGTGCCGACATCGTCGGGGCAGCGTTGTCCGAGTGATCGGTGCGGCCGATGCTCGTTGTGATGGGCCGCGTACTCGTCGACGATCAGGCGAAGGTGACGTTCTCCGGTGATCAGGACACGGTCGATGGCCTCGTGTCTGCAGGATCCGACCCAGCGCTCGGCGATCGCGTTCATCCGGGGCACGCCGGGAAGGATGGGCACCACGCGGGCGCCGAGGCCGGTGAAGACTGCGCCGAAGCCCTCGGTGAAGTAGCCGGCATTGTCGCGGATCAGATAGCGGATGCCGGCGGTGTGCACATCGTCCAGGGTGTGCCGCTCGAAAATACGAATTTGGTCGTGTGAGCTGCGGTGATATCGGTTGGTCAGGCTGCTTGGTGGTACTCGTTGATCAGGCCGCCGAGGATGGATTTTCGTCGGATGCGGTGGGCTTGGAGGTCGTCGGCGGGGTGCGGCGGGGGAGTGTGTGCGCTGTTTGGTGGGAGCTGTTGCCGGGCCTGGTGGGGGCGGTGTTCGTTGTAGTGCTGGATGTACTGGGTGAGGACAGTGTGGGCGTGGGCTTGGTTGATGATGAGGATTCGGTCGAGAGCTTCGCGGCGTAGGGTCCCTACGACTCGTTCGCAGATCGCGTTGGCTCGCGGGGCCCGGGGCGGGGTGAGGAGGACTTCTATATCGACGTTCCCGCGCGGCTGGTCGCTGACCTCGCCCTGCTGACCGCGCACCGCGCCGACCTGGTCGCTGACCGGGTGCGGATGATCAACCGGCTGCGCGACACCCTGACTGGCATTTTCCCACCACAAGGGCGCGCTGGTGCTGCTGACCGGCTTCCAGACCCCGGCCGCATGTCCGTCCACCGCCACGCCGCCCGCACCGACACCCAACCGCAGCTGGTCGTCGTACGCCCCCAGGTGTCACGAATCCTCCGACTACTCCGTCTGGAAAGAGAGTTCGACACCAGAGGCGGTTCACCCACGGCCGAGCCCGCCGCAACGTCGCCGCCCGGCCCTCGCCCCTCTGTGCGTGCCCTGGCACACTGGTCAGAACGTCGGCCACTTCGGTGTTGTGTGGTGGCCGGTCCGACAGCCGGTGCAGCTGGCCGGCCCGCTGGTCATGTCGTCCGCAGCCTCAGCACATGCGGAAGCGTGCGGTGAGCAGGTCTGCGTCGCGGGAGGAGGGGCCGACCAGGAGGTCGAAGTCTCCGGGTTCGACGGTGCGTCGGCCGTCCGCGTCGATGATGCTGCAGTCTGCGGCGGGGAATTCAAGGGCGAGTTCCGTGCACTGACCGGGTGCGAGGTCGATCTGGTAGTGCGCCTTGAGCTCTTTGTCGGCCCAGGTGGTCGAGGTCACCAGATCCCGGATGTAGACCTGGACTGTCTCCCGGGCTGGTCGAGAGCCCGTGTTGGTCAGGGTGACCGTTGCTCGGACGGATTCCTCGGCCCGGAGGTCGGATGCAGTGGCCCGCAGGTCGGAGTAGGCAACCTGGGTGTAGCTGAGGCCGTGGCCGAAGGCGAACTGCGGCTCCTGGCTCAGATCGGCGTATCGGTCGCCGTGCTGGCCGCGCAACTGGTTGTAGTAGACAGGCTGCTGGCCCACGTGCCGGGGAACGGTGACGGGCAGTCGGCCGCTCGGCTCGACCAGGCCGAGCAGGAGTTCCGCCAGGGCCTGGCCGCCGCGCATCCCGGGGCTGAACGCCTGGATCAGGGCCGACGCACCGAGGGCCGACTGCGGCAGCACCATGGGCTTCGAGCTGATCACGACGACCACGAGCGGTTTGCCAGTGGCGGCAAGGGCGTCGAGCAGAGCGATCTGTCCGCCCACCAGTTCCAGGGTGGCGGTGGACCGCGATTCGCCGATCAGACCGATGGTGTCGCCGACGACAGCGACCACGAGGTCGGACTGCTCAGCGGCGGCGACGGCCTCGCGGAGCAGTTCCGGATCGGGGTCGGCGGGCACCGCCACCTCGGGGGCGGGCTGTCCGTCGGGAAGCAGTGGGCCGTTCGGATTCGGCCCGAATTCGGCGATGCGGGCTCCCGGGGCATGGGCAACCGTCCACCCCTCAGGCGCCAGGGCCTGCAGTCCGTCGAGGAGAGTCTGAGTGAGGTGCCTGGGCTGCCCGTCGGTCAGCCAGTCGGCCTGGCCGGAGCCGCCGGCCCAGTCGCCGAGCTGGGCATCGGCGTCGTCCGCGTTGGGGCCGACCAGCGCGATCCGCCGGGGCGGGACCGGGGTCGCCGGTATGGCGCGGCCGTCGGCGCCGGGGGCGGCCTCGGACAGGAGGGGCAGGGTGCCGTCATTGGTGAGCAGTACCAGGCTGCGCCGGGCGCTCTCCAGGTTCAGTGCCGCGTGGTCGGCATGACCCACGACAGCAGCCTGGCGTGCTGGATCTGGGCGGCGGGGGTTCTCGAACAGTCCGAGGTCGAACTTGAGGGTCAGGATACGGCGGACCGCGGCATCGATCTCCGTCTCTGTGAGCAGCCCCCGGCTGATGGCCTCCTGTGCGCCCTTGAAGAACTGAGGGGTCGTCATGATCAGGTCGTTCCCGGCGCGGACGGCGCTGGCGGCGGCCTCGGCATAGTCGACGCAGACCTTCTGTTCCCAGACCATCCGGCCGACGTTGTCCCAGTCGGTGACGAGGGTGCCGGTGTAGTTCCACTCCTCGCGCAGGACCTCACGCAGCAGCCAGCGGTTGGCGGTGATGGGGATGCCGTCGATGGACTGGTAGCCGATCATGAAGGTGCGGCAGCCTTCGCGCGCGACCCGTTCGAAGGGCGGCAGGAACCAGGATCGCAGCTTGCGGCGGCTGAGGTCGGCCTCGCTGGCGTCGCGGCCGCCTTGGGTCTCCGAGTAGCCGGCGAAGTGTTTGGCGCAGGCGAGGATCGCAGTGGGGTCGTCCAATCCGTCGCCCTGGTACCCGCGGACCATGGCAGAAGCCAGCTCGCCGATGAGGTAGGGGTCTTCGCCGAAGGTCTCGCCGACCCGGCCCCAGCGTAGGTCGCGAGTGATGCACAGGACCGGCGAGAAGGTCCAGTGGACGCCGGTGGCGGAGATCTCGACGGCGCTGGCACGCGCGATTCGCTCGACCAGTCCCTGGTCCCAGGAGGAGGCCATACCCAGCTGGCTCGGGTAGATGGTGGCACCGGGGAAGAACGAGTGGCCGTGAATACAGTCCTCACCGACCAGCAGCGGAATGCTCAGGCGGGTCCGCTCGGCGAGGTCCATGGCCTGCGTCAGCCGCTCCGGGGAGGCGTGCAGGATCGAGCCCGCGTACAGGTCCTCGATCTGGTGTCGGACATCCTCCATCGCGTTGAGCTGCAGCATCTGCCCGACCTTCTCCGGCAGCGTCATCCGGGCCAGCAAGTCGTCGATGCGTTCCGCGGTGGACAGGGTCGGGTCCAGGTAGGGGAGGTCGGTCACAGTTACTCATCCAGTCTGAGAGAAACGGACTGCGCACTCCGCGCGGGCAGGATGCGGCGCGGGGCAGCTGTGGAGCGGAGCCCCTTGCACAAGGGCAGGGAAGAAGAGCGAGAGAGCGCTCTCTCACCTCTGGAATGCTACTGGGTTGACGCGAAACTGTCAGTAACCCCGGCGCCGCGCAGGTCTGGGACGGCTACCGCGGAGGCCTTCGGCAGGACTCGTCATCCCAGCTCGGACGGATCCCTCGCCCACGTGACTGCAACGCTGGGCACACTGCGGCCGTCGCCGTGAACTCGGCTCCAAAGGTCTGATCGCGGTGCGATTTCCGACAGATCGTCAATTTAGGTTCACTTCATGCGAGATAGGCGTCCACCGCCCGGTGGCGGGATCCTCGGGCTGCTCAGCGGCCGCGTGGGCCAAACTCATTGACGGTTCGTGGGCATTGTGGAAAAGTTCGTCGACATGAGAGAGAGCGCTCTCTCACAACTTGCGACAGATACAGCGGGGGACGCACGTGGCTCGGCTCGACTACCTTCCGGACTGGCCCGAACTACGTTCGGACACACCCGTGGATCCGGCTCTGGAGCAGTTCATCCGAGGCGTTCTGGCTCAGATGACGGTCGAGGAGAAGCTCGGGCAGATGATCCAGCCCGACCTGGTGGAGCTGACCGCCGAGGACGTGCGCGCGTATCTGTGGGTGCCGATTATTCATCCGGCCAGCTCAGCGGCCTGATGGCCGTTGGAGGCAGCGAGCCGGGATGGCGCGGTCCGGAGTCCGTATGATCACCGGATCGCGGTAGGTGAGCGGCATGATGGTCTTGTGCTGCGACTGGCCTACCTTGCGATGTCGAACACCCTCGCCCTCATACGCCTGCTGCCGATGAGTGACCGGGACAAGGACGTCGAGATTCTTGCGCTGCGGCACCAGCTCGCCGTCCTGCAACGCCAGGTCGACAGACCCGTGTTCACTGCGGGCGATGGGTCCGGTTCGGCGTGGGGCGGGGTCGATGCCGGCGGCGTGCAGGATCTCCCAGACCGTGGAGGGGGCGATCGGGTGTCCCAGGCGGGCGAGTTCGCCCTGGATCCGGCGGTGGCCCCACTGGGGATTCTCGATGGCAAGGCGCAGTACCAGCTCTTTGAGGACAGTCGAGGTGGGTGGTCGGCCGTTGCTGCTGCGGCGCGCGGAGTAGTCCCACTTCTTGGCGAGGAACCGGCGGTGCCACGCAAGGGGCGTGCCGGGGGTGACGGGGAAGACCGTGGCCCCAGAAATGGCGGGGGATTAGCGAGGACAGGGTTGCCAGCCAGAACCGGTCGGCATGTTCATAGCGGACCGGGCCCTTGAGTTGGCGGCGCAGGACCGTGTTCTCGTGCCGCAGGACCAGCAGTTCGGCGTCCTTGGCGGTGTCCCGTTGCAGCAGGACCGCCGGTATGGACAGCAGGCTCCGGGCAGCGCGGTAGAGCAGCGATACGATCATGGCGACAGCATCCCAGTCGCCATTCACCCACGCTCGCAATCGCTGAGCTGCAGCGATGACTTTACGAGCCCGACACCATCGCGAACTGCGACACACGAGACGTCCCCAACTTCGGCAAACACCCCAGCACCGCCCAGAAGTACACCTTCCACACCGAAGTCACGGTCATGGAATACGGGCTTGCACTCCGCTGGCGACGCTAAACGCAGCGGCGTTGGGCGTATCAGACCCCGCCGATCACATACGTGTCCTATGACCTGCAACTTCAGGATGAAACAAGCTCATTGCGTCACGGTGTCGGTTCGCCGTAGGCCGCGGCGATGTCCTGGGAGCCGCTCCACCGGCTGTAGGTGGGTGACTGCGGCCAGCCTTCGGGCGAGTCCTGCCATTCCTCCTGTCGGCCGTATGGGAGAAGGTCGATCAGGCCGAAGGTGTAGCCGAGTTGCTCAGTGCCGCGGCCGTTGGTGTGCCAGGTGCGGTAGACGGTGTCGCCGTCGCGTAGAAAAACGTTGACGGCGAATCCGCCGCCGGGAGGCGCGCCAACGTCGGTGCCGAACGGGCTGTTCGCCGTGGAGTACCAAGTCATCTTATTGCCGACTCGGCGCTTGTAGTCCAGTGCCTCGTCGATCGGGCCCTGCGTGACGATGACGAATCTTGCGTCGAAGGTCTTCAACGCTTCCAGTCGGGTGAACTGCGACGTGAAGCCGGTGCAGCCCGGGCACTGCCACTCCTTGCCCGGCCACCACATGTGGTTGTAGACGATCAGCTGCGACATGCCGTCGAAGATGTCGGCCAGCCGGACGGGCCCCTGCTCGCCTTCGAGCGTGTAGTCGGGCATACGCGTCATCGGCAGGCAGCGGCGCTGGGTGGCGATCGCGTCGAGCTCGCGGGTCGCGGCCTTCTCCCGGATACGCAGCGCATCGAGTTCACGCTGCCAGGTTTCGGCATCGACGACGGACGGCAGTGCCTTGGCGTTCATCAAACCCCCCGATCGAGCGTACGGACAGCGGTCGTCATGTTAGCGCGCCGCTACTCAGCCGAGGAGTGTGTCAGCAGCCAGTTGAAGGGCTTGCAGTCATTCAAACCTTCAGGGGCGATCTGACGCGGTGGGCGTTCTTGTTTCTGCGACGTTCTGGATCGGATCGGTGTCAACTGTGGTCGGTGACGAGGACCAGGTCACCTCTCCGATCGTTCGGGGCTGGCGTTTTGCTCCGATGCGGCGGGGAAGTCGGCGGGTCCCGGGTCTTGCGGAGCGGGGAGAGGAGGAGGATCAGACCGGCGAGGGGAACTCCGACTGTTGTGATCCACATGGCTTCGCGGCAGGCCGAGGAGGGTGCCGAGCGCACCGGCGAGGATCGCGCCGATGGGGATCGTGCCGTAGTTCAGGAACGCTGTGCTGGCGGTGAGGCGGCCGAGCAGGTCGGGCGGGCAGTAGCTCTGCTGGAAGCTCGCTTTGATGACGTTGCCAGCGACTACGCCCGCCGAGACGCAGATTCCTGCGGTCACGTAGAGCAGGGTCCCGGCTCCGCTGGTGGTGAGTGGGATGAGCAGGGCCGCCAGCGGAAGCCCCGGACAACCCCGGCTCAAATCAACGGCGTTGCCTGACCGGCGGCGCGAACACTGCGGGTGCCGATTATTCATCCGGCCAGCTCAGCGGCCTGATGGCCGTTGGAGGCGGCGAGCCGGGATGGCGCGGTCCGGAGTCCGTATGATCACCGGATCGCGGTAGGTGAGCGGCATGATGGTCTTGTGTTGCGACTGGTCTACATTGCGATGACGAACACCTTCGCCCTCATACGTCTGCTGCCGATGAGCGACCGTGACAAGGACGTTGAGATTCTTGCGCTGCGCCACCAGCTCGCCGTTCTGCAACGCCAGGTCGGCAGACCCGTGTTCACCTTGGGCGACCGCACCCTGCTGGCTGCGCTCCTGCACCATCTGCCGATGGCCAAGCTGCGTCAGCACCAGCTGATGGTGCGCCCGGACACGCTGCTGCGCTGGCACCGCGACCTGCTCAAACGTCGGCACGCCGCGACGTGTGCGCCCAAGCGGCCCGGGCGGCCGCGCACCCTGCGCTCGATCCGGGCCATGGTCCTGCGACTGGCGCGGGAGAACAGCTCGTGGGGCTACCGCAGAATCCACGGCGAACTCGCCGCCCTGGGCATCAAGACCGCCGCATCCACGGTATGGGAGATCTTGAGGGAGCACGGCATCGACCCCGCGCCGCAGCGAGACCGCACCACCTGGGCAGCCTTCCTGCGCTCCCAGGCCGATGCCCTGCTGGCCTGCGACTTCCTGGAGACCCGCACCCTGACGGGTACCCGGTTGTACATCTTCGCGGTGATCGAGCACGCCAACCGGCGCGTCCGCATCCTCGGTGCCACCACCGCGCCCACGGCAGACTGGACCACCCAGCTCGCCCGAAACCTCGTCATGGACCCCCAGGACGCCGGAAGCAGAGCTGCGTTCATGATCCGCGACCGGGACTCCAAGTTCACCGCCGCATTCGACGCAGTCCTTGCCGACGCCGGGCTCCGGATCGTCCTCAGCGGCATCCGGACACCGCGGATGAACGCGATCATGGAGCGCTGGGTGGGAACCTGCAAGCGCGAACTCCTGGACCGGACCTTGATCTGGAACCAAGCCCACCTCCTGCATGCACTCCGCGAGTTGAGCATTTCTACAACGGGCACCGCCCCCACCGCACACTTCGCAGCGCCGCCCCACTGCGACCGCTGTCCGACCCGATCGTCGAACCCACCCGACTGGATCACCTGCGCATCCGGCGGAAGGACCGGCTCGGGGGAGTGCTCCACGAGTACCAACACGCTGCCTGAGCAGGCCGGATGAGAAATCGGCACCCACAGTGTCGGAGGCTTGGTCAGACAGACGGTGGCAGACTGGCGGCACATCGAAACTCCGGCTGGCGTGGGCGACTTGGCGGTCACCCGGGCCAACCGGAGTTTCGTTGCTTTCGTGGCGGCCCAGCAGCAACGGGCCACGGCGCCGCTTGCCTGCAGCCTCACATGATTACCCGGGCTCTGGACAGGTGCGGCCGCCCCGCGACCATGCAGACGGCGCCTGAACAGCAAGTATTCGGTTGCAGGGACGACTCACGACGGTGAGAATCGGCGGTTGTCCAGGTCCTGGGCACCCAGCCGACCATGCCCAGCGCGGTGTGTCATTCAAGGAGATCACCATGGCAGCCGCGGACACGGCAGACGAGAAGTCCTGGTACGCGGTTCGCTGTGTGTTCCAGTGGGATGCCTGGGAGGGCACACCGTATGAGGAGCGCCTGACGCTGTGGCAGGCCGTCTCGATGGACCAGGCCATCGCCAGGGCTGAGAGCGAGGCACGGACCTATGCCGGGGAAAACGGCCATCGCTACCTGGAGTTGGCCCAGTGCTATCGCCTGGCCACGGCAGGACGGCCGGACGACGGCGACGAGGTCTTCTCTCTCTTGCGCGACAGTCCCCTCGGCGAGGAAGCGCATCTGGACCACTATTTCGATACCGGCCGCGAGCACCAGGGCACCACGGCCGAGGGATGACGGCCGCACCATTCGGGCTGTGCAGCATCATGAGGTCAGCCCCCAACGGATGTCCCCACAGAGTCGCTGCCCGGCCTCCACCCCACCTTGAGTCGATCCCTAACCCAGGATCGACCTCCTGGATGCCCTCAAACCAGCCGACGAGCTTGATCACCAGGACTTTGAATCAGCCCTGCCATGGCGGTCAGCGGTCGCGTGCCAGGAGATCGTGGCCGGAGCCTCACCCTGAACCTTCTCCTGCTCACTCATCCCCGCAGGCTATCGACGCCGCTCACCCCACGTCCGACGAAGCCGAAAATCCTCCCCGCAACGCCCCTGGTGACTGCACGAACGGACGGTGCTGGACTCGGAAGTCGGCAGAAGATGCTTCGGAGGTTGACCTTCGCGTATGCGGCCAACCATCATGGAAGCTAAGGCACTCTCGTTTTGGAAACTAAAATTCCGGCTCTATCTACAGCAAGAGGGTTTTATGTCACTCCAGGTTCGCTACACGATCATTGACTGCTTCGATCCATCGAGCCAGGCAAAATTCTGGTGCGATGTCCTTGATGCTAAAATTGTCGGAATTGGAGAGAGTATTCTTATCGAATATTCGTCCGGCATTCTCGGAAAAAGTCAGATCTACCTCAATCAAGCATCGTCAGCCATTGAGGCACGCGGAAAGATTCTTTGGCTTCGACCCGAAGTTGAGACTTTGGAAAATGAGGTGAGTCGGCTTCTCGATCTTGGCGCTACGCTCACCGCCAAGAGGCATTACGGATGGGGTCTTGGCGAGGTGGACATGGCCGACCCGGAGGGAAATAGGTTTGTAGTGAGTTCCAGCGAAGCCGAGGAATCCCAGCTAGATTGGCTGATGGAAACCCAGGAAAGGGACGCACAAATCCCATTTTGGGCGGATGCGGAAGTCCGACCCCACGAAGGGGAAAGTCGTCCAGCAACGGCGGTGTTCATTCACGACACCCGCGGTTCGTGATCTGCGGCAGCGCGGTCTTGGCCGGCACATCGGGAACATGCATGCAGCCACCGCTATCATGATCTTTTGCGATAAAGGATCAGAGCGCGGTGGCCGTAGAGGGCACGGCAGTACAGACGATGCCGTGGGGGCGCCTCGACCTCAACTGTGCAGCCAGAAATGCGATCTGACGGCCCGGCGGGGCACGCAGGCCCATGCCCCCAGCCTTCCGCAGCCGCAGCCGCAGCCGCAGCCGCAACCGCAACGGCCTGCCGGGCGAGCTGGCAGGCCGTCACGAAAGGCCGAGATTATGCGCAGGCCAGTGCGGCGGAATCGCCGTATTCTGCGTCGCTTCCGTACTTCCCCTGCCACTCGATGGTGAGGCTTGATTCGGTGTTGAACTCAGAGTTCGACGCAAAGCTGGCACACTTGTAGCTGGTCTGGTAGGTCTTCGCCTTACAGGCGGTCCAACCATAGTCAGTTTGAGCCACGGTAACCCAGTTGCCGTAGGGTTCCTGCTTGCGCAGGGCAATGACCACGTGGCAGGCGTCCGGCGGCGGCACCGTGCAGGTCATAGGCGCCTGCCCATATACCGGACCGTGGTAGGTCACGAAGAACGGCTTTTGCGCCGGTATTACGCAACCAGCCACTCCTGCGGCCGTCGCATTGGTCGATGCAGTTTCACCCGATACCGCCGACCTTCCGATGGTTACGCTTGTTGCTCCCTTGTGCGGAACAGGAGTCGATGCGTCGGCATTCGAAATCGTTCCGACGAGGGCAACCGCTGCGATTCCCATGATGGCAATGGGCTTACGCATGACTGATCCCTTCAATTGTGGAATGTCGACGAACCGTCAACAATTGTGACCGTACGGCAGGAGTACCAACTCCAGCAATCGAGGTTTATTGGTTTGGCCTAAAACAGTCGCCAGCGGCTGGAATCGAAAGGTGATATGGGTAGCTCTGGGGTAATTTCCGGATCTCGGCAGCCCGCGCCGCCTGTGGGAGAAGGCCGAGAGCATCCTGGACGCCTACGACCAGGCCGACTGCCCGCCCCCGCAGGCCTTCACTCTGGAGGTCACCTCGGCCGCGCAGGTGCTGCGGCACACGCGCCGGCCCGATCCCCACCTCGCCCGCAGCTGACACCACCCAAGCTTGAGCGGCTCAAGAATGGCAGAGAACCAGAATCGGTCCGCCGGCTGGTAGCGCACGCGCGAGGCCAACTGCCAGCGTAGCACGGCGTTCTCGTGCCGCAGGACGACCGGTGAAGATGCCCTCCCACTCGATCAGAGCCTCCTCGACATCGAAGTTGCCGAAGGTCAGGGACTCGAAGACCCCGTCGGGACCACCCTCCGCGACAGCAGCGGCAGCTTCGGCGTCCGGTGCCACGAAGAACTTGATGACGATGCTCACCGGGGCATAGTGCCTGTTCCAGCGGGCCCGGTCTACCTGCCAGCGGCCAGCAGAAGCCGACCTGCCGACCCGGGATGCTGTCCGCCCACAGGCCAAGATCAAGATCTGCAGCTGGAGTACTAGGTTCACCATGAGATCGGGTACAGGTTTCATGGCACCGGCGTCCTGCGGTGCCCTAGCGTCGTGCCATGACGATTCCAGCTGGACTGAGACGCACGGTCCTCCGGGCGCGGCGGGACAGCGCCTTTCTTGCCGCTGGTGTGCTGCCGCACCTGGCGCTGGTGCCCGTGTGGGCCTGGGCGGCGGCGACTACCGCCAGGACGGGGAACTGGCTCCTTACGGTTTCCATGTCGGCCGCCCTGGTCCTGCTCGGCACCCCGGTGCTGACGGCCGTTCAGCGGGCTCGCTACCGGGTGCTCATCGGTGTGGACGTCCCCCGGCTCACCCCCACCGCGCCGGAACAATGGACGTGGGCCTCGACCGCCCGGTGGCTCGCGGCGACGCGGCCTTGGCGCAAGATCGGCTACCACCTCCTGCTGGGCCCGCTGCTCGGGCTGCTGGAGCTGCTGGTGCTCGCGGTGGCAGCGGCGTGCCTGGCGGGCGTCATCGCCTACGCCTGGTCATGGGCGCTGCCAACCGGAATCCGCCAGGACTGGTTCGGCTACCTGACCCAGCTGCCGGCTTACACAGCGGCTGGACTCCTCCTCCTGTGCGCCCTGCCCTGGACCGCGCGGGCAGTAGCCCGGGCCGAGGCGCGGCTGGCGTTGGGCCTGCTCGGGCCCAGCCGGGCGCAGCGGCTCCAGGAGCGGGTCGATCAGCTGGCCGTGAGCCGGACCGACTTGATCGAGGCCGTCGACGCGGAGCGCCGCCGGATCGAGCGCGACCTGCACGACGGCACCCAGCAGCGGTTGGTGTCTCTCGCGGTCAACCTGGGTCTGGCCATGGCCACCCGCCCGGACCTGCCGAGTGATGCCCGCGAGGTGATCGCGAGAGCGCACCTGGAGGCGAAGGAGGCGATCGCCGAACTCAATGACCTGGTGCGGGGGCTGCACCCGGCCGTGCTCGAAGACCGAGGTCTGGACGCGGCGTTGTCCGGGCTGGCTGCCCGCACGCCCCTGCCGGTGCGGCTGCGGGTCAATCTGGAGGAGCGGGTGGCGCCCAACGTGGAGTCAGTCGCGTACTTCGTGATCTCTGAGGCGCTGACCAATGCAACGAAGCACGCCAACGCGATGCGTGCAGAGGTGATAGTCCGTCAGGTCGGCGAGGTGCTGCGAGTGCGCGTTACCGACGACGGGCTGGGCGGTGCCGACGCCGCCGACGGCACGGGGCTGACCGGGCTGGCCAAGCGGGTCGGCTCCCTCGATGGGGCCTTCCACGTCAGCAGCCCCGTTGGCGGGCCCACTACCATCACCGCGGAGCTGCCGTGCGCGCGGTGATCGCCGAGGATTCGGTGTTGTTGCGGGTCGGCCTGATCAAGGTGCTGGAGATGGGCGGGTTCCAGGTCGCCGCGGAAGCCGGCGACGCGGAGGGGCTGTTGGCGGCAGTGGCGGAGCACCGGCCCGAACTCGCCTTGATCGACGTCCGGATGCCGCCCGGCTTCACCGACGAGGGGGTGCGGGCGGCGATGGAGATCCGTCGGCGCTGGCCGGGGACGCCGGTGGTGCTGCTTTCGCAGTACGTGGAGGAGCGGTACGCGGCTGACCTGCTGTCTGCGAACACCAGCGGTGTGGGCTACCTGCTCAAGCAGCGGGTTGCCGATGTCGCCGACTTCGTGGCGGCGGTCCGGCGAGTGGCGGACGGGGGCACGGCCCTGGACCCGCAGGTCGTCGCCCAGTTGCTGCTGCGGCGCGACAGCGACCCGCTCGCGCGGCTGACCCCCCGCGAACGGGAGGTGCTCGGCCTGATGGCCGAGGGGCGCTCCAATGCCGGCATCGCGCAGGCGCTGGTGGTCAGCGAGAGCGCCGTGGCGAAGCACATCAACAACATCTTCGCCAAGCTTGACCTGCCCGTGGTCGACGCGGACCACCGCCGCGTCCTGGCCGTGCTGCGGTTCCTCGGAGCGTCCCGGGCCTGACCTTCCCATCCGTGATCACGATCTACGGCTGGAGTCAACACCGCTGAGTTAGCGCGGGAGGCGGCAGGTCAAGGGGGTTGAACGACGCAACGGAACTCCTGTAGATCAACTTTCGACCAAGAGAGTTGATCAAGGAGTTCCGTTGCAGGAGAAGTCTGTCATCACCCGCGAGGTCGAGGTAGCCGGAGGCGTGTTCGCACCGGGGCATCTGGGAGAACTCACCCAGGTGGTGGACTTCGCCCTGGTCGATGCGGTTGCGCAGCAATCGGCGGTTGTGGACGTTGATGGCGGGTGATGTCTGCTGTGAGGCGTCGGGTGGCAGTTGTCCTCGGGATCGGTGGGGCCTGTGCCCGTTGTAGTGGTCCGCGATGCGGCACGAGCGGCATCGTAGGGGGCCCGGACGGTGCGCGTACGCGATCAACCACGACCGCGCTCGCGCCGGCCGATGCGGGCGAGCGACCAGGCGATCGGGAGGCAGGGTCAGACGCCCGGGAACACCTGCAGCAGTTCGGGGACCACCTCGTGGCCGGGCAGTTCTGCCGAGGTCCGGTCCGGGTCCAGCCGCCCGTAGACGAGTCGCAGCAGCTCCTCGGCGGGCAGGACCAGGTCCACCGGCCCGGTGCCCGAGGCGGAGGCGAGCTCGACGTCGGGCCCGGTGGTGAGTGTGAACCGGCGCTGCGGGTCGGCCGTCTCGACCGCGAGGACGCGGGGTTCGGCGGCGGCCCGGCCGGCCCGCGCCGCAGTGCCGGGCAGCACGTCGATCAGCAAGTGGACCGCGTCAGGGGACACCACGGCAGATGAGTCCAGGGCCACGGCGATGTCCCAGGTGTGCAGTGCGTGCTCGCCCAGGCGCATGGCCAAGAGGCCAGCCAGGTCGATGTCGCGCCCGAACAGGGACACCCGGAACCGGGCCCGGTCGGTGCCGGACAGTCCCTCGATCCGGGAGACGAGGGCCTCGTTGGCCTTCACGCTGTCGGCCGCCTGGGCCTCGGGGGACCTGCCGTTCCAGGCGTCCCACAGGGGCTGGAACTGCTCCATGCCCGGGGTCGGGGATCCGTTCAGGCCCGCGTCCAGGGCTAGGTCGAAGATCTCGGACTGGCTGCCCAGGTGCGAGGCGACCTGGGCGATGGACCAGTCGTCGTCGTAGGACGGGTGCTGTACCTGCTCGGCGTCGAGCGGCGCCAGCAGGGCGGCGAAGCGGTTCTGCGAGGTGCGTACTGCCGAGATCCAGGCGTCAAGGTCAGGCATGGGGGTTCCGATCAGTCGCCGGCTCGATCCGAGCCGGATGAGGTGCATACCGGCCTACCGCGTGTGTACTGGATCCACTGTAATAAAGGACGCGCTGCCGCACCGCCAGTCCCGCCCGTCAGTCCTGCCCGGCGCCGGCCTCGATCTTCTGCTTTGTCCCAGGCAGGTCGGTGACCGCGCCGACCAGGCCGAGTGCGCGGGCCAGCACGAGATCGCGCGGCATGTCGACCGTGAGGGGCTCAAGAACTCATCGCTGCAGGTGAGGTACGTGAGGGTCGGCGCTCTGCGACGCTGTGGCAGTGATCGTTTCGCTGGTGTACCGCACTGTCCTGGGACTGCTGTCGCTGCCGGAGCTGCTGCTCCGGCGGGAGGCATCGGTGGAGGCCGAGCTGCTGGTCCTGCGGTACGAGAACGCCGTGCTGCGCAGGCAGTTGACCTCTCCCGTACGCTACCAGCCCGGCGGACCGGTTCTGGTTCTCCGCCCTGTCCTCCCTGATACCCCGGCACCGCTGGGCTCGCGTCTTCCCCGTTACTCCGGGCACCGTACTGGCCCGGCACCGCAGGCTGATCGCACGCAAGTGGGACTACAGCGCACGCCGTAAACGTGTCGGGCGCCCACCCTCGTCCGCGGCGCTGAGGAAGCTGGTCCTGCGCCTGGCAGCCGAGAATCCCAGGTGGGGGCATCGACGCATCCACGGCGAACTGGCCCGGCTGGGGCACCCGGTGGCATCGGGCACGGTGTGGAACATCCTGCATGCGGCCGGGATCGACCCGGCGCCGCGACGCCACGGACCAAGCTGGACACAGTTCCTGACCGCCCAGGCCCAGGGCATCGTCGCGGCGGACTTCTTCCACCTCGACACGGCGCTGGGCCAACGCCTCTACGCCATGGCCTTCCTGGAACACGGCACCCGCCGACTGCACCTCACCCCCGCGACCGCGCACCCCACCGGGCAGTGGGCGGTCCAGCAGGCCCGCGAGTTCACCACGGCGATGGCTGATCGCGGCGGACAGGCCAGGTTCCTGCTCCGCGACCGGGACGCGAAGTACACCGCCTCCTTCGACGCCGTCTTCACCGCCGAGGACGCAGAAGTCCTGCTCAGCGCCCCGCGCACACCCAAGATGAACGCCCACTGCGAGCGAGTGATCGGAACCGTACGCCGCGAGGCCCTCGACCACGTCCTGATCACGAACACGTCCCACGCCACGAAAGTCCTCGCCGAGTTCGCGGACCACTACAACCGGCACAGACCGCACCGATCCCGAGGACAACTGTCACCCGACGCCCCGCAGCAGACACCACCCGCCATCAACATCCAGAACCGCCGACTGCTGCGCACCCGCGTACTTGGAGGAGTGATCAACGAGTACCACTACACCGCTTGACCAGCAGCGATGAATAAATGGGCCCTACAGGTCCCCTCGTGTTTCGCACTTTTTGGATCACCTATGCGGTGGACTGGTGTGCGGTGACTCAGTCGATCGAGTGGTGAAGTCCCCTACTTGGTAGGGGT
>NZ_JBGCBY010000052.1:0-20814 GCF_041262165.1 Streptacidiphilus sp. MAP12-16
CGTTGGGGACGTTGCGGCGTGGTGAGGGTGGCCTGGAGCGGTTGTTCGCGTCGTTGGGGGAGGTCCAGGTGCGGGGTGTGGGGGTGGACTGGTCGGCGGTGTTCGCCGACCGGGGCGCCCGGCAGGTCGAACTGCCCACCTACGCCTTCCAACGCGAGCACTACTGGCTCGAGGCTGCCGTACCGACGCACGGTGTGGCGCAGGTCGATGAGGTGGACGCACGCTTCTGGCAGGCGGTCGAGCACGAGGACCTAGACGCGTTGGCCGCGACTCTTGATGTCGAGGGTGGCGATGCGTTGGGTGCCGTTTTGCCGATGCTGTCCGCGTGGCGTCGGCAGAGCCGCGAGCAGTCCAAGGTGGACGCCTGGCGCTATCGGGTCAACTGGAAGCCGGTGGGCGAGTCCACTTCCGTGGAACTGTCCGGTACTTGGCTTGTGGCGATTCCAGTTGGCCACTCTGAGGACGTATGGGTCACGGGCTCGGTCTCGGCGCTGACCGGGCGTGGTGCGGACGTGCGGCAGATCGAGGTAGACGCTGCTGGACTCGACCGCGAGGCTCTGGCCGCTCTTCTGCGGGATGTGGCTTCTGATGGTGCGTCTGTTGCGGGCGTGTTGTCGTTGTTGGCGCTGGATGAGGTTGTGGTTCCGGCTGCTGGTGGGGTCAGTGCTGGTGTGGTTGGGACGCTGGCGTTGGTGCAGGCGTTGGGTGATGTGGGTGTGGGTGCTCCGTTGTGGTGTGTGACGCGGGGTGCGGTGTCGACGGGTCGTTCGGATCGCTTGGCGAGTGCGGTGCAGGCGCAGGTGTGGGGTCTGGGTCGGGTGGTGGCTCTGGAGCATCCGGATCGCTGGGGTGGTCTGCTGGACCTGCCCGAAAGCATGGATGAGCGTGCGTTGTCGCGTCTGTTGGGTGTGCTGGCGGGTGCGGGTGGTGAGGACCAGGTGGCGGTGCGGTCTTCGGGTGTGTTCGCGCGTCGGTTGGTGCGTGCGGTGCGGCCGGAGGCGTCGGCTTCCGCGTGGCAGCCTCGTGGGACGGTGCTGGTCACTGGTGGTACGGGTGCGTTGGGTGCGCAGGTGGCGCGTTGGTTGGCGCGTAACGGTGCCGAGCATCTGGTGTTGACGAGTCGTCGTGGGTTGGATGCGCCGGGTGCGGTGGAGTTGCGGGACGAGTTGGTCGCGCTGGGTGCTGAGGTGACGGTGGCGGCGTGTGATGTGGCCGACCGGGATGCCCTGGCGGGGCTGTTGGCGGAGTTCCCGGTGTCGGGTGTGTTCCACACGGCTGGTGTGTTGGACGACGGTGTGGTGGATGGTCTGACGGCGGAGCGGTTTGCGAGGGTGGCGCGGGCGAAGGTGGCAGCGGCGCTGAACCTGCACGAGCTGACTGCGGGGATGGACCTGTCCGCGTTTGTGCTGTTCTCGTCGATGGCGGGCACGGTGGGTAGCGCGGGTCAGGGTAACTATGCGGCGGCGAACGCGTTCCTTGATGCGTTGGCTGAGCAACGTCGTGCCGAGGGTTTGCCGGCTACGTCGATTGCCTGGGGTGCGTGGGCGGATGCGGGGTTGGCGACCGAGGATGTGGTGGTGGCCGAGCGGCTGCGCCGTGACGGTGTGCTGGGCATGGCTCCGGGGCTGGCGATCACAGCTCTGCAGCAGGCCCTGGACCACGACGACAGTGTGCTGACGGTCGCCGACATCGACTGGGACCGCGTGGCGACCGAGACCGTGGCGGTCCGGCGGAGCACGTTGTTCGACGAAATCCCCGAGGCTCGCAAGATCATGGACACCGCACGAGCGGTGTCCGGTGACACCGCGGCCGGCGGGGCCCAGTCGTTGGTGCAGCGTTTGCTTGGGTTGTCGGGGGTGGAGCGGGATCGGGTGGTATTGGACCTGGTGCGGATGCAGGTTGCTGCGGTGCTGGGGTATGCGGGGTCGGAGGCGGTGGAGTCGGGTCGGGCGTTCAAGGAGCTCGGTTTTGATTCGTTGACGGCGGTTGATCTGCGGAACCGGTTGAATGCGGCGACGGGTCTGCGGTTGCCGGCGACGTTGGTGTTCGACTACCCGTCGGCGGCGGCGTTGGCTGAGTATCTGCGGTCCGAGCTGCTGGGTCAGGAGCTTGAGGTCGTGGCGCCGGTTGCGCTTCCGACGGCTCCGGTGGATGACGAGCCGATCGCGATCGTGGCGATGAGCTGCCGGTTCCCCGGCGGCGTCCGCTCCCCGGAGGAGCTGTGGCAGCTGCTCGTATCGGGTGGCGACGCCGTCGCGGAGTTCCCCACGGACCGTGGTTGGGACATCGAGTCGCTGTACCACCCGGACCCGGACCACCAGGGGACCACGTACGCCCGAGAGGGCGGGTTCCTGGAGGACGTCACGCAGTTCGATCCGAACTTCTTCGGGATCTCGCCGCGCGAAGCACTGTCGATGGATCCGCAGCAGCGGCTGTTGCTGGAGACCTCGTGGGAGGTGTTCGAGCGGGCGGGTATCGACCCTGCGACCCTGCGCGGCAGCCAGTCAGGTGTCTTCGTGGGCACCAATGGCCAGGACTACGCCACGCTTCTCGTGGACGGCCTCGAGGGAGTCGAGGGTCATCGTTTGACGGGTACGGCGACGAGTGTGGTGTCGGGGCGGTTGTCGTACACGTTTGGGCTTGAGGGTCCGGCGGTGTCGGTGGATACGGCGTGTTCGGCGTCGTTGGTGGCGTTGCATCTGGCGGTGCAGGCGTTGCGTGCGGGTGAGTGTTCGTTGGCGTTGGCTGGTGGTGTGACGGTGATGTCGACGCCGGACTTGTTTGTGGAGTTCAGTCGGCAGCGTGGGTTGTCGGTGGATGGGCGGTGTAAGGCGTTCGCGGGTGCGGCGGATGGTACGGGGTGGGGTGAGGGTGCGGGGATGCTGCTGGTGGAGCGGCTGTCGGACGCGCGGCGCAATGGGCATCCGGTGTTGGCTGTGGTGCGTGGTAGTGCGGTGAATCAGGATGGTGCGAGTAATGGTCTGACGGCGCCGAATGGTCCGTCGCAGCAGCGGGTGATTCGGCAGGCGTTGGCGTCGGCGGGTTTGTCGGCGGGGCAGGTCGATGCGGTGGAGGCGCATGGGACGGGTACTCGGTTGGGTGATCCGATCGAGGCGCAGGCGCTGCTGGCGACGTATGGCCAGGAGCGGGCTGGGGATCGTCCGCTCCTGTTGGGGTCGGTGAAGTCGAACATCGGGCATACGCAGGCGGCTGCGGGTGTGGCTGGTGTGATCAAGATGGTGATGGCGATGCGGCACGGGGTGTTGCCGCAGACGTTGCATGTGGATGAGCCCACTCCGCAGGTGGACTGGTCGGCGGGTGGTGTGTCGTTGTTGACGCAGGCCACGCCGTGGCCGGAGACCGGCCAGCCCCGCCGCGCAGGCATCTCCGCCTTCGGAATCAGCGGCACCAACGCCCACACCATCATCGAGCAGGCACCCGTGGCCGAGGCAGCGGAGGCTGATGCTGCGGTAACCGTGGCGCCTTCTGCGGTGCCGTGGGTCCTTTCGGCCAAGAACCCTGCGGCGCTGCGGGCACAGGCGCTGGAACTGCAATCATGCATGGAGGAACTGGCGGATCTGTCGTCGGCAGACCTTGGGTTTTCGTTGGCGACGGGTCGGGCGGCGTTGGAGCGTCGTGCGGTGGTTGTGGCTGGTGGACGGGGGGAGTTCCTGCGCGGGTTGGCGGTGCTGGCTGGGGGTGAGTCGGCGGCGAACGTGGTGCAGGGTTCGGTGGTCGAGGGCCGGGTTGCGTTCTTGTTCACCGGGCAGGGTAGTCAGCGTGTGGGCATGGGCCGGGAGCTGTATGAGGCGTTCCCGGTGTTCGCGGATGCGTTTGACGAGGTGTGTGCGCATCTGGATGGCCAGCTGGAGCGTCCGCTGCGCGAGGTGGTGTTTACCGCCGAGGGAATGCTGGACCGGACCGAGTTCACGCAGCCGGCGTTGTTCGCGGTTGAGGTGGCGCTGTTCCGTCTGGTGGAGGCGTGGGGTGTGCGGCCGGACTTCCTGGCCGGGCATTCGATCGGCGAGTTGGCGGCTGCGCATGTGGCCGGGGTGTTGTCGTTGGCTGATGCGGCTGTGCTGGTTGCGGCGCGTGGCCGGTTGATGCAGGCGCTGCCGTCCGGTGGGGCGATGGTGGCGGTGCAGGCCGCCGAGGCTGAGGTGCTGCCGCTGCTGGCGGGCCGCGAGGCCGAGGTGGGCATTGCGGCGGTCAACGGTCCGAACGCCGTCGTGCTCTCCGGTGTCGAGGACGCCGTGCTGGAGGTGGCGGCCCTGCTGGCCGCCGAGGGTCGCAAGACCAAGCGGCTGACCGTCAGCCACGCCTTCCACTCCCCGCTGATGGACGACATGCTGGCGGACTTCCGCCGCATCGCCGAGACCATGTCCTTCGAAGCGCCCCGCATCCCGATCGTCTCCACCCTGACCGGACAGCTCGCCGCAGTAGCCGATCTACGTTCGCCCGAGTACTGGGTGCGCCACGTCCGCGAGGAGGTGCGCTTCTGCGACGCCGTGCAGACGCTGGAGCGCGAGGGCGTCACCACGTTCGTGGAGCTCGGCCCCGATGGCGTACTCAGCGCGATGGGCCAGGACTGCGCTGCCGATGCCGACGCAGTGATATTCGCCCCGGCATTGCGGGGCGAACGTCCCGAGGCCCGCGCTCTGACCACGGCCGTCGCACAGCTGCACGTGCGAGGAGTGGCCGTGGACTGGCAGGCGGTCTTCGCCGGCCAGGGCGCGCAGCGGGTCGACCTGCCCACCTACGCCTTCCAGCGGCAGCGCTACTGGCCGGAGCCGGTGGCCGTCGCCAAGGCAGCGTCCGCCGACGCCTCGGCCCATACGGACTCGACGGACGCCCGCTTCTGGGAGGCCGTGGAGAGCGAGGACCTGGCGGCACTCGCCGCGACTCTGGAGGTCGACGGCACGGACGATGCGCAGTCCCCGCTGAGTGCGCTCGCTCCCATGCTGCCGGTGCTGTCCGCGTGGCGTCGCCAGCGGCGTGAGCAGTCCGTCGTGGACGGCTGGCGGTACCGGGTCACCTGGAAGCCACTGACCGATACGCCGGTCGACGCATCGACCGGAGTGCTGTCCGGCAGCTGGCTGGTGGTCCTTCCGGCCGCCCACGCCGAGAACGCGTGGGTGTCGCGAACAGTCCTGGCGCTCGCCGAGCGCGGTGCCCAGGTCCGGCAGCTCACCGTGGACGCGGCCACGTGCGACCGCGCCCTCCTCGCCGACGCGCTGCGCACCGAGCTCGCCGAGGCCACGGACCTGGGTGGTGTGCTGTCGCTGCTGGCCCTGGACGAGGACCCGCACCCCACGTACCCCGCGCTCTCGGCCGGACTCGCCGCGACCTCGCTGCTCGCCCAGGCACTGGGCGACGCGGCCGTCGGCGCCCCGCTGTGGTGCGCGACCCGTGGTGCGGTCGCCACGGGGACATCCGACCCGCTTGTCGGCGCGGTGCAGGCCCAGGTGTGGGGTCTGGGCCGGGTGGTGGCCCTGGAGCACCCGGAGCGATGGGGCGGTCTGGTCGACCTGCCTGAGAGGGTGGACGAGAGGGCGCTGTCGCGTCTGGTGGGAGTGCTCGCCGGTGCGGGCGACGAGGACCAGGTCGCGGTGCGGCCGTCCGGGGTCCTGGGCCGCCGACTGGTACGGGCTCCCAGGCCGGAGGGATCCCTCGCGGCATGGAAGCCGCGAGGAACGGTCCTGGTCACGGGCGGCACCGGCGCGCTGGGCGCGGAGGTGGCCCGCTGGCTGGCCCGCAACGGTGCCGCGCACCTGGTGCTCGTCGGCCGCCGGGGGGCCGACGCCCCCGGCGCGGTCGAACTCGAGGAAGAACTGACCGAGTTGGGTGCCGAGGTCACCCTCGAAGCCTGTGACGTGTCCGATCGCGCGGCGGTGGAGGCGCTCGTGAAGCGGCTGTCGGCCGACGGGACGCCGCTGCGAGCGGTGGTGCATGCGGCGGGTGTCACGCAGGACACGGCGCTGATGGACAGCGACCTGGCCGAGCTGTCCGGGGTCGTCGACGCCAAGGTCTCCGGCGCGGTCCACCTGGACGCGGTGCTCGGCGACTCCGAACTGGACGCCTTCGTGATGTTCTCCTCAATCGCCGGCGTGTGGGGCAGCGGTGGTCAGAGCGGCTACGCGGCAGCGAACGCCTTCCTGGACGCCCTGGCGGAGCGACGCCGCGCGGCCGGCCTGCCGGCAACCTCGGTGGCCTGGGGCCCGTGGGGCGAGATCGGGATGGCGGCGGCCGACGGCGCAGCCGAGCAGTTGCGTCGGCGCGGCCTGCGGGTGATGTCACCGGAACTGACGATCAGGGCTCTCCAGCAGGCGCTGGACCACCAGGAGGCGACGCTGACCGTCGCCGACATGGACTGGGCATTGTTCGCACCGGCGTTCACCGCCGCCCGCCCGCGCCCGCTGATCGGCGACGTCCCCGAAGCCCACGAGGCACTGGAGGGGGCGACGGCCGGTACGGACAGCGTGGCCGAGGACGAGTCGGCGGCCTTCCAGGAGCGGCTGCGCGGGCTCCCGGCCGCCGACCGGGAGCGTGCGCTGCTCGACCTGGTGCGGACGGAGGTCGCCGCGGTCCTGGGGTACGCCGGAGCCGGGGCGGTCGAAGCGGGCCGGGCGTTCAACGAGTTGGGCTTCGACTCGCTGACCGCCGTCGAGCTCCGCAACCGGCTGAACGCGGCCACCGGGCTCCGTCTGCCGACGAGCCTGGTCTTCGACTATCCCAACCCCGTGGCCCTGGCCGATCACCTGCGATCGGAGATCGTCGGTGACGGCCCCGCAGACGTCGTGCCCGTGCTCGCGGAGCTCGACGCCCTGGAACACGCCCTCTCCGCCAAGTCTCCCGACGCTGACGAACGTGCCCGCGTCACTTCTCGACTCCAGGCACTCCTGTCGAAGTGGAATGCGGCCGACGACGATGCGGACAGCGCTGCTGACAGCGAATTGGACGATGCGTCGGCGGACGACCTCTTCGACATCATCAACAAGGAATTCGGCAGGTCCTGAGTTGACGACCGTACTCGTTCCGGCCTCTCCGAAGGTGGCGCTCTGATGGCAGACGAAAAGAAGCTCCTCGATCACCTCAAGTGGATGACCGCAGAGCTGCGCCGGGCCAACCGCCGTCTGCGCGAGGTGGAGGCGGCAGAGGAGGAGCCGATCGCGATCGTGGCGATGAGCTGCCGACTCCCCGGCGGCGTGCAGTCGCCGGAGGACCTGTGGCAGCTGGTGGTCTCCGGCGGTGACGCCATCTCACCCTTCCCGACCGACCGCGGCTGGGACGTCGAGGGCCTGTACGACGCGGACCCCGACCGCCAGGGCACCTTCTACGCACGCGGCGGCGGGTTTCTCCACGAAGCCCCGCAGTTCGACCCCGAGTTCTTCGGGATCTCGCCGCGCGAGGCCCTGGCCATGGATCCGCAGCAGCGCCTGCTGCTCGAAACCACCTGGGAGGTGTTCGAGCGGGCCGGCATCGATCCGGCGTCGCTGCGCGGCAGCCGCACGGGCGTGTATGTCGGCGCCGGCTACCAGGGTTACGGCTCGGACCTGAAGGAGGTGCCGGAGGGCGTCGAGGGACGCCTGCTGACCGGCAACGCGACCAGCGTGCTGTCCGGGCGCATCGCCTACACCCTCGGACTCGAAGGTCCAGCCGCCACCGTGGACACCGCCTGCTCGTCCTCGCTGGTCGCCCTGCACTGGGCGTGCCAGGCGCTGCGCAAGGGCGACTGCTCACAGGCGCTGGTCGGCGGCGTGACGGTGATGGCCACCCCTGACGTGTTCGTCGAGTTCAGCCGGCAGCGCGGTCTCGCGGCCGACGGCCGGTGCAAGTCGTTCGCGGCGGCAGCGGACGGAACCGGATGGTCCGAGGGCGTCGGCATGCTGCTGGTGGAGCGGCTCTCGGACGCACAGCGCAACGGGCACCCGGTGCTCGCGGTGGTGCGCGGCAGCGCCGTGAACCAGGATGGTGCGAGCAACGGCCTCACCGCTCCCAACGGCCCGGCGCAGCAGCGCGTCATCCGGCAGGCACTGGCCGATGCGCGCTTGAACGCCGACCAGGTGGACGCAGTCGAGGCGCACGGCACGGGTACGACGCTGGGCGATCCGATCGAGGCGCAGGCGCTGCTGGCCACCTACGGTCGGGAACACCCGGCGGACCGCCCGCTGTGGCTGGGCTCGCTGAAGTCCAACATCGGCCACACCCAGGCCGCCGCCGGTGTCGCCGGGATCATCAAGATGGTGATGGCGATGCGGCACGGCGTGCTGCCGCCGACCCTGCACGTCGACGAGCCGACCCCGCACGTGGACTGGTCGGCGGGCGCCGTGTCGCTGCTGACCGCGGCGACGCCCTGGCCGGAGACCGGGCAACCGCGCCGGGCGGCGGTGTCCTCCTTCGGCGTGAGCGGCACCAACGCCCACACCATCCTGGAACAGGCTGCCGCCCCGTTGGAGGAGGCCGTGGCACAGGACGCTCCGGACACCGACCACGCGTCGACCCACCAGGCCCCCGAGCTGGCCGTGCGGGTGGAGGCTGGCCTCACCCCGTGGATTCTCTCCGCCAAGGGCACCGAGGCGCTGCGGGCGCAGGCAGGAAGACTACTCCAACACCTGGCGACCGACCCGGGGTTCAACCCTGTCGACGTCGGCTACTCCTTGGCGACGACGCGCTCAGCCCTCCCGGATCGCGCGGTGCTCGTCGCAACGGAACGTGACGAATTCCGGCGGGGACTGCACGCGCTGGCATCGGGCGAGTCCACGACCCCACAGCTCCAGGGCTCCGCCACCGAGGGCCAGGTCGCCTTCCTCTTCACCGGGCAGGGCAGCCAGCGGATCGGCATGGGACGGGAGTTGTATGCGGCGTTCCCCGTGTTCGCCTCAGCCCTGGACGACGTCTGCGCACACCTGGACAAGCACCTGGACCGACCTCTTCTCGACGTGCTCTTTGCGGCGGAGAGTACGGCGGATGCGGAGCTGCTCGACCGGACCGCGTATACGCAGCCGGCGCTCTTCGCTGTTGAGGTGGCTCTGTACCGCCTGCTGGAGGCATGGGGCCTGCGTCCCGACGTCCTGGCCGGGCATTCCATCGGCGAGCTGGCCGCCGCACACGCAGCGGGTGTGCTGTCGCTTGCGGACGCGTCCGTGCTGGTGGCGGCCCGCGGCCAACTGATGCAACAACTGCCTTCCGGCGGAGCCATGGTAGCGGTGCAGGCGGCGGAGGCCGAGGTGGTGCCGCTGCTGGCGGGCCGCGAGGCCGAGGCGGGTATCGCCGCCGTCAACGGCCCCATGGCCACGGTGATCGCCGGGGACGAAGCCGCGGTACTCGACATCGCCGCGCAGCTGACAGCACTAGGCGTCAAGACGAAGCGGCTGAATGTCAGCCATGCGTTTCACTCCCCGCACATGGACGGGATGCTTGCCGACTTCCGCGAGGTCGTCGCGGGCCTGACCTTCGACGCGCCTCGAATCCCGATCGTCTCCACGCTGACCGGCGAACTCGCCTCCGCAGAGGAGCTCTGCTCGCCCGAGTACTGGGTGCGACATGTCCGCGACGCCGTCCGCTTCCTGGACGCGATGCGGACGCTGGAAGCCCAGGGCGTCACCCTTTTCGTCGAACTGGGCCCGGACGGGGTGCTCAGCGCGATGGGCCACGACTGCCTCGTCGCGACGCAATCTGCTGCCTTGGTGCCGGCACTGCGGAGGGGCTCGCCCGAGGCCCAGACCCTGACCACCGCCGTCGCGCAGGCGTATGTGCGCGGCGCAGGCCTGGACTGGGCGGCTGTCTTCGCCGGGCGTGGCGGCCGCCGCGTCGAACTGCCGACCTACGCCTTCCAGCGCGAGCGGTACTGGCTGGAGTCGGGTGGGTCCTCGGCGGCAGTCGAGGTTGCACCGAACGCAACGGACGCCCGTTTCTGGGAGGTCGTCGAAAGTGGTGACCTGGAGGCGCTGTCCTCGGTTCTGGATCTGGACGGTGACCAGCCGCTGAGTTCGGTGCTGCCGGCTCTGTCGGCGTGGCGTCGGCAGAGCCGCGAGCAGTCCACGGTGGACGGCTGGCGCTACCGCGTCAGCTGGAAGCCGATGAGCGATCTCGCGACCGGTGTACCTTCCGGGACTTGGCTGGTCGTGATTCCGGCGGGGCATGCCGCGGACCCTTGGGTGATGGACAGTGTCGCGGCATTGGCCGGGCATGGCGCGGAAGTCCGTCAGATCGAGCTGGCGGGCGCCGGCGTCCACCGCGAGGCTGCGGTCGAGGTCCTGCGGGACAGCATCACTGACGGCAGGCCCATTACTGGCGTGCTGTCCCTGCTGGCACTGGACGAGGACCCGCACCCCCTGCATTCGACGGTGCCGGCCGGGCTTGCCGCGACGGCGGTGCTCACCCAGGCGTTGGGTGATGCCGGGGTGCTGGCTCCGTTGTGGTGTGTGACGCGGGGTGCGGTGTCGACGGGTCGTTCGGAGCGCTTGGCGAGTGCGGTGCAGGCGCAGGTGTGGGGTCTGGGTCGGGTGGCCGCTTTGGAGCATCCGGAACGTTGGGGTGGTCTGCTGGACCTGCCCGAGGCGCTGGATGAGCGGGCGCTGTCGCGCCTTCTGGGTGTCCTGGCGGGTGCTGGTGGTGTTGAGGACCAGGTCGCGGTGCGGTCTTCGGGTGTGTTCGCGCGTCGGCTGGTGCGTGCCGCCGGGCCGGAGACCCCGGGCGCGGTGTGGCGGGCGAGTGGGACGGTGCTGGTCACCGGTGGTACGGGTGCGTTGGGTGCGCAGGTGGCGCGCTGGCTGGCGCGTAACGGTGCCGAGCACCTGGTGTTGACGAGTCGTCGTGGGTTGGATGCGCCGGGTGCCGTGGAGTTGCGGGACGAGTTGGTCGCGCTGGGTGCTGAGGTGACGGTGGCGGCGTGCGATGTGGCCGACCGGGATGCCCTCGCGGGGCTGTTGGCGGAGTTCCCGGTGTCGGGTGTGTTCCACACGGCCGGCGTGCTGGACGACGGCGTGGTGGACGGTCTGACGCCGGAGCGGTTCGAGCGGGTGGCGTCTGCGAAGGTGGGAGGGGCGCGGAACCTGCACGAGCTCACCTCCGCTCTGCACCTCACCGCATTCGTCCTGTTCTCCTCCACCGCCGGCACGATCGGCAGCGCGGGTCAGGGTAACTACGCTGCGGCCAACGCGTTCCTCGATGCGCTGGCCGAGCAGCGTCGTGCCGACGGACTGACAGCGACGTCCATCGCCTGGGGCCCCTGGGGCCAAGGCGGAATGGCCGCTGACGGGGTCGTCGAACAGCGCCTGCGGCGCGACGGCGTCCCACCGATGGCCCCGGAGCTCGCGATCACCGCCCTCCAGCAAGCGCTCGATCGCGGTGACGCCGGACTCCTGGCGGTTGCTGACATCGCCTGGGACCGGCTGCTCGCCGGCTCCGGTACGTCGGACCGCAGCACGCTGTTCAACGAGATTCCCGAGGCTCGGGAGGCCCTGGCGACCACCGGGACGACTGCCGGTGACGAGTCGGCCCAACGGAGCTCGCTGGCCCAGCAGTTGGCGGGAATGTCGGAGACCGAGCGTGAAGGCGCGCTGCTCGAACTGGTCCGCACGCAGGTCGCCGCCGTCCTGGGCTACGGCGGACCCGACGCGGTGGACCCGGGCCGGGCCTTCAGGGAACTGGGATTCGACTCGCTCACCGCCGTCGAGCTGCGGAACCGGCTGAATGCCGCCGCCGGGTTGAACCTTCCGACCACCCTGGTCTTCGACTATCCGACGTCGGCCGCCCTGTCCCAGTATCTTCGGACAGAGGTCTTCGGCGAGGGAACGACCGTCCTCACGCCCGCGCCGACATCCGCGGCGGACGACGAGCCGATCGCGATCGTGGCGATGAGCTGCCGGTTCCCCGGCGGCGTACGCTCACCCGAGGAGCTGTGGGAACTGCTAGCGGCCGGTGGCGACGCCATCGCGGACTTCCCGACCGACCGTGGCTGGGATCTCGCGTCGCTGTACGACGCGGACCCCGACCACACGGGCACGAGCTATGCCAGGGAAGGCGGTTTCCTCTCAGCCGCCGCCGATTTCGACCCCGTCTTCTTCGGGATCAGCCCGCGTGAGGCGCTGGCGATGGATCCGCAGCAGCGGTTGCTGCTGGAGACCTCGTGGGAGGCGTTCGAGCGGGCCGGGATCGACCCGGCCACCGTGCGCGGCAGCCAGGCGGGGGTGTTCGTCGGTACCAACGGGCAGGACTACCTCGCCTTCGCGGCGAACTCGCCGGAGGAACTGGAGGGCCAGCTGGGCACTGGCACCGCGGCGAGTGTCGTGTCGGGGCGACTGTCCTACACCTTCGATCTGGAGGGCCCGGCCGTCACGGTCGACACCGCATGCTCCTCCTCGCTGGTTGCGCTGCACCTGGCCGTGCAGGCGCTGCGATCGGGAGAGTGCACGCTCGCCTTGGTCGGCGGCGTGACGATCATGTCCACCCCGGGGGCCTTCGTCGAGTTCAGTCGGCAGCGCGGCCTGGCTTCCGACGGCCGCTGCAAGCCGTTCGCTGACGCGGCCGACGGCACGGGCTGGGGTGAGGGAGTCGGGATGCTGCTGGTGGAGCGACTCTCGGACGCTCGCCGCAATGGGCATCCGGTGCTCGCGGTGGTGCGTGGGAGTGCGGTCAACCAGGACGGTGCGAGCAACGGTCTGACGGCGCCGAACGGTCCGTCGCAGCAGCGGGTGATCCGGCAGGCCCTGGCCAACGCCCGGCTGACGGCGGATCAGGTCGATGCGGTCGAGGCGCACGGCACCGGGACCTCCCTGGGCGACCCGATCGAAGCCCAGGCCCTCCTGGCCACCTACGGCCAGAACCGGCCCGAGGACCGGCCCCTGCTGCTTGGCTCGGTGAAGTCCAACATCGGGCACACCCAGGCCGCGGCCGGCGTCGCAGGCGTGATCAAGATGGTGCTGGCCATGCAACACGGCGTGCTGCCGCAGAGCCTGCACATTGACGCACCGTCCGCTCAGGTGGACTGGTCGAGCGGTGCGATCTCGCTGCTCGCCGAGGCCGAGGCGTGGCCGGAGACCGGTCGCCCCCGCCGGGCGGCAGTGTCGTCGTTCGGCATGAGTGGAACGAACGCCCATGCCGTCCTGGAACAGGCCCCTGCTGTTGATGTGGCCGATGCTCCGGCGGAGCCTGCCATGCTGACGGCCCCGGTGCTGCCGATGATCGTGTCGGCGCGGAGCGAGGAGGCACTGAAGGCCCAGGCGGAGCGGCTGCGCGCGCAGCTGAGCGCCGCGCCCGGGATCGGGCTGCTCGATATGGCGTACTCGCTGGCGACCAGTCGGTCTGCGCTGGAGCATCGTGCGGTAGTGGTGGCCGCTGACAATGAGGGGTTGCTGCGGGGATTGCAGGGGTTGGCCTCAGGTGGCTCCGATGCAACTGTGGTCCGGGGCTCTGCCGCAGGCGGCAGGGTCGCGTTCCTGTTCACCGGGCAGGGCAGTCAGCGGCAGGGCATGGGAGCTGAGTTGTACAAGACGTACCCGGTCTTCGCCGAGGCTCTCGACGCGGTGTGCGCGGAGCTGGACGAGCACCTGGACCGTCCGTTGCAGGAGGTGTTGTTCGCGGTAGATCGTTCGCCCGCCGACGGATTGCTGGACCGGACGGTCTACACGCAGCCGGCGTTGTTCGCGGTCGAGGTGGCGCTGTTCCGCCTGTTGGAGGCGTGGGGGCTTCGTCCGGACGTCCTGGCGGGGCACTCGATCGGTGAGCTGGCCGCTGCGCACGTCGCAGGTGTGATGTCACTTGCAGACGCGGCCGCTCTGGTTACGGCCCGTGGCCGGTTGATGCAGGCGCTGCCGACTGCCGGCGCGATGGTCGCACTTGAGGCGTCGGAGGCTGAGGTGCTGCCGCTGCTGACCGGCCGCGAGGCGGAGGTGAGCATCGCTGCCGTCAACGGACCGTCGTCGGTGGTCATCGCCGGTGACGAGTCCGCCGTCCTGGAGGTTGCCGCGAAGCTCGCAGGCGAGGGCCGCAGGACGAAGCAGTTGACCGTCAGTCACGCCTTTCACTCGCCGCTCATGGACGGCATGCTGGCCGAGTTCCGCCAGGTCGTTGAGGGGTTGTCGTTCGAGGCGCCGCGTATCCCGATCGTCTCGACGATGACGGGTGGGGTCGCGACCGCTGAGGAGATGTGTTCGGCGGAGTACTGGGTGCGCCACGCCCGCCAGGCCGTCCGGTTCCTGGATGGAATGCGCACTCTGGAGGGCCAGGGGGTCACCACCTACATAGAGCTGGGGCCCGACGGGGTCCTGAGCGCGATGGGTCAGGACTGCGTGGTCGACCCTGATGTGGCCGTGTTCGCCCCCGTCCTGCGTGCAGGCCGGTCCGAGGTCCTGGCGCTGACGACGGCCATCGCGCGGGCGCACGTCCGTGGCGTGGCGATGGAGTGGTCGGCCATGTTCGCCGGCCTGGGCGCGCAGCGGGTCGACCTGCCCACCTACGCCTTCCAACGCCAGCGGTACTGGCCCAAGGCGCCGGTGGCCGCTCCGGCCGGTGGGTCCACCGCGTCGGACGCGGTGGACGCCCAGTTCTGGGACGTGGTGGAGCGTGAGGACTTCGAGGCGCTGACCGCGACGTTGAACGTCGACAGTGACCAGTCGCTCCGTTCAGCGCTGCCGGCGTTGTCGGCGTGGCGTCGGCGGGGTCGTGAGCTGTCGAGGGTGGATGGTTGGCGGTACCGGGTTGAGTGGAAGCGGGTTGGTGAGGCGGCGTCGGGTGCGGTTTCTGGGATGTGGCTGGTGGTGGTTCCGGCCGGATTCTCGGGGGACGTTGCGGTGTCGGGCGTCGTGCGGGCGTTGGCGGGGTGCGGGGTCGAGGTTCGTCAGGTTGAGGTTGGCGGGGCGGGTGTGGAGCGCGCTGGGTTTGCCGAGCGTGTGATGGACGTGGTGGGTGTCGACTCGGTGGCGGGTGTGTTGTCGCTGGTGGCTCTTGATGAGGGTCCTTGTGGTGAGGGTTCGGTGGTGGCGGCGGGTCTGGCGTCGACGGTGGTGTTGGTGCAGGCGTTGGGTGATGCCGGGGTGCTGGCTCCGTTGTGGTGTGTGACGCGGGGTGCGGTGTCGACGGGTCGTTCGGAGCGGCTGGTCAGTGCGGTGCAGGCGAAGGTGTGGGGTCTGGGTCGGGTGGCCGCTCTGGAGCTTCCGGAGCGCTGGGGTGGTCTGGTCGATCTGCCCGAGGTGGTCGACGGGCGTACGTGGTCGCGTCTGTTGGGTGTGCTGGCGGGTGGTACTGGCGGTGAGGACCAGGTGGCGGTGCGGTCCTCGGGTGTGTTCGCGCGTCGGTTGGTGCGTGCCGCGGGGACGGAGGCGCCGGGTGCGATGTGGCAGCCGCGTGGGACGGTGCTGATTACTGGTGGTACGGGTGCGTTGGGTGGGCAGGTGGCGCGCTGGTTGGCGCGTAACGGTGCCGAGCATCTGGTGTTGACGAGTCGTCGTGGGCTGGATGCGCCCGGTGCCGCGGAGTTGCGGGACGAGCTGGTCGCCTTGGGCGCTGAAGTCACGGTGACGGCCTGTGATGTGGCGGACCGGGAGGCGCTCGCAGGCGTGCTGGAGTCGGTGCCGGTGGCGTTCCCGTTGACGGGTGTGGTGCATGCGGCGGGTGCGCTTGCCGATGTCGCGCTGATGCACAGCAACCAGGCTGACCTGGCCGCTGTTGTCGAGGCGAAGGTGTCTGGGGCGGTGCATCTGGATGCGCTGCTGGAGGGTGTCGATCTTGATGCCTTCGTCGCGTTCTCGTCGATTGCCGGTGTGTGGGGCAGTGGTGGGCAGGCGGGATACGCGGCGGCGAACGCGTTCCTGGATGCGTTGGTGGAGGGGCGTCGTTCGCGTGGTCTGGTGGGGACGTCGGTGGCGTGGGGGCCGTGGGCCGAGAGCGGTATGGCTGCCGGCGAGGGTGCTGCGGAGCATCTGCGGCGGCACGGCTTGCTGGTGATGGCGCCGGGTCTGGCGTTGCTGGGCTTGCAGCGGGCGCTGGAGTGCGGTGAGGCCACGTCGGTGGTCGCCGATGTCGACTGGGAGCAGTTCGCGCCCGCCTTCGCCGCGCTTCGTCCTCGGCCGCTGATCGGGGATCTGCCCGAGGTGCAGCGGGCGCTGGAGGCCGGTCGGGCCGCCGTCGTGGCGACCGGCGAGTCGGCCGGTATGCGTGCCGAGCTGGCCGGGCTGGCCGGGGCTGATCGGGACCGGGTGCTGCTGGAGCTCGTACGCGGTCAGGTGGCTGCGGTGCTGGGCTATCCCGGAGCGCAGTCGGTGGAACCCGGCCGGGCCTTCCGGGAGCTCGGCTTCGATTCACTGACCGCCGTCGAACTGCGCAACCAGCTCAACAAGGCGACGGGTCTCGCGCTGCCCGCCACGGTGGTCTTCGACTACCCCACGCCTGCCGCACTCGCCGAGCACCTCCGGGACGACCTGTTCCCGGACGGCGCACGTGGGGAGGCTCTTGACCCCCAGGAGGTGGAGTTGCGGCACGCGCTGGCGTCCATTCCGCTCGCCAGGTTCAGGGAGATGGGACTCCTGGAGACCCTGCTGCAGCTTGCCGACTCCCGCGAAGACGCCTCAACCCTGAGCCGCGGCGATGAGATGCACCTCATCGACACGATGGACGTGGCAAGCCTTATCAACATCGCCCTCGACAGCAACGAATCCTGACACGCCCGAAGTGTGGAGCTCATGATGACCACGTCCAACGAAAAAATCGTTGAAGCGCTGCGGGCGTCCCTCAAGGAGACGGACCGCTTGCGCCGGCAGAACCAGCAGCTCATCGCGGGTTCGCGGGAGCCGATAGCGATCGTGGCGATGAGTTGCCGGTTCCCCGGCGGAGTGCAGTCACCTGAGGCGCTGTGGCAGCTGGTGGCCGACTCCGGCGACGCCATCTCCGATTTCCCTACCGACCGAGGCTGGGACGTTGCGGGCCTGTACGACGCGGACCCTGACCGGCAGGGGACGTTCTACGCGCGCGGTGGAGGCTTTCTCCACGATGCTGCCCAGTTCGATCCCGGGTTCTTCGGGATCTCGCCGCGTGAGGCGCTGGCAATGGATCCGCAGCAGCGGCTGCTGCTGGAGACCACGTGGGAGGTCTTCGAGCGCGCCGGCATCGACCCGGAGTCGGTGCGCGGCAGCCAGGTCGGGGTGTTCGTCGGCGCCTCCTCACAGGGGTACAGCTCAGTCACGGACGAGCTGCCGGAGGGCGTCGAGGGTTATCTGCTGACGGGCAACGCGGCCAGTGTGGTGTCCGGCCGTCTGTCCTACACGTTCGGCTTCGAGGGGCCCGCGGTCACGGTCGACACGGCCTGCTCCAGCTCGCTCGTCGCGCTCCACCTCGCGGTGCAGGCACTGCGGCAGGGAGAGTGCTCCCTCGCTCTGGCGGGCGGTGCGACGGTGCTGGCGACCCCTGACGTGTTCGTTGAGTTCAGCCGCCAGCACGGCCTGGCCGCCGACGGGCGCTGCAAGGCGTTCTCGGCGGACGCGGACGGCACCGGCTGGTCCGAGGGCGTCGGGATGCTGCTGGTGGAGCGGTTGTCGGATGCCCGCCGCAATGGACATCCGGTGCTGGCAGTGGTCCGCGGCTCTGCCGTGAACCAGGACGGCGCGAGCAACGGCCTCACCGCCCCGAACGGTCCGTCCCAGCAGCGCGTCATCCGGCAGGCCCTCGCCAGCGCGCGGTTGGACGCCGACCAGGTGGACGTCGTGGAGGCGCACGGTACGGGCACCAAGCTGGGCGACCCGATCGAGGCGCAGGCGCTCCTGGCCACTTACGGGCAGGAGCGTGAAGGGGCGGCGCCGCTGTGGTTGGGGTCGGTGAAGTCGAACATCGGTCACACGCAGGCGGCTGCCGGTGTGGCTGGTGTGATCAAGATGGTGATGGCGATGCGGCACGGGGTGCTGCCGCCGACCCTGCATGCTGACCAGCCGTCTGCGGAGGTGGACTGGTCGGCGGGCTCTGTCGAACTGCTGACCGAGGCACGGCCCTGGCCGGAGACCGGTGGCCCGCGCCGAGCCGGTGTCTCGGCCTTCGGCGTCAGCGGCACAAACGCGCATACGATCCTGGAGCAGGCGCCAGCGGCCGAGTCCCCGGATGCGATTGACGGGACGGCTGTAAGGCCTTCGGTAGTGCCGTGGGTTCTGTCGGCGAAGAGCGACGAAGCCCTGCGGGCGCAGGCGGGACGGTTGGTGTCGCTCGTTGAGAGACGGTCTGATCTGTCGTCGGCGGACGTGGGGTTTTCGTTGGCGACGGGTCGGGCGGCGTTGGACCGTCGTGCGGTGGTCGTCGGTGACGGACGGGACGATTTCCTGCGGGGGCTGGCGGCGCTGGCTGCGGGTGAGCCGGGAGCAAACCTGGTTCAGGGGTCGGTGACTGAGGGAAGGAGCGCCTTCCTCTTCACGGGTCAGGGGAGTCAGCGTCCTCGCATGGCCCTGGAGTTGTACGAGGCCTTCCCGGTGTTCGCGGATGCGTTTGATGAGGTGTGCGCTCATCTGGATGGCCATCTGGAGCGTCCGCTACGCGAGGTGGTGTTTGCCGCCGACGGGCTGTTGGACCAGACGGCCTATACCCAGCCGGCGTTGTTCGCGGTCGAGGTGGCGCTGTTCCGTCTGCTGGAGGCGTGGGGTGTGCGGCCGGATTTCCTGGCCGGGCATTCGATCGGCGAGTTGGCGGCTGCGCATGTGGCCGGGGTGTTGTCGCTGGCGGACGCGGCTGTGCTGGTTGCGGCGCGTGGCCGGTTGATGCAGGCGCTGCCGTCCGATGGGGCGATGGTGGCGGTGCAGGCCGCCGAGGCGGAGGTGCTGCCGCTGCTCGCGGGCCGTACGGCCGAGGTGGGCATCGCGGCGGTCAACGGGCCTTCGTCGGTGGTGATTTCCGGCGTCGAGGACGTCGTGCTGGAGGTGGCGGCCCTGTTGGCTGCCGGGGGTCACAAGACGAAGCGACTGGCCGTCAGTCATGCATTTCACTCTCCGCTGATGGAAGGGATGTTGGCCGACTTCGGTCAGGTCCTGGAGGGGCTGGAGTTCCATGTCCCGCGCATTCCGATTGTCTCGACGCTGACGGGTGGGGTAGCGACGGCCGAGGAGTTGTGCTCGCCTGAGTACTGGGTGCGGCATGTCCGTGAAGCGGTGCGGTTCTGCGACGCTGTGCAGACGTTGGAGTCTCAGGGGGTCACCACGTTCGTTGAGCTCGGTCCCGACGGGGTGCTGAGTGCGATGGGTCAGGACTGTGTGGTCGACGGCGACGCGGCTGTCTTCGCTCCGGTGCTGCGTGGTGAGCGTCCCGAGGTTCAGGTCCTGACGACCGCGCTGGCGACCCTCCACGTGCGGGGTGTGACGGTGGACTGGCAGGCGGTCTTCGCCGGCCAGGGCGCACGCCGGGTCGACCTGCCGACTTACGCCTTCCAGCGCCAGCGCTACTGGCTCGAAGGCGGTATCTCCGTCGGCGATGTCGCTTCGGTTGGTCTGGGTGCGGCTGGTCATCCGTTGCTGGGTGCGTGTGTGGAGTTGCCGGATTCGGACGGGGTGGTGTTTACGGGTCGGTTGTCGGTGCGGACGCATCCGTGGTTGGCCGATCATGTGGTGATGGGTGCGGTTCTGTTGCCGGGGACTGCGTTTGTGGAGTTGGCGGTTCGGGCGGGTGACGAGGTCGGTTGCGGTGTGTTGGAGGAGCTGCTGATCGAGGCGCCGTTGGTGCTGCCTGAGCAGGGTGGGGTTCAGCTGCGGCTTGCGTTGGCTGGGCCGGATGGTTCGGGTCGCCGCGGGTTGAGTCTGCATTCGCGGCTTGAGGATGTGGCGGGTGAGGAGCCGTGGACGCGGCATGCCACGGGTGTGCTGGCTACTGGTGCTGATCCGGTGTCGTTTGAGCTGTCGGAGTGGCCTCCGGTTGGTGCGGTGGTGGTTGAGGTCGGGGACCTCTATGAGCGCCTCGCCGGGGCCGGGTTCGGTTATGGTCCGGTGTTCCAGGGTCTGCGCGCGGCCTGGCGCAAGGGCGATGAGGTATTCGCGGAAGTTGCGCTTCCGGAGCTCGCGCGGGAGACAGCTGCCGCCTTCGGCCTTCACCCAGCCCTGCTCGACGCCGCTCTGCACGCGGTCGGCATCGGCAGCCTGCTGGAGGACACGGGCGGCGGGCGGCTTCCGTTCTCGTGGAACGGCGTGACGCTACACGCCTCGGGTGCTACGAAATTGCGCGTGCGGATGTCGCGTACCGGGCCGGACGCGGTGTCGCTGGTGCTGGCGGACGAGTCCGGGCAGCCGGTTGCGTCGGTTGACTCGCTGACGTTGCGTGCGGTGTCGGAGGAGCAGGTTCGGGCGGCGCGCGGTGGGTTTGTGGAGTCGTTGTTCCGGGTGGAGTGGTCGGCGTTGCCGGTGTTGGCTGCACCGGCGGGTCGTTGGGCTGTGCTGGGTTCAGATGCCCTGGGTGTGGTGGGCTCCGGGGCTGAGGCGTTCGCGGATCTGGCTGCGCTTGGCGCTGCCGTGGACGGTGGTGCTGCGGTTCCCGACGCGGTGATCGTTTCCTTGGTGCCAGGCAAGGCGACTGATGGTGTCGCTGGTGCGGTGCGTTCGGCGTTGCGTGGTGTGTTGGGTGTGGTGCAGGGGTGGTTGGCGGATGAGCGGTTTGCCGGGTCGCGTTTGGTGTTGGTGACGCGTGGGGCGGTTGCTGCTGGGTCTGCGGGTGTTGACGATCTGGCAGATGCGCCGGTGTGGGGTTTGGTGCGGTCCGCGCAGGCGGAGAATCCTGACCGGTTTGTGCTGGTGGATGTGGATGGTGGGGACTTCTCGCGGGAGGCGCTGTCGGCGGCTTTGGTTGCGGGCGAGCCGGAGT
>NZ_JBGCBY010000053.1:0-18525 GCF_041262165.1 Streptacidiphilus sp. MAP12-16
CCGCCACACTGCCGACCATGATCTGACGACTCTTCCGCCGCACAGCAAGCGGCTTCAACGGCGTGGACGGCATTCCGAGCGAGATCGCGGTCATCTCTGGCTAGTTCCCCAAGGTGAGGTGGTGGTCCGACCGGATCTCCCGGTGGTCCGGGTGCCTGGAGATGGTCCCAGCGCGCCCAGCACAACCGTACGCCACGGGGCCGAGCGGAATCACATCCGCTCGGCCCCGCAACCTGCTGTTCGTCCGTTCGTCGCGGATCAGCCGACCTTCACCGGGTTCACCACATCAGCGATCATGACCAGGACCGTGAAGCAGAGGAACACGCCCGCGACCACGTACGCCACCGGCATCAGCTTGGCGACGTCGAAGGGGCCCGGGTCGGGACGCCGGAACAGCCGCGCGGTGCGCCGGCGGAAGGACTCCCACAGGGCGCCGGCGATATGGCCACCGTCCAGGGGGAGCAGCGGCAGCATGTTGAGCAGGAAGAGCGAGAGGTTGAGACCCGCCAGGAGCCCGATCTCGAACGCCAGCTTGTCGACCAGCGGCGCCTTGGTCGCGAACGCGTCACCGCCCACGCGGGCGACGCCGACCACGCCGACGGGCTGGTCAGCGGTGCGCGGGGCCCCGGCGAAGGCGGAGTTCCAGAGCGCGGGGATCTTGGACGGGAGGGCCGCGATCGAGCTGAGGCCGTTCCTGGCCGCGCCGGCCATCCGGTCGATGCTGGCGCCGAAGCCCAGCTGGGTGACCGGTTGCTGTGGGGCGATGCCGAGGAACCCGGCCTGGACCGTCCCATGGGTGGGATTGCCGTTGCTGTCCTCGGCGAGCACCTGGTTGGTCACCAGGGTCGCGCTGAGAGTGAGCTGCTGCCCCTTGCGGTTCACGACGATCGGCACGGTCTTGTCGGGCGACTTGCGGATGTCGGCCTGCAACTGGTCGTAGCTGCCGATCTTGTCCCCGTTGAAGGAGACGACCGTGTCGCCGGGCCGGAGGCCGGCCGCCGCCGCCGGAGACGGCGGTGCGCCCTTCGGACAGGTGCTGCCGCCGGCCGCCGTGTCGGTCTGCTTGACCACGCACCCGGTGACGGTCGCCACGGTCAGGTTGGGAGTGACCACGCCGAAGCCCATGAAGAGGGTCAGGAACAGTCCGAAGGACAGGATCAGGTTCATGAACGGACCGGCGAACATCACGATGACCCGCTGCCAGGGCTTGCGGGTGTAGAAGAGCCTGGTGTCGTCGCCGGGCAGCAGGTCCTCGTAGGACTGCGCGCGGGCGTCCTCGATCATGCTGCGCCAGGGTGAGGTGCTGCGAGCGGTGATCTTGCCGTCCGCCCCGGGCGGGAACATCCCGATCATGCGGATGTAGCCGCCGAGCGGGATGGCCTTGACCCCGTACTCGGTGTCGCCCTTCTTCCGCGACCAGATGGTCGGGCCGAAGCCGACCATGTACTGCGGCACGCGGATCTTGAAGATCTTGGCCCAGGTGAGGTGGCCCAGCTCGTGCCAGGCGATCGAGACCAGCAGGCCGATCGCGAAGATGGCGATGCCGAGAACCGTCATGAGTGCCGTCATCGGCCACCTTCCCTAACGTATGCCGTCGCGGTCGCGCGGGCCCAGGTCTCCGCTGCCAGGACGTCCGGCAGGGTGAGCGAGGTTCCCTGGGTGGGCGCGCCGTGCTCGGCGACCACCTTGGCCACCGTATCCACGATGCCTGTGAACGGCAGCCGACCGTCGAGGAAGGCGTCGACGCACTCCTCGTTGGCGGCGTTGAAGACGGCGGGCGCCGTCCCGCCGAGGGCGCCGACCGCGCGGGCCAGGCCGACGGAGGGGAATGCCTCGGTGTCGAGGGGGAAGAACTCCCAGCTGGCGGCCCTGGTCCAGTCGCAGCCGGGGGCGGCGTCCGGCACCCGGTCCGGCCAGCCGAGGCCGAGCGCGATCGGCATCCGCATGTCCGGCGGGCTGGCCTGGGCGATCGTGGAGCCGTCGGTGAACTCCACCATCGAGTGCACGATCGACTGCGGATGAACCACGACCTCGATCTGCTCGAAGGGAATGTCGTAGAGCAGGTGCGCCTCGATCACCTCCAGCCCCTTGTTCACCAGGGTGGCCGAGTTGACGGTGATCACCGGGCCCATGTCCCAGTTCGGGTGGGCCAGCGCCTGTTCACGGGTGACCCCGGCGAGCCGGTCCCGGCTCCAGCCGCGGAAGGGGCCGCCGCTGGCGGTGACTACAAGCTTGCGGACCTCGCGGCGGGTGCCGCCCATCAATCCCTGGAACAGGGCCGTGTGCTCGGAGTCGACCGGAACGATCTGGCCCGGCTTGGCGACGGCCTTGACCAGCGGGCCGCCGACGATCAGCGACTCCTTGTTGGCGAGCACCAGCACCCGTCCGGCCTCCAACGCGGCCAGTGTCGGCGCCAGGCCGATGGATCCGGTGATGCCGTTCAGTACCGAGTGGCACTCCATCCGGGCCAGCTCGGTGGCCGCGTCCGGACCGGCCAGGATCTCCGGCGCCTCCGCACCGGGCCGCGCCTTCGCGGCGAGTATCGCGCGCAGCTCGGGAACCGCCTCCGCCCGCGCGACCGCGACCGTGCGCACGCCGAGCTGCAGCGCCTGCTCGGCCAGCAGCTCCAGCCGGCCGCCGGCGGCGGACAGACCCACCACGCGGAAGCGGTCGGGGTTGCGCAGCACCACGTCGATGGCCTGGGTTCCGATGGAGCCGGTGGAGCCGAGGATCACCAGCTCCCGGGGCCCGGTGGGGTCGGCGACGACGGGTTCGAAGCGCAGATGCGGATCGGCGAGAGAGTCCATACCGACCATTGTGTCCTGCCTGACCGACAGCGTTCCCCGAGGGGATGAGAGCCGCCCCGACGAGTGCCGGGGCGCCCCCTCCCCTCCCGTTCCGATCCCGTTCCGATCCCGCTCCGACCGACGCGGTCAGTTGCCGTCGGGGTGCTGCTTGAACCAGGTGATGAACGAGGACGTCGGGCTGCCGAGGCCGGTGACGTCGTCGTACCCCTTGGCGGTCTTCAGTGAGGAGTCCTGGTTCATGGCGACCAGCATCGGGTTTCCGTTCTGGTCCCCGCCGAGGATGCTCGGCTCGTGGCCGTCGACGGGGTTGGGCACCACGTCGTGGAACTGGGCCGAGCGGTACAGGTGGTAGAGCACCGGGTTGGCGAAGCCCAGCCCGGTGCCGGACGCCTGCTCGGCCAGCGCCTCCATGCCGGTGAACAACGGTGACGCCAGGCTGGTGCCGCCGGTCGACTGCAGCGTGTACGTGCCGCCGCTCATGGTGAAGGTGACGCCGCCCTCGCTGGTCGGCACCGCACGTGCGGTGCCGATGGTCTGGCCGACGGAGAAGCCGGTCGCCGGGTCGGCCAGCATCGCGACGTCGGGCTGCTCGCGCTGGGGCGTGCCCTTGGTCGCGTTCGCCAGGCTGTCGGGGACGACGCCCTTCTGGTAGGGCGGCTGGGGGAAGACGACGCTGTTGCCGCCGCCCCCACCGCCGGCGAACTTCCCGTTCGCGGTGTCCCAGGTGCTTCCGCTCAGCGGGTAGCCGACGTCGCCCCAGCCGGTCTCCCACTGGTAGTTGCCGTGGGCGCCGATGCCGAGTGTAGTGCCGCCGACCGCGGTCACCCAGGGGTCACCCGAGGGATACGACGCGGTGGGTGACGTGGTCGCGTTGTCACGGGCGTGGGTGTAGTCGCCGTCGTCGCCGGTGGAGAAGTTGAAGCTGATGCCCTCGGCCGCGGCCTGCTGGAAGATCTGCTCACCGGCCGGAATGTCGTTGGGGTCGCCGGTGGCCTCGGGGCCGCCCCAGGAGTTGGTGACGATGTCAGCGCTGTGGTTGGAGACGATCTGCTGGAAGCACGTAAAGAACTCCGAGTCGTCGGGCTTGCGCGCGGCGTAGTAGACGATCTTCGCGTCGGGGGCGATGGCGTGCACCGCCTCGACGTCGAGGGTCTCCTCGCCCCACCAGCCCGAGGCCAGGTCGGCGGTGCTCGACGCGTCGAACGAAGCCGGGAGTACCTGGCTGAACTGCCCTGACGTGAAGGCGGGCAGGCCGTTCCCGCGGGACCAGCGGTTGACGTCCTGGACGATCGTGGGCGAGGCGAAGGCGTCGACGATCGCGATCGTCACTCCCCTGCCGGTGAACCCGCTGGCGCTCGCCCCGTACGCGCTGCGCAGCTGCGCGGCGGTGTAGCCGCACATGAACTGGGCCGGCCTGCCGCCGCCCGGACCGGCCGGGGCGTTGGTCATCCGCTCGCCGTAGTAGGTGCTGCAGTTGGGGTTGCCGGCGGTGACGTGGAGATGCGGCTTGTCGACCGGGCTGGACGTGGTCAGACCGGTGACGCTGGCGACGTAGTCGCCGACGTTCGACGGGTACTGGGGCTGCGAGGTCGGGGCGATGTCGACGCGGCCCTTGTGCTTGTAGCGGTCGATCCTGACCTTGAGGGTGTCCTCCACCTTGGCGATGGTGGTGGACACGTTGATCGACTGCGGGGTCTGCGAGAGGACCTTCATCCCCGCCTGCTGGACCCACTGGGTCACGGCCTGGCTGGCGTCCGTGTGGTTGCTGAAGGTCGAGGTGAAGTCGGACGGGGAGAGGAACTTGTGGTACTTCGGGTCGCCCGGGGTGCCGACCTGCATCGCATAGGTGGCCAGGTCCTGCGGGTGCGACTTGGCGAAGTAGACGGTGCCGCTGACCACCGTGTTGGGATCGGCGTGCCCGATGTCGTTCGCCGGGACGGCCCAGGTCGGCGGAGCCCACGAGGTCCCGCCGGCGGCGCTGGTGGTGCCACCGTCGCTGCTGCCACCGCTGGTGCCGGTCGTCTTGTTCTTGCCGGAGTTGGCCACGATCGCGGTCACGGCGACGACCAGGACCAGGGTGGTGCCGACGGCGATGAGCATGCCCTTCCTGGACCGGCGCGGGCCGCCGCCCCCGGCGCCACTACCGCCGGGTATGCCGCCGGGCCCGCCGGGACCACCAGGCCCGCCCGGCCCGCCCGGCCCGCCCGGCCCGCCGCCGAACGGAGGCTGACCGCCGTAGGGCGGCTGCTGCTGCGGGGGCGGCGGTGGCTGCTGCGGGCGCGCGTACGGGTTCTGCTGCGGAGGCTGCTGGCCGTACGGGTTGGGCTGAGGCGGCTGCTGCGGCGGGCGACCGTAGGGATTCTGCGGCTGCGGCGGGCGGCCGTACGGGTCCTGCTGCGGAGGCTGCCGGCCATAGGGATTGGGCTGCTGCGGCGGCTGCGGTCTGGCATAGGGGTTAGCCGGCTGCTGCGGTTGAGGATTCTGCGGGTGCTGCGGGTGCTGCGGGTGCTGCGGGTGCTGGGGGTGCTGGGGGTTCTGCCCATACGGCGGGTAACTCACCTGGGGACCTGTTCTCGTCGATGGATTCGCCGGGAGCTGGATCGATCCGCCGGGCGCGCTCGGGCGACCTCTGACGCGGCGTACGGGCCCCCGGTGCTCACACGCTTCCGTCGCACGCCTGTGCGGCATCGTACAGAGGCAGAGGAGTCCCGGCTCCGGCAGGGTCCGCCGGGGCCGGGACATGATCCACCGTCAGTTGCCGTTCGGATGGTCCCTGAACCAGGTCAGGAACGACGGCGCCGGACTGCCGATCCCGGTGACGTCGTCGAATCCCTGAGTGGTCCTCAGTGAGGTGTCGACGTCCCCCACCATCAGCACGGGGTTGCCGTTCCGATCGCCCGTCACCTGGAACGGCTCATGTCCGAGCGCCTGCGGCGCGGGCAGTACATCGTGGAACTGCGGTGTGTTGTAGAGCTTGTAGAGGACCGGATCGGCGAAGCCCAGCGCCGATCCCGACGCCTCCTCGGCCAGCGCCTCCATCCCCGCGAACAACGGGCTCGCCAGGCTCGTCCCACCGATCGTCGACACGCCGAAGGACGTCCCCGACTCGACGAACTGGACGCCGTTTCCGTCGCTGCTCGGCCGCGAGCTGATCGTCCCGCTGCTCATGCCGACCAGGAACCCGGTCGTCGAGTCGGCGAGCATCGACACGTCCGGCAGCACCCGTCCCGGCTGCGCGGAGTTGACCGCCCTGGCCAGCGAATCGGGCACGATGCCCTGCTGGTAGGGAGGCTGCGGAAAGACCCGGCTGGTCCCGCCGCCGCCGGCACCGGCGAACGTTCCGGCGGTGGTGTCCCAGGCGCCGTTGCGTAGCGGTAGTGCCTTCTCCCCCCATCCGGTCTCCCACTGGTACTCACCGTTCGGACCGATGCCGAGGGTGGTTCCGCCGACGGCGGTGGCCCAGGGGTTGTCGGCTGGCTCATTGACGGTGGGCGCGCTGGTCGGGTTGTCGCCGGCGGTGAAGTCGCCGTTGTCCCCGGTCGAGAAGTCGAAGGTGATGCCCTCCGCCGCGCCCTGTTCGAAGATCTGCGTCTCCGCGGCGAGGTTGGCCTGGTCACCGGCGTTCTCGTCCATGCCCCAGGAACCGCTGACGATGTCGGCGGAGTGCTGCTCCACGACGGTGTGCAGCGGGGCTTCGAGATCGGCGCCGTCGGGCGAGCGAGCCGCATAGTAGATGATCTTGGCGTCCGGGGCGATCGTGTGCGCGGCCTCGATGTCGAGGGTCTCCTCGCCGTACCAGCCCGCCGCGTCGGATGCCGTGGCCCGCGAGTCGAACGACGCCGGGACCACCTGCTGCAACTGGACCGGGGGGAGGCCCGCCTGCCGGTCGTACACGGCGAGATCGGACACGATGGTCGGCGAGGCGTAGGCGTCCACGATGGCGATGGTCACCCCCTTGCCGGTGAGCCCGCTCGCCTCCACCCCGTAGGCGCGGCGCAGTTGGGAGGGGTTGTAGCCGCAGACCGCCATCGGCGGGGTGGAGCTCTGGCCGGGAGCAGGGGGATAGCTCGTGGCCGGGTTCTGCCCGAAGTAGCTGCTGCAGGCGAGCGTTCCGCCCGCGGTCGCGGCGTGCGGGTGGAGCAGGCCTGCGCTCCCGGCGCCGCTTCTGCTGTTCTTTCCCGCCTTGGGAACGGGCGGCTGGTTGACGGGGCTGGAGGTGGTCAGACCGGTCACGCTCGCGACGTAGTCACCGACGTTGCCGGGGTACTGCGGTGGCGAGGTCGGGGACAGGTCCACCCGGCCCTGGTGACGGAAGCGGTCGATCTTGATGTTCAGAGTCTGTTCCACCTTCGCGACCGTCGTGGAGACCACGATCGACTCGGTGTCCTGGGAGAGGATCTGCATGCCAGCCTGCTGCACCCACTGGGTGACTGCCGCACTGGCGTTGGCGTGGTTCACGAAGCGGGCGTGGAACTGATCGACGCTCAGGAAGTGGTGGTAGTCCGGGCTTCCGGGCGTACCGACCGAGGCGGCGTACTGGTCGAGGGTCACCTGGTTCGCCTTCGCGAAGTAGACGGTGCCGGTCACCACCGTCTTCGGGTCGGCCGGACCGATGTCGTGGGCCTTGGTCGCCCAGTTCGGAGCGACCCACGAGGACCCGCCCTGACTGCTCGTGCTGAGCCCGTCGCTGGACGTCGTCCGCTTCGTGCCTCCTCCCCTGTTCGCGAGTACGACGGCGCCGGCGACGACGAGGACCAGGGCTGCGGCGACGGCGACAAGTCGACCCCGGCGCGCGGGCTTTCGACGCCGTGGACCGCCGCCGTGCCCACCGCCCGGCGGAGGCGGTGGTGGAGGCGGTGGCGGCGGCGGGGGTGGCGGCGGCGGTGCTGGTTGCCCTCGGTACGGATTGGGCCCCGGGTAGGGGTTTCTCGGCGGGCCGTACGGGCTCGGCGGAGGCCCGTATCCCGGCAGCGGGTCCCCCCGGCCGGGGGTCGGAGGAGGGTTGTCCTGGGGACGCCGGGGGTCCTGACCGTACGGCGGATAGCTCACGGGGTGCCCGTTCTGCTCCGGCGGAACCGGGGGAAACGATCACGAAGCCGTTCGGCTCCCCAGGTTCCGGACTAGTGTCGCGCGTCGGTCGAAATCGTACCGACCGGCGCGCGACCCCGGACTCCCCCGAACCGGCCAGGACTGAGCGAGCGTCAGCGCTGCCGGGTCACCCGAGCGGCCGGTGCACGTTCTCCCGCTGGGACGGGCCCGGCGTCGAGTCGGCGATCCACGGCCCCTCCCCCGACGGGTCCAGAATCCCCTGTTCCAACCAGGTGTAGCGACCGCCCACGACCCGTCGGGCCACGGCCCGGTCCAGGTCGTCGGTGTTGTTCCAGAGCCGGCCGAAGAGCTCGTCCACCCGGATCCGCGCCTGGCGGCAGAACAGGTCCGCCAGCTCGTACGCCGACCGCCCGGCCTCCCCGTCGGCGCCCGCTCCGGTCCGGAGCATCTCCGCCCGTACACAGACCGCGCTCATCGCGAACAGCTCCGCACCGATGTCCACGATCCGCCCGAGGAACCCCTGTTTGGTCTCCATCCGGCCCTGCCAGCGGGACATCGCGTAGAAGGTGGAGCGGGCGAGCTTACGCGCGCCGCGCTCGACGAAACGCAGGTGACCGGACAGGTCAGCGTGCCCGTCCGGGTGGAACTCCCGGTAGGACGTCGGCAGTTGGCCCGCTCCGGTGGCGAGCTTCGGCAGCCACCCGGCGTAGAAGACCCCCGCGCGCGCCGCCGCGCGACCCTTGCGCTTCAGATCGGCCTCCGGCTCGATGAGGTCGCCCGCCACCTTGAGGTGCGCGTCCACCGCCTCCCGCGCGATCAGCAGGTGCATGATCTCGGTCGACCCCTCGAAGATCCGGTTGATCCGCATGTCCCGCAGGACTTGCTCGGCCGGCACCGCCCGCTCTCCTCGGGCCTCCAGCGAGGCCGCTGTCTCGTACCCGCGGCCGCCGCGGATCTGGACCAGCTCGTCGGCGATCCGCCAGCCCATCTCGGAGCCGTAGAGCTTGGCGAGCGCCGCCTCGATCCGGATGTCGTTGCGGTCCTCGTCCGCCATCTGGCTGGACAGGTCGAGCACGGCCTCAAGCGCGAACGCGGTCGCGGCGATGAATGAGATCTTCTGTGCCACCGCCTCGTGCTCGGCGATGGACTTGCCCCACTGCTCGCGCGCCGCCGACCACTCCCGGGCGATCTTCAGGCACCACTTGCCCGCACCTGCGCACGAAGCGGGCAGCGACAGCCGCCCGGTGTTGAGGGTGCTCAGGGCGATCTTCAGCCCCGCCCCCTCCGCGCCGATCAGGTTCTCGGCCGGCACCCGGACCTGGTGGAAGCGGGTCACGCCGTTCTCGAGCCCGCGCAGCCCCATGAAGGCATTGCGGTTCTCCACGGTGATCCCCGGCGAGCCGGCCTCCACCACGAAGGCGCTGATCCCGCCCTTGTGCCCGTCGGACCTCGGCACTCGCGCCATCACCACCAGCAGGTCGGCGACCACGCCGTTGGTGGTCCACAGCTTCACGCCGTCCAGGACGTACGCCGCTCCGTCCTCGGTCGGCACGGCGGCGGTGGCGAGCCGGGCCGGGTCGCTGCCCACGTCCGGCTCGGTCAGCAGGAAGGCGGTGATGTCGGTGTGGGCGCAGCGGGGCAGGAAGCGTTCCTTCTGCTCCTTGGTGCCGAACATCTTGAGCGGCTGCGGTACGCCGATGGACTGGTGTGCGGAGACCAGGGCGCCGATCGCGGGGCTGACGCTGCCCAGCAACGCGAGCGCCCGGTTGTAGTACACCTGGGTGAGTCCCAGGCCCTGGTACTCGACGTCGATCTTCATCCCGAAGACGCCGAGCTCCTGGAGGCCCTTCACCACCTCGTCCGGGATCTTCGCCTCGCGCTCGATCAGCGCGCTGTCGATCTTCGTCTCGCAGAAGTCGCCGAGCCGCGCCAGGAACTCCTCGCCGATCCGCACCGACTCGGCGTCCGGCAGCGGATGCGGATGGATCAGGTCCAGCCGGAATCGACCGAGGAACAGCTCCTTCGCGAAGCTGGGTTTGCGCCAGTCCTGCTCGCGCGCCTCCTCCGCGACGCGGCGCGCCTCGCGCTCGGTGACCTTCGGAGCAGCCTTGGGGGTGGACATGGAGCATCACCTCGAGGTGGGTTCCTGGGTTACCTGCCAGTGTTACCCGACCGTACGCTCCGTTACCAAGAGATCACCAGTGGTGAAACGAAAATCTGGGAGCGGAAAGGCGGTCTCCCGCCCCTCCGCTCCCAGATCGGGAGGCATCCGGCTACAGCGCCAGCCCGGTCAGCACCATCACCCGCTCGTAGGTGTAGTCGCCCATCGCGTAGGCGACCCCCTCACGCCCGACGCCGGAGTCCTTGACCCCGCCGTACGGCATCTGGTCGGCACGGTACGAGGGCGCGTCGCCGACGATCACGCCGCCGACCTCCAGCTCCCGGTGCGCCCGGAAGGCGGTCTGGATGTCGTGCGTGAAGACACCCACCTGCAGGCCGTACTTGGAGTCGTTGACCTGGGCGAAGGCGGCGTCGGTGCCCTCTGCGCGGTGCAGCGTCAGGACCGGTCCGAAGACCTCCTCGGTGGCGACCCGGACGTGGGCCGGGACGTCCCCGAGGATCGTCGGCGCGTACGCCGCACCGTCGCGCTTGCCGCCCGCGAGCAGCTGCGCACCGGCGGCGACGGCCTCGTCGACCCAGGACTCGACCCGCTTGGCCGCGTCCTCGTTGACCAGCGGACCGACGTCCACGGCGTCATCCGCAGGATCACCGGTGACCTGCGCTCCGACCTGGGCGACGACCTTCTCCACCAGACGCTCGTAGACCGAGGTGTCGGCGACGACGCGCTGCACCGAGATGCAGGACTGCCCGCCCTGGTAGTTGGCGAAGGTCGCGATCCGGCTCGCGGCCCAGTCCAGGTCCGCCTCGGAGGACCAGTCGTCGAGGACGACGGCTGCGGCGTTGCCGCCGAGTTCCAGGGTGACGTGCTTGCGCGGCACCGAGTCGATGATCTGGTAGCCGACCTTGTCGGAGCCGGTGAAGGAGATCACGGGCAGCCGCTTGTCCTGGACCAGGGCCGGCATCCGGTCGTTGGAGACCGGGAGGACGCTCCAGGAACCGGCCGGAAGGTCGGTCTCAGCCAGGATCTCGCCCAGGATCAGGGCCGATATGGGGGTGGCGGGGGCGGGCTTGAGGATGATCGGCGCGCCGACCGCGATGGCCGGGGCCACCTTGTGCGCGACCAGGTTCATCGGGAAGTTGAACGGCGCGATGCCCAGGACGACGCCGCGTGGGAAGCGGCGGGTGATCGCGAGGCGACCGGTGCCACCCGCGTCGGTGTCGAGGCGCTGGCCCTCACCGCTGTTGAAGCGGCGGGCCTCCTCCGCGGCCCAGCGGAACACCGAGGCGGCACGGCCGATCTCGCCACGCGCCCACTTGATCGGCTTGCCGTTCTCGGCGGTGATCAGGCGGGCGAGTTCCTCGCCGCGCTCGGTCAGCCGGCGGGAGACGTGGTCCAGCGCTGCCGCACGGACGTAGGCAGGAGTGGCGGCGAACTCGTCCTGCACCGCCACGGCTGCGGCCACGGCCTCTTCGACCTGGGCCTCGGTCGGGACGCTGACCGTGCCGACCAGGCTGTTGTCCCACGGGTTGTGGACCTCGAAGGACTCCGTCCCGCTCTCCTGCCGACCGGCCAGCCAGAATGCGTAGGTGCTGGTCACCGAGGTCACCGGCCTTTCTTCTGCGTCACTGTGCGAAAAGGGATGTATGACACCACGGTAGGGCGCTGCACCACGGCCGGAGGTTGTCCGTTGCGTAGTAGTCGAATGGGTGGATCAGTACGGACTGGCACCGCCGGGAGCACCCTCCTAGGAGCGGCTGCGGGTACGCAGCGCGAGCCACAGCTCCATCCGCACGTCGGTGTCGTCGAGCGAACGGCCCAGCAGTTCCTCGACCCGGCGCATCCGGTAGCGGAGCGTATGCCGGTGGACGCCCAGGTCGGCCGCGGCGGCATCCCACTGACCGTGGTGGGAGAGCCAGGCGTGCAGGCTCGCCTCCAGGTCTCCCCGGGAGGTCTTGTCGTGTTCCCGCAGCGGGCGCAGCAGGCCGTCGGCAAAGGCGAGGACGGCCTCGTCGGCGAGGAGGGGCAGCAGGGAGCCGGTGCCGACCTCGTCGTGGTCGACGCTGCGACGGCCGCTGCGCACGGCCACCGCGAGGGCGCGTTCGGCCTGCGCGTAAGCGGCGCCCGCGGCCTCGGGAGCGGTCGGCGCGGAGATCCCCAGAGAGACGCCCTCCAGGTCCTGGGCTGCGGCGACACACTCCGTGTGGACGGCGCCGCCGTCCAGCGCGAGCAGGACGAGTCGGTTGCCCTCGGGGGCGAGCAGCAGGGGTTCGCCCGTGCGGGTGGCGGACTGCTCGGCGAGGTCGCCGAGGTCGGAGAGGGGCTCCCCCTCGGCGAGCAGCACGCGGACCGGCCCCTCGGGAAGGCCGCCGAGGAGCGGGCCGGCCACCTCTCGGGCGATGGCGATCTCGCCGGTGAGGATCAGCCGCAGCAGTGCGGTCCGCATCCGCTCCTCGGCCCGGCGCAGGTCGCGCGAGCGCTCCAGGGTGAGGGTGAGCAGGGCGACGGCGGCGTTGAGGACGTAGCGCTCGGTGGGGGTGAGCCGGTCCTCGGTGCCGACGGCGAGGAAGCCGCGGGCCCGGCGGTCCGCGCCCAGGGACTGCAGGACGACGTAGTCCTGGTCCTGCTGCTCGTTCTGCAGGGCGGCGCTGGAGGGAGCCGGTCGGCTGCGCAGCCGGTCCACTTCGGGGCGAAGACCGTTCGCGCGCTTCGCCGCCCAGTCCGGGGCGGCTACGACGACGGCGCCGGAGGCGTCGTACAGGGCCGCCCAGCCACCCAGCCTGGCCGCGAGCCGGCGGACCAGGGCACCGGTCCCGTCCTTCCCGAGAGCGGCCCTGGTCAGCTCCTCCTGCGCCTCGAAACTGGTGGTGACGGCCTGGTACTGCTCGGCGGCGAGGGCGGCGGTGACGGCCTTGCTGATGGCGATGAACGGGGTGGGCTGCGGCACCTCCAGCAGGGGGAGTTCGCGTTCCGCGGCAGCCTCGACCAGAGCGGCGGGCACCTCGCTGTAGGAGAGACCGACGCCGATGCCGAGCCCGGCCACGCCCGCGTCGGCCAGACGGTGCACGTAGCGGCGCAGCTTCTCCTTGGCCCGACCGAGCTTGAGGCCCGTGGTGAGCAGGAGCTCCCCGCCCTCCAGATAGGGGACCGGGTCGTCGAGCTCGCTGGTGTGCACCCACCGCACCGGGCGGTCCAGCTGCTGCTCCCCGGCGAGGACGGTGAGCCCCAGCCCGGGTATCCCGACCAGAGCGGACAGGGTGACCGTGGTGGGTGGTGCGGAGGTGGAGCTGCGGGCGCCCGAACTCTGGGCCGCTGTGCTCTTGGGGGCTGTGATTTTCGGGGCCGCGACTTTAGAGGCTGTGATTTTAGGAGACATGTCACCTTCGGCGGACGTTCCCCGGGCGCGACGCTGCGACCGGGCGCTGCACTGGCCGCCAGGGACAACGACCTCTTCTGATTCTGCCTTACCGTCGCAGTCGGCCGCGCGGGATGGCCGGGGGTCAGGATCAGCTGGGGCGTCGGCCCCGGAGGTCGATCAGCAGCGGAGGCACGGGCGTGCCGTCGACCGCCGTCAGGGACAGCACTGCATGACCGCCGGGAAGCACCTGTGCCAGGTCGGAAGGCGACCACCTGCGGCGTTCGACCTGGCGCGTGGTGACGCTCTCGGTCTGCGCGCGCTCCCCTTCGAGCACCGTGCGCACCCCGCGCCACGTCCTCTTGAGGAATCCGCCGGACGTGTCCGGGGCGCGGGTGACGTCCCGCTCGTCCACCCACACCGTCCCCCAGGTCTCGGCGAAGAGCTTCCCGTCCCAGGGAGCGATGCCGGGGAACGCCATCCTGCCGCCGACCGCGCCGAACAGCGGCACGCGCAGGGCCTCCGGCAGGTCGACGAGCGTACGCAGCAGCAGCACCGCACCGGCGTGCGCGCCGCGCAGCCGGTGCAGCCCGCGCACGGTGTGGGGATCGATGACGGCGGAGGCGTCGTCCACGACGAGCCCGGCGAACAGCGAGCGGTCCTGGCGGCTGCTCGCGGCATGGAGGAACTGGCCCACGGCGAGGCGGGCCATGATGCGGGCCGCCTCGGGATGGCTCTGCTCGGGCAGGGCGACCCGTACCCGCAGCGGGTGGTCCAGCACACGCATGGCGAACAACGGCTGCGCAGGGCCCGAGCCCGAGGTGACGTCCGTGTTGAAGCAACCCGAGAAGACCGGCCGGTCCAGCAGACCCAGCCGGTCCGCGAGCAGTGCGCCCGGGTCCTCGACCTGACCGTGCGTCCGTTCCCGCTGCGCCAGCTCGTACTGGTGCTCCGTCAGCACTCCTGTGGCCTCGAGCTGTTCGCGCAGAGCCGCCCAGATGGCGGGCTCGCCGCGGAGCAGCAGGCACAACTCCCGGACGCCCGGCGGACGGCCGTAGGCCGCGGCGAAGGGACCGACGACCTGCTGCAGGGCCTGTCTGGCGCTCTCGGCGCGTGGCGCCAACTCCTGCGGCAGCAGCGCGTCGGCGAGCCGGGCGGCAGCCTCCTCCGGACGACGGGCCCCGCCGTAGAGGTCGAGGCCGTAGCGCGAGCGCTGATCGCCCGGGGCGATCACGACGTCGTACCAGGAGTCGGGCCCGAGGTCGGCGTCGGCGGCACCCACGGCGACGACGACGGCGGTGCCGGTGAGCGCCTGCAGGCACAGCGCCTCGACGAGCGGACGCGCCAACCGCGAGGTCTTGCCGGTCCCGGACGGTCCGACGGCGAGCAGCGAGGTGCCGAGCAGTATCGGGTCGAGAGCGACGTCGACGCCCCGGTAGCCGGCGGGATTCTTCGGGACGTCCTCGGCCGCGCCCAGCCGGACCTGGCGGAGCAGGAGGTCGTGGCGTGCGTCGCGGCCCGGCAGGTCACGCGCGCCGGAGGGGTGGGCGCAGGCGGCGGAGCCGTGGTCACGTACGGCGTCGAGCAGCGCGGCCAGCCGGTCCGGGTAGTCGCGCACGCACTCCAGAGCCCGGTTGAGCCGCTGGTGGTCGACGTCGTTGACCTGCCCGGCGACGGTCTCCTGGTCCAGCAGCACCAGCCCGTCGGGCTCGGCCAGGCTGCGGAACTCACGCCACGGGTCGACGACGGGCACTTGCGCGCCGCCCTGCGCCGGGATCACCGCCCGCCGCTCGGCAACTCCCGCCGCCCGGTGCACCAGGGGCCGCCCGTAGCGTCGCCAGACCAGCGGCCAACGACCCATCCGCCCGAAGAACCAGGCGATCAGAAGGGCGACCGGACCGTAGTAGGCGACCTGCGACACCGCTCCCTGGAGTCCCGCACCGCCGCCCATCGACTGAACCAGAGCCGGCACCCAGAAGATCGCCAGGGAACCGAGGTAGTGGAACACCTCCCAGGCAACGACGAGGTTCAGCAGTGCCCGCAGCAGCAACTGCCAGCCGGGGACGCCTGCCACCTCGTCGTCACGCTCGTGCTGCTGCCTGGGAGCAGGGCCGAGGCCGAAGATGCCGGGGGCGGAGGTGTGACGAGGCGTCGAAAGCCAGCGGACAAGGTCGAAGCCGGTTGTGGACCGCTGCTGAGTGTAGGTAGGGAGATGCCCCGGGGGCGTCGCCGCTTCGTTCCTCGCAGCCTGGCCCGCCTCATCTCGCGTCGGCCCACTCCGCGCTGCCGACCCGGCCGGACCTGCGGATGCGGACGGAGCCGCCCGCCTCGGGTTCTCTCCGACATCCTGGAGGAACGACGGGTACGACTCCGGCATGTCCGCCCCCCCGGTCCGCCGCTCGCGCGCGCCACCCAGTGACATAGCAGTCCGCTCCCTCGCGCGAGCCCACCAAAGCTCTCAATCTAGTGGACAGCGGCGATCCCGAGCAGAGGCGCGCAGGTAAGCAGGTGCGATGTCCGGCCAGGACAACTCGCACCCCCGCACCACTCCCCTGCGGCGTATGCGACCCCCTTCGTCCCGCCGTAGCCTGCCAGAGTACGAGGTTCTCCGGACGCCGGTCCGGGAGACGCCCTCGTCGCCGCGTCCACCCCCACCCACGTCACGGGAGACCACTCATGAGCGCTGCTCCGTCCAGCGCCGGGCAGCTGCCCGGCGGCCCGTCGCTCCCCCAGGAGCGCCGCCTCGTCACCGCGATCCCCGGCCCGAAGTCGCAGGAACTGCAGGCGCGCAAGCTCGCTGCAGTCGCGGCCGGCGTGGGCACCACCCTTCCCGTCTACATCACCCGTGCGGGTGGCGGCGTGGTCGAGGACGTGGACGGCAACTCGCTGATCGACTTCGGCGCGGGCATCGCCGTGACCAACGTCGGCAACAGCGCCAAGGCCGTCGTGGACCGCGCGGCCGAGCAGCTGGCCGCGTTCACCCACACCTGCTTCATGGTCACCCCCTACGAGGGGTACGTCGCCGTCGCCGAGCAGCTCAACGAGCTGACCCCGGGTGACCACGACAAGCGCACCGCGCTGTTCAACTCGGGCGCCGAGGCGGTCGAGAACGCGGTGAAGATCGCTCGTGCCTACACCAAGCGCACCGCCGTCGTGGTCTTCGACCACGGCTACCACGGCCGCACCAACCTCACCATGGGCATGACGGCGAAGAACATGCCCTACAAGCAGGGCTTCGGCCCGTTCGCGCCCGAGGTCTACCGCGTACCGGTCGCGTACCCCTACCGCTGGCTGACCGGCCCCGAGAACGCCGCGACCGAGGCCGCCGCCCAGGTCATCGATATGATCAACAAGCAGATCGGCGCCGACAACGTCGCTGCCATCGTCATCGAGCCGATCCAGGGCGAGGGCGGCTTCATCGAGCCGGCGAAGGGCTTCCTCCCCGCGATCGTCGAGTACGCAAAGGCCAACGGCATCGTCTTCGTCGCGGACGAGATCCAGACCGGTTTCTGCCGCACCGGCCAGTGGTTCGCCTGTGACGACGAGGGCATCGTCCCCGACCTGATCACCACCGCGAAGGGCATCGCGGGCGGCCTGCCGCTCGCCGCCGTCACCGGCCGCGCCGAGATCATGGACGCCGCGCACGCGGGCGGCCTCGGCGGCACCTACGGCGGCAACCCCGTCGCCTGCGCCGCTGCGCTCGGCTCGATCGAGACCATGAAGGAGCTGGACCTCAACGCCAAGGCCCAGGCCATCGGCGAGACCATGCTCGGCCGCCTGCGCGCCATGCAGGAGAAGTTCGACGTCATCGGCGACGTGCGTGGACGCGGGGCCATGATCGCCGTCGAGCTGGTCAAGCCCGGCACCAAGGACCCCAACCCGGAGGTCACCGCCGCGCTCGCCAAGGCGTGCCACGCCCAGGGCCTGCTGGTCCTCACCGCCGGCACCTACGGCAACGTGCTCCGCTTCCTGCCCCCGCTGGTCATGCCGGAGCACCTGCTCGCCGAGGGCCTCGACATCCTCGAGAGCGTGTTCGCCGGCATCTGACCGACGGCGCGAACAACCACGTCAGTACACGCCCATACGGGGCGAGGGCCGGTGGCTGGGACCGAACATTCGGATCCGGCCACCGGCCGTCGCGCATCCCGCGCACCCCGTGGCGTGAAGATGATGTGCGGACCTGATGGCGGGTGAGTGAGGCGGGTCACTAGGGCAGCCTCCGTGACGTACTGTCATGACAGATGGAGAAGCAGCGCCCGCCGGTGACCGACCCTCACCGGCGTTACACCGCCGAGGACACCACAGCGAGCTCCGGCTCGCACCCCCTCAGCCGATCGACCGTCCGCCGCACCCAAACCCCCCGGGCCACGCGGACAGGCGATCACCACAGCCGCCCCGGGGCTCTCCCCCCTGCTTCGGGGCGGCTTCCTCGCGCTCTCAGCTCCTTCTGGTTTCCGATCGCCCTGCTGGCGCTGATCGTACTTCTCACCGAACAGGTCCTGGTCGACGGCCCGATACTCGGCATCGACCGCTGGGCGCGAACCCAGGTAGTGCACGCGGTGGCCGCGAACCCGTACCGGCTCGTCGACACGCTCGCCAATGGGTGGACGGATCTGGGCAGCTCGGCTGTCGCCATCCCCCTGCTCGGCCTGGCTGCTGCCGCGGCGGCCGTGCGGTCACGTTCCTGGAAGCCTGTACTCGGCGCGGTTCTCGCCGGAGCGGCCTTGTTCGCCACCGTCATCCCGGGCAAGATCCTCATCGGCCGACCGGGACCCGAGGGCCAGCTCGTGGGCCCCGGCGACTGGGGCTGGTTCCCTTCCGGCCACACCAGCACGGCCGGCGTCTGCCTCGGCACCGCAGCATGGCTTCTCGCCACTACGTGGCTCCTCGGCTCCCGCGACCTTCGCCGAGCCCTCTACGCCGTCACTGCGATGGCCTGCACAGGCGTTGGCCTGTGCCTGATCTGGTGCGACTACCACTGGCTCCTCGACGTTGTCGCCGGCTGGTGCCTCAGCGGGCTGATCCTCTGGTCCCTCGTCCGCTGGTCGCCCCGCTCTCGCTGACCGCCGGGGGCCTGAGGGCCGGATTCCGTTCTGGTCTGGTGGGGAACGCAGTTAAGCCCCCTGACCGGTGGTCAGGGGGCTTACTGTCAATGGTTGTTCGGCGGCGTCCTACTCTCCCACAGGGTCCCCCCT
>NZ_JBGCBY010000054.1:0-18397 GCF_041262165.1 Streptacidiphilus sp. MAP12-16
GGCTGGTGGCAGTGAGCGTCGTGGTTGTTGACGGGCTCGCTGCCTTGCGTGCGGGCTTGCGCGGTGTCTGCGTCCAGTCCTGGCTGGTGGCAGTGGGCGCTATGGCTGTTGACGAGCCCGCCGTCGTGCGTTCTGTTTGTGTCCGGTCTTCTGCCTTGTGGGAGTGAGCGTCATGGCGATCGATGAACCCCGGAGTGTGCGTGTCGGGCGGGTGTCTGTTGCGGGGGGGCGTGCGCGGACGCTGTCGCGTTCGGCTGGTTTTTGGTTGGTGGGTGCGGTGTTGGTGTTGTTGTTGTTTTCTTCTTCGGTGCCTTCTCCGTTGTATGTGGTCTATCAGCAGGAGTGGCATTTCTCGGCGGCGGTGTTGACGGTGGTGTTCGCGGTGTATGCGGTCGCGGTGTTGGCGAGTTTGCTGGTTTTCGGTTCGTTGTCGGATGTGATCGGGCGGCGCAGGGTGTTGTTGGCCGCGTTGGTGTTGGCGGTGGCTGCGATGGTGGTCTTCGCCACTGCCGGCGGGGTGGGTGCGTTGTTGGTGGCCCGTGGGTTGCAGGGTTTTGCGGTGGGTCTGGCGACCGGGGCGATGGGTGCGGCTTTGATCGAGCTGGCGCCGCCGGCCAAGCCGGCGCGTGGCACGCTGGTGAACTCGGCTGCGCCGACGTTGGGGATGGCCGCGGGTGCTTTGGTTGCGGGGCTGTTGGTGCAGTACGCGCCGGCGCCGGCGGTGTTGACGTATCTGTTGCTGGCTGTCGCGTTCGCGTTGGCGCTGGTCGCGGTGGTGTTCTTGCCGGAGACCGCGCCTGGGGCGGGGCGGGGTTTGAGGGTGCGTCCGCACCGGATCTCGGTGCCCGGGCCGGCCCGGCGGCCGTTCGCGTTGTTGTCGCTGGCGTTGGTGGCGGTGTGGGCGGTCGGTGGTTTCTACCTGTCGCTGGGTCCTTCGCTGGTGTTGCAGTTGCTGCATTCGCGTAGCCATCTGGTGGGCGGGCTGAGTGTGGCGGTGCTGGCCGGTATCGCCACGGTGGGCCAGCTCGCGCTGGGCCGGCTCGCTGCGCTGCGTATCGCGAGGCTGGGTTTGCTGCTGTTGGTGGCGGGTCTGGTGCTGGTGTTGGTGGCGTTGTGGTCCGGTGGCGCGGTGGTGTTCTTCGCGGGTACCGCGGTGCTGGGGATGGGCTGGGGGGCGACGTTCCTGGGGGCGTTTCGTTCGCTGGCGGCTTTGGCCGCCGCGCGAAGCCGCGGGGAGTTGATGGCGGCGGTGTATGTGGTGGCGTACGTGTCGATGAGCGTGCCCGCGGTGCTGGCGGGCCTGGTCTCCAGTCACCTGGGGCTGCACCGCACCGCGGTGGCGTTCGTGGTCGCGGTGGGCGCCGTGTGCCTGATCGCGCTGGCCGGCCTGAACTGGGCCGCGCCCGACAGGGCGCGGCCCGGCACCGCCGACGCCCCGGCCCGCTGACACCCACCCCGGCCACCGGCCACCGGCCACCTGCCACCGGCCACCTGCCACCGGCCACCTGCCACCGGCCACCGGCCACCGGCCTTGGGCCTTCGGGCCTTCGGGTCACCGGCCTTGGGCCTTCGGGCCTTCGGGTCACCGGCCTTCGGCCTTCGGGCCTTCGGGTCACCGGCCTTGGGCCTTCGGGCCTTCGGGCCTTCGGGCCTTCGGGTCACCGGCCTTCGGCCTCCGGGTCACCGGCTCTTCGGGCCTTCGGCCTTCGGGTCACCGGCCCTTCGGGTCTTGGGCGTTCGGGTCGCCGGCCTTCGGCCTTCGGGCCTTCGGGTCACCGGCCTTCGGGCCTTCGGGTCACCGGCTCTTCGGGCCTTCGGCCTTCGGGCCTTCGGCTTCGGGTCACCGGCCCTTCGGGTCTTGGACGTTCGGGTCACCGGCCTTCGGCCTTCGGGCCACCGGCCTTCGGCCTCCGGGGCACCGGCTCTTCGGCCTTCGGCCTTCGGGCCTTCGGCTTCGGGTCACCGGCCCTTCGGGTCTTGGGCGTTCGGGTCACCGGCCTTCGGCCTTCGGGCCACCGGCCTCCGGGTCACCGGCTCTTCGGGCCTTCGGCCTTCGGGGCACCGGCCCTTCGGGTCTTGGGCGTTCGGGGTTCGGGTTACCGGGCTGCGGGGCCTTTGGGCCTGCGGGCCGCCGGCCTGTGGGGGTGTGTCGTGTGTGGTGTGTGGTGGTGTTTTTGGGTCCGGGTCGCCGGTGGTGCCGGTGTGGCAACGGTGGTGTGGGGCAACTGTTTGGAGGAGTTGATGGTCGCCGGCCAGGTTCGGCCTAGTGCTGTGGTGTTGGAGGAGCTCGCCTCGGTCGAGTTGTTCAGCGAGTTGGGCGTCGAGCAGTTGGCGTGGGTTGCTCAGGTCTGTGAGCGTCGGGAGTTGGCTGATGCGCAGGTGTTGTTTCGTGACGGGCAGAAGGCCACGCATTTCTTTGTCCTGCTGGCGGGTGAGTTGATCGTCTCCAAGCGCATCGAGGGGCGTGAGGAGGTTTTGACGCGCCACCGGGCCCGCCCTGGTGCGGGTGACAGTCATGACGGCAAGCCGCAGGTGGCGCATCGTTTCACCGGGGAGTTGCCGTTGTTGACCGAGGGCGGGTATCTGGCTACCGCTACCGCCTGCGGTCCGACCACGGTGTTGGCCTACACGCGTGAGGACTTCTTCGAGATGCTGGCGCGTTGTACCTCGGTGGCGCGGATGCTGCTGCCGGTGCTGGCGTGGCGGATCAAGTCCTCGGAGGTGCAGGCCCGCAACCGGGCCACGCTGACCGCGCTGGGTACCTTGGCCGCGGGCCTGGCCCACGAGCTGAACAACCCCTCGGCGGCGATGGCCCGCGCGGCCGGGGAACTGGTGCCGGCCATCGCCGCCCTGGACGCGGCCGCCACCTGCTGGGGCCAGGTGGCCACCGAGTCCGAACGCGCGGTCCTGGCCGCGGTGGCCGACGCGGCCACCGGCGGCGCCCCGGCGGCGCGCAGCGATCCGGTGGCGGTCGCCGACGCGGAGGACGACCTGGTGGACTGGGCCGGCGAACGCGGCGCCCAGCGCCCCGGCCCGCTCGCCTCCGCCCTGGCCGACCTGGGCCTTGACCAGCGGTGGCTGGCAGCGCGCCTGGCCGCGATCCGCCCGCAGGTCCTTTCCTGCGCTCTGGACCAGCTGGCCTGCCTGCTGGAGACCCGCGCACTGACCGCGGAACTGCAGGCCGCCGCCCCGCGGATCTGCGCCCTGGTGGCCGCCACCCGCGAGTACGCCAACCTGGACCGGGCCCCGCAGCAGACCTTCGCGGTCACCGACGGCCTGGAAGCCACCTTGGCCATGCTGCGCGCCAAGCTGGCCCGGGTGCGGATCGTGCGCCAGTACGCGCCGGGCCTGGCCCCGGTGACCGGCTACCCCTCCGAGCTCAACCAGGTGTGGACCAACCTGATCGACAACGCGGTCGACGCCATGGACGGCGCCGGGACGCTGACCCTGCGGGTGCACCAGGAGGGCGAGGACGGCTGCCTGACCGTGGAGGTCGCCGACACCGGCACCGGTATCGACCCCAAGGTCCTGCCCCGGGTCTTCGAGCCCTTCTACACCACCAAGGACGTCGGCCGGGGCACCGGCCTTGGCCTGCACCTGTCGCACCGCATCGTGGGCCAGCGCCACCACGGCACCATCACCGTGCGCTCCAGCCCCGGCGATACCCGCCTGGTGGTGCGCATCCCCCTGGACGGCGGCGGCCACCGCGCCGACTGCCCCCCGCACCCGAACCCCTGACCCCCCGCCCGCCCTTCCCGTCCGCCCTTCCCTTCCCCTTGAGGAGTGATCATGGCCCGCACCGACATATCCGCGCTGCACCCGGTCTTCGTCCGCCAGATGGCCGCGTTGTCCAGCCGCGACCTGGACCAGTTGATGGACAACTACCTGCCCGACGCCGCGCTGCTGCGCTACGAGGGTGTCGCGTCCGGTACCGCGGCGCTGCGCGAGCTGTTCACCGGCTACCTCAGCCTGGAGCCCGAACTGGTGGACCTGACCGACTACATCGAGACCCAGGACACCATCTTCTACCGCGCGGTCATGAATCTGGGCGGCGCACCCGAGCACGCCCACGGCACCCTGGTGGTACGCGACGGCAAGATCTGGCGCCAGACCGCCGGCTTCGGCAGCTAGCCACCCCACCCGGCCACCGCGCCCGCACCCGGGCCCGGAGCCCCCGGCGGGCCCACCCGGTCCTGGAGCCCCCGGCGGGCCCCGGGCACCGCACCCGGTCCCGGAGCCCCCGGCGGGCCCACCCGGTCCTGGAGCCCCTGGCGGGCCCCGGGCAGCGCACCCGGTCCCCGGGCACCGCACCCGGTCCCGGAGCCCCTGGCGGGCCCCGGGACCCGGGACCCGTACCGCCGACTGTGAACAGGAGCCCACGGTGCACGACATCGCCGCTCACCTGCACGCCTGGCACCGCGCGGGGCGCGCGTTCGCGGTGGCCACTGTGGTGTCGGTGTCCGGGAGCGCTCCGCGCGAGGCGGGTGCGGCGCTGGCGGTGGACGGCAGTGGGCGGGCGGTGGGCAGTGTGTCGGGGGGCTGCGTGGAGGCGGCGGTGTACGAACTGTGCCGGCAGGCGCTGGAGTCGGGGCGGCCGGTGCTGCACCGCTTCGGGTTCTCCGGCCAGGACGCGTTCGCGGTCGGGCTGACCTGCGGCGGGGTCATCGAGGTGTTTGTCCAGCCGGTGGTCCCCGGGGCCTCGGCGGGCCTGGACGCGGCCCTGGCCCACGTCCACGCCGGCACCCCGGTCGCGCTGGTGCGCGCGGTCGCCGTACCCCAGGGCGCCGCACACCCGGACCTGCTGGGCGGCGGCCTGCTGGGCGAGGACCTGCTGGGCGCGGCGCTGGCGGTGACCGGCGGCGCGTACCACGGCAGCCTGGGTCCGGGCCGTGCGGCGCTGGAGGGCTCCGTGGTCGTGCGGGCCCGCGCGATGCTCGAGGCCGGGCGCACCGGGCAGTTCACCCTGGCGGGGGACGGGCGCCCGTGCGAGGCGGCCGGCGGCCAGGTGGCCACGTTCTTCGTCGAGGCGCACGTCCCGCCGCCGCGCATGATCGTGTTCGGGGCCGTCGACTTCGCCGCCGCCGTCGCCCGCATCGGCTCCTTCCTGGGCTATCACGTGACCGTGTGCGATGCGCGGGCGGTGTTCGCCACCGCGCTGCGTTTTCCCGGCGCGCACCAGGTGGTGGTCGACTGGCCGCACCGCTACCTGGACGCGCAGCTGGCCGCCGGGCGCATCGACTCGCGCACCGCGCTGTGCGTGCTGACCCACGACGCCAAGTTCGACCTGCCGCTGCTTGAGCGCGCGCTGCGGATCCCGCTGGGCTTCGTCGGCGCGATGGGCTCACGCCGCACCCACCTGCAGCGCCTGCAGGCGCTGCGCGAGGCCGGGCTGGGCGAACCGGAGCTGGCCCGCCTGCGCTCGCCCATCGGCCTGGACCTGGGTGCGCGCACCCCCGAGGAGACCGCGGTCGCGGTGGCCGCCGAGATCGTCGCCCACCGCCGCGGCGGCACCTGCCTGCCGCTGTCCGCCCACGGCGGCCCGATCCACCACGACCACCCGCGCCCCGACCACCCGCTGCGCGAAGGCGGCCTGCCGCGCCGCATCGCCTGACCCCCTCAGCACGGGGCAAGCTGCCGCGGCCTCAGCACGGGGCAAGCTGCCGCGGCCTCAGCACGGGGCAAGCTGCCGCGGCCTCAGCACGGGGCAAGCTGCCGCGGCCCACCGCACGCCAGGCGCGTGCGAAGCGCTCGTGGGCAGCCTCCCGCGAAAAGCACATGTGTTATATAGCGTGGGAGTTATATCTGCTGTCGGGCAGTGGGCGTGCGCCGGTGTCCTGGCCGGTCGTGTCGTTGAACCCGCCTTGACCTGGTTGCATGAGTTGCGCAAGGCCGATCGGGACACGGCCCGCCAGGTCGCAGCCGCGCCGGAGATCCTGGCGGAGGAGGGCCCCGCGCCGGGCCGTCGCCTGGTCGACACCCTCAAGGGCACCGACCTGGCCCGCCTCAAGGAGTTGCGGCCAGCTCCAGTGGTACTACCGAGGTGCGCCTGATCTTCATCTTCGATCCGCAACGCAACGCGGTGGTCCTGGTGGCCGGGGACAAGTGCGGACAGTGGACGACCTGGTACCCGCAGGCGATCAAGACGGCCGAGCAGGCGTACGTCGCCTACCTCGGTGGCAAGGCCGGTAGATGACCCCCGTTACCGCAGGGCCACCCGACCAGACAGGAAGGACCGCATGTCCCGCAATGACGTGAACACCGCGCCGGCTGGGGCGGTGTCCTGGGACGTCCTGAGGGGCGGGCTGTTCGACCAGGAGGATCGCCTGGAGATCGCCCGTCGGGCCGATGAGCTGCGGGCCCAGGTCCGGGCGCACCGCCTGGCCGAGATCCGCAAGCGCCGGCGTGCCACCCAGGTCGAACTGGCGGCCTGCATGGGTGTCTCCCAGGCCCGGGTCTCCGACCTCGAGCGGGGCCGGATAGGGCGCAGCGAGGTCGACACGCCGGCGGCCTACGTCGCGGCCCTGGGCGGGAAGTTGAAGCTGGTCGCCGACTTCGGCGACGAGTCCCTGGTCCTGGGCTGACGCCCCGCCAGGGGCGCCCCGGGCGCAGGCGGGTGGCCGCGGAGCGCCCCGCCCTGTGCCCCTGTGGCTGTGCCCCTGTGCCCCTGTGGCTGTGCCCTTGTGGCCTTGGGCTATTGGGTTATTGGGTGGCGGCGCGGTACTGGTGGACCAGGGCGACGGCCATGGCGCCTTCGCCCACTCCGGAGGCGACGCGTTTGACCGAGCCGGCGCGTACGTCGCCGGCGGCGAACACGCCTGGGATGCTGGTCTCCAGGAACGCGGGCGGGCGCTGCAGGGTCCAGGCGCCCGGCGGGATGGCGGCGCCGGTCAGTACGAAGCCGTGTTCGTCGCAGGCCACCGCCTGGCCCAGCCAGGCGGTGCGCGGGCGCGCGCCGATGAAGGTGAACACGAACCTGGCCGGCTGCTGGGCGGTGGTGCCGGTGGCGGTGTCCAGGAGTTGCACCTGTTCCAGGCGGTCGGTGCCCAGCAGTGCGGTGACCTGGGTGTTGAGGCGTACCTCGATGTTGGGGGTGCGGGCGATCTCGGCGACCAGGTACTGCGACATGCCCGACTGCAGGGTGCCGGAGCGCACCAGCACGGTGACGGTGGCCGCGTACTTGGCGAAGTGCACCGCGGCCTGGCCGGCGGAGTTGGCGCCGCCGACGATGAACACGTGCTGGGAGATGCAGGCGTTGCTCTCGGTGGTGGCCGCGCCGTAGTACAGGCCGGCGCCCTCGAAGCGGTCGGCGCCGGGGATCTGCAGCCGGTTGTAGGACACGCCCATGGCCAGCAGCACGCTGCCGGCGCTGATCTCGGTGCCGTCGGCCAGCGTCAGGATCCGGGCCGGGTCGGCTCGGCGCAGTGCGGCCACCTCCATCGGGTGCAGCACCTCGGCGCCGAACCGGGCGGCCTGGGTGACCGCGCGCCGCGCCAGGTCGGTGCCCGACAGGCCGGCCGGGAAGCCGAGGTAGTTCTCGATCAGGCTGGAGGTGCCGGCCTGCCCGCCGGGGCTGTCGGCGTCCACCAGCAGCGTCGACAGGCCCTCGGAGGCGCCGTAGACGCCGGCCGCCAGCCCGGCCGGCCCGGCGCCGATGATCACGGTGTCGTAGTGCGGGCGCGAGGCGGTGGTGGCCAGGCCCATCTGCTGGGCCAGTTGCGCGCTGGAGGGGGCCGCCAGCGCGGCCCCGCCGGGGAACAGCACCAGCGGCAGCGCCGCGCCCGGGTGCTCCTGGGCCAGTTGGCGGGCCTGGGGGTCGGTGGCCACGTTCAGGAACTGGAACGGCTGCCCGTTGCGGGTCAGGAAGTCGCGCACCTGGTGGGTGCGGGCGGCGACCAGGTGGCCCACCACGCGGATGCCCCGGTAGCGCGGGCGCCAGGCGGCCAGCCAGTCCGAGAGCAGGTCGTCCAGGACCGGGAACAGGCGCTCGGCCGGCGGGTCCCAGGGCTTGATCAGGTAGTAGTCCAGCCGGACCTGGTTGATCGCGGTGATCGCCGCGTCGGTGTCCGCGTAGGCGGTCAGCAGCACCCGGCGCGCGTCGGGGAACCGGCTGACCGCCTCGACCAGGAACTGCACCCCGGTGGTGTCGGGCATGCGCTGGTCGACCAGGAACAGGGCGGTGTCCTGGCCGCGGTCCTCCAGTACGTCCAGCACGCCAAGGGCCTCGCCGGCCGAGGTGGCGCCCAGCACCCGGTAGCGCTGGCTGTAGTGGGCGCGCAGGTCCCGGCGCACCGCCCGCAGCACCTGCGGGTCGTCGTCGACCGCCAGGATGACCGGTTTGCCTGCGTCCTCACCTGTCGCCTGGATCAACGCGGGCTCCTTGGATGGTGTGGCGCGGCCGGCCGCGGCCCTTGCTCGCACTGCACGATCAGCTGGTCGGCGAAGCACCAGGCCCAGTCCTCGCGCGGTTCGGCGGAGGCCGCGATCGGGTGGCCGGTGGCACGGAAGTGCCGTGTGGCGTGCCGGTTCCTCGAGGAGTCGCAGCAGCCCACGTGCCCGCAGCTCAGGCACAGCCGCAGATGCACCCAGCGCTCCCCGCGCTGCAGGCACTCCTGGCAGCCGTCGGCGCCCGGGGTCACCGGGCGGCCGACCTGGTCGACATGGGTGCAGGCGGGCATGCCGGGCCTCCCGGGGGGGCGGTGCCGCGCCGACGAGCGCCGGCGGGCGGGCGGGCCGGCGGGTGGGCCGGCTCCTTGTGCCCCGACGGTAACCCAGGGCCGTGCCCGGGCCGCGGGGGACTTCACCAAGTCGCCCGCCGGCGGGCGGACTTCACCAAGTCGCCTTGTGACAAGGTGACTTGGGGCCCGGCCGGTGTGCCGCGGGGGTGTACCTGACCTACTAGCGGCTACTTGAGGAAGTCACCGGCGCATGAGTTGACGCCCCGTGACCGGGCGGGCAATGGTCCTGCTTGAATATCCGATTCGCCCCGCCGGAGGATTCTGTGAGCAAGCGCATTCTGGTCGTTGTCTCGGAACGCGGGTACTGGGCCGAGGAACTGGTGGGGCCGCTGGCCGCGTTCGACGAGCGCGGCTACCAGGTCACCTTCGCCACCCCCACCGGCAAGCGGGCCCGCGCACTGCCGCCCAGCCTTGCCGACGACTTCGTCGACCCGCCGCTGGGCCGCACGGTGACCACCCCCGAGGTGGCCAAGATGGGCCGCGAGCTCGAGGCCTCCACGCGCCTGCAGGACCCGTGGGACATCTCCGCGCTGGTCCCCGAGCGCCCCTACACCAGCGACGCGGGCTACCTGCGGCTGCTGGAGGACTACAACCGCGACCTGGACCAGGTCGCCGAGGCGATTGCCGGGTTCGACGCGATCCTGATCGTGGGCGGCAGCGGCCCGATCGTGGACCTGGCCAACAACGCCCGGGTGCACGACCTGATCCTGGCCTTCAAGAGCGCCGGCAAGCTGGTGGCCGCCGAGTGCTACGGAGTGGCCTGCCTGGCTTTTGCCCGTGACTGGGACGACCGCGCCAGCATCATCGCCGGCAAGCACGTGACCGGGCACTGCAAGGAGTACGACTACAAGGACGGCACCGGGTTCCTGGACACCGACTTCACCATGGGCCCCCCGCCGTACCCGCTGGAGTACATCCTGCGCGACGCCACCGCCCCCCACGGCGCCTACCACGGCAACTTCGGCCGCCCGCTGTCGGTGATCGTGGACTGGCCGTTCGTGACCGGCCGCTCCACCCCCGACTCGTTCCTGACCGGCAACAAGATCGTCGAGGTCCTCGAGCAGGGACTTCGCCGCTACGGCTGGTGAGCCGCGTGCCGGGGTCAACCACGCCACCACCGGGCCCGAGGAGAGCGCTGTGACCGCGCAGATCGGCAACACCAAACTCATCGCACAGTTCCAGGCCGACGGCCTGCACTGGATGTTCGGCAACCCGGGCACCGTCGAGCAGGGCTTCTTGGACGCGGCCGACAAGGCGTCCGGCTTCAGCTACGTGCTGGCGCTGCAGGAGACGGTGGCCGCCGGCATCGCCGACGGCTACGCGCGCGCCACCGCCGGCGCGGCCCTGCTGCAACTGCACAGCGGGGTGGGCCTGGGCAACGGCATCGGCATGCTCTACCAGTCGCTGCGCGGGCACACCCCGCTGGTGGTCCTGGCCGGCGACGCCGGGGTGCGCTACGACGCCATGGACGCCCAGATGGCCAGCGACCTGGTGGCCATGGCCCGCCCGGTGACCAAGTACGCCACCCGGGTCACCGACCCGGCCTCGGTGCTGCGGGTGATCCGACGCGCCGTCAAGATCGCGCTCACGCCGCCGCGCGGCCCGGTGTTCGTGGCCCTGCCGATGGACGTGCTGGACACCGTGAACCTGGAGCCCGTGCTGCCCAGCAGCGTGCCGCGCACCGATACCGCCCCGGCCCCCGACGCGGTGGCCCGCGCCGCGGACCTGCTGGCCGGCGCCCGCAACCCGCTGATCCTGGTGGGCGACGGCGTCGCCCTGGCCGGCGCCCAGGGCGAACTGGTCGCGCTGGCCGAGCTGTGGGGCGCACCGGTGTGGGGCGTGGACTCCTCCGAGGTCAACATCCCCGCCGGCCACCCGCTGGCCCAAGGCCAGACCGGGCACATGTTCGGCGAGCACAGCGCCGCCCTGGTCCAGGACGCGGACGCGGTCCTGATCGTGGGCACCTACGTGTTCCCCGAGGTCTTCCCCCACCTGGCCAGCCCCTTCAGGCCCGGCGCCCGGATCGTGCACATCGACCTGAACGCCTACGAGATCGCCAAGAACTTCCCCGTCGACCTGGGACTGGCCGCCGACCCCAAGGCCGCCCTGGCCGCCCTGGCCCCCGCCCTCTCCCAGCGGCTGAGCCCCGGCCGGCACCGCCAGGCCGCCGGCCGCCTGGCCGACGCCCGCGCCGCCCGCCACCAGCAGCGCGCCCAACTGGCCGCGCGCGACCACGACGCCACCGCACTGACCGCCTTCCTCAACGCCCTGGCCCAGCAGACCGACGGCGACCTGGTGGTCTTCGACGAGGCCCTGACCTGCTCGCCCGAGGTCACCGCCTACCTGCCCCCCGAGCGCCCCGGCGACTACTTCGCCACCCGCGGCGGCTCCCTGGGCGTGGGCATCCCCGGCGCCATCGGCGCCAAACTCGCCCGCCCCACCCGCACCGTGGTCGGCTTCACCGGCGACGGCGGCGCCATGTACACCTACCAGGCGCTGTGGACCGCGGCCCGCTACGACATCGCGGCCAAGTTCGTGGTCTGCAACAACCACAAGTACCGGCTGCTGGACGACAACATCGAGCAGTACTGGCGCGAACGCGACATCGACCCGCACGCCTTCCCCGCCTCCTTCGACCTGTCCCACCCCGCCATCGACTTCGCCGCCCTGGCCCAGTCACTGGGCGTGGAGGCACTGCGCGTGGACAAGCCCGAAGCCGCCGCCGGCGCGGTCGAGCAGATGCTCGCCCACAACGGCCCCTTCCTGGTCGACCTGCACGTCTAACCCCCCCGGGGCCACCCCCAGGGCACCGCACCACCGGGCACCACCGCACCACCGCGCGGCCGCACCACCGGGCACCACGTACCACCGGGCAGCACCGCACGGCCGCACCACCGGGCAGCACCGCACCACCGCGTGGCTGCGCGGCCGCACCACCCGGGCACCGGGCGCGCCCGCACCGGGCGCCAACGCCACTGAGACCCACTCGAACGCCACCGCACCCTGAACCATCTGACCATGCGTCATCTGAGTGTGTGTCATCTGATTTGAGTGTCGCCGAACCGGGCGCACCACCTGACCGGGCACCGTCTGGCCGGGCCGCGCGGGCAACCGTCCGCCGGCCCCGCGAGGGCGCCGCCGGGCCGGGCCCGTGGCGCCCCACACCTGCCGAGGAGCACCCGCCATGCCGTCCCCCCAGCCCCTGACGGAGCAGTCCATCCGCCGGTTCGCCGAACAGTGGTACGTCGCCCTGGACCGCCATGTGCCGCTGGCCGACACCCTGCCCTACCTGGTCGACGAGGGCCTGGAGATGCGCTTCCCCGAGGGCACCTCCCGCGGCCACGCCGGCTTCGCCGAGTGGTACAAGGCCGTCACCCACCGCTTCTTCGACGAGGAGCACACGGTCACCAAGGTCGAGCCGGTCATCGACGGCGACCAGGCCACCGTGGCCGTGGGCGTCAACTGGCAGGCCAAGATCTGGGACGCGCCCGGCGCCAGGAGCGCCTGGCTGGGCTTCGACGCCGACCAGACCTGGGTCGTGGTGGCCGGCGCCGACGGCCCCCGGATCAAGACGTACATCGTCAACGCGCTGGAGCCGATGCCCGGCTCCGCGGCCCTGTAGGCGCGCGCCGTGAGCGACCCCACCGCAACCGCCCCCACCGCAACCACCACCACCGCCCCCACCGCCACCGCCCCGGCCGCCACCGCCCCGGCCCCGGCTGCCCCGGCCCCGGCCGGGGCGGCGCCGGGCGGTGTGGAGCCGGGCGGGGGCGAGGTGGTCACCCGCGACCAGGTCGAGGCGGCCTACCGGGCCCTGGCCACCGGCGACCGCGCCCTGATCGCCCGGCACTACGACCCGCAGGTGCGCTGGCTGGTGCCCGGCGACCACCCGCTGGCCGGCTGGTACGAGGGCCTGGACGCGTTCTTGGACCTGATGGCCCGGGCCGGGAAGCTGTCCGGGGGCACCTTCGCCATGCAGCGCCTGGCCATCATGACCGGCCCGGGCTGCTCGGCGGACCTGACCCACAACACCGCCCGGCGCGCCGGGACCCCCCAGGACTCCGCCTCGCCCTTCGAGCGGCTGGACGCGGTGATGTTCCACCTCATGCGCTGGCGCCAGGGGCGCATCGTGGAGGGCCGCGACGGCACCTTCGGCGACGACGCCACCGCGTTCAGCCAGTTCTGGTCCCCGCTGGCCGGCGACGGCACCCGCCTGCCCTGACCCCACCCCGCCCACCCTGCCCGCCCCGCCTGCCCTGCCTGCCCTGCCCGGATGCTGACTGCCTGTCAGCGGCTTGCCCGGGGCCCCTGACCTGCCGCACCCGACCCGGACCCGGGAGATGAGCCGATGGACGCCCGCACCGTGCTGGACCGCTACTACGAGTACGCCAACGCCGCCGACTGGGACCGCTGGTGCGACCTGTTCGCCCCGGACATGGTCATGGACGAGCAGCTCGCCGGCCACATCGAGGGCCGCGAGAAGCTGCGCCAGATGATGGGCGGCATGGGCCAGATGTACGCCGCCTTCCACAACGAGCCCCTGCACGTGCTCATTGACGGCGCCCAGGGCGCGGTGGTCTCCCGCATCACCGCCACCAGCGCCGCCGGCCGGCCCGTGCGGGCCCAGGTCATGAACTACTTCACCATTCTCCACGGCCAGATCACCTACATGGCCAACTTCCACGACACCGTGCCGTTCCAGGTCCTGTCCCAGGACTGAGCGCACCTCACCCGCTTCATCGACCACCGGAGGGCAGGCCCATGGGGGGCGACGCGACACCGTACGACTACATCATCGTGGGAGCCGGATCGGCCGGCAGCGTCCTGGCGCACCGGCTCACCGAGGACCCGCAGGTGCGGGTGCTGCTGCTGGAGGCCGGCGGCGAGCGCATCCCGCCCGAGGTGGACGACCCCGCCTCCTGGTTCCGGCTGCTGGGCGGCCCCCTGGACTGGGGCTACCAGAGCGTGCCGCAGCCCGCCCTGGACGGACGCCAGACCCACGAACCGCGCGGCAAGGCGCCGGGCGGCAGCAGCAACCTCTACATCATGATGCACGTGCGCGGCCACCCCGCCGACTTCGACAACTGGGCCTACCAGGGCGCGGCCGGCTGGTCCTACACCGAGTGCCTGCCCTGGTTCACCCGCCTGGAGAACCAGGAGGACCCCACCGGCCCCAGCACCGGCACCGCCGGACCGCAGAGGGTCACCAACGCCTCCCTGCACCAGCCCAACCCCGCCTCGCGCGCCTTCGTCGAGGCCTGCCGCGAGCTGGGCCACCCCCAGCGCGCCGACTTCAACGACGGCGTCATGTTCGGCACCGGCTGGCACCACCTGGACGTGGCCGACGGCCGCCGCCAGGGCGTCCTGGCCTCCTACCTGGAACCCGCCCTGCAGCGCCCCAACCTGACGCTGCGCACCAACGCCCACAGCACCCGGCTGCTGTTCTCCGCAACGCGGTGCACCGGAGTGGAGTACCTGCAGGGCGCCCAGGACCCGGCCGTCACCGGCCGCACCCTGCCCCACACCGGCGCGCTGGCCCCGGGCCTGCACCAGGTCCACGCCCGCGCCGAGGTCATCGTGGCCGCCGGCGCCATCGAGTCGCCCAAACTGCTGCTGCTGTCCGGCCTGGGCGACCCCGACCAGCTGCGCGCCCTGGACATCCCCGTGCGGGCAGCCCTGCCCGGAGTCGGCGAGAACTTCCACAACCACGTGCTGACCGGCCTGATCACCGAGGCCCGCGAAAGCGTCCCCGCACCCACCCAGAACCTGTCCGAGAGCGCCCTGTTCCTGGCCTCCCGGCCCCACCTGCCCGCCCCCGACCTGCAACTCGCCTTCGTCCACGTCCCCTTCGACCAGAACGTGGCAGCCCAGCACCCCAACGCGGTCAGCATCCTGCCCGGCGTGGTGCGCCCGCTGTCGCGCGGCTGGGTGCGCCTGGCCGGGCCCGACCCGCTGGCCAAACCCCTGGTCAACCCCAACTACCTGGCCGAGCGCGCCGACCTGGAACGCCTGGTGCAGGGCGTGGAACTGGCCCGCGAACTGACCCGCACCCGCGCCTTCGCGCCCTTCAACAAGCAGGAGCTGTCCCCGGGCCCCACCACCACCAGCCCGGCCGAACTGCGCGCCTTCGTGCGCCGCACCGCCGACAGCTACCACCACCAGGCCGGCTCGTGCCGCATGGGCATCGACGACCTCGCGGTGGTGGACCCCCAGCTGCGGGTCCACCAGGTGGACGGGCTGCGCGTGGTCGACGCCTCGGTCATGCCGGCGGTGCCCTCCGGCAACTGCCACACCGCCATCGTCATGATCGCCGAGCGTGCCGCCGACCTGATCCGAGGAGCCAGCCATGCCTGAGACCGCGCTGTGGAGCAAACCCCTGGACGGCGCGAGGATCGCGGTGCTCATCGAGAGCGACTTCTACGAGCCGGAGATCTTCTACTACCAGCACCGCTTCGCCGAGGAAGGCGCCCAGGTCGACTTCCTGACCCGGCTGTGGGGCCAGCCCCAGATCACCTTCACCGGCCACGAGTACCGCGCCCCGCTGGCCGTCGACCGCAGCTTCGAAGACCTCGGCGAGCAGGAACTGGCCCTGTACGACGCCCTGATCGTGCCCTCCGGCATGGTCGCGGACCGGCTGCGCTACACCGAGGACGTCACCCGCCTGGCCCCGGCCACCCAGCTGCTGCAGCACGCCTTCAGCCAGCCGCACCTCCTCAAGGGCATCATCTGCCACGGCATGTGGCTGGCCTCCTCCATCCCCGACAGCGTCAAGGGCCGCCCGGTGACCTGCCACAACAACCTGATCGGCGACGTGCGCAACATGGGCGCCGACTACCGCGACCAGGACGTGGTGGTCGACGGCGACCTGGTCACCGGCCGCACCGGCCAGCACCACCACCTGTTCGCCCGCACCGTCATCGAGGTCCTGCGCCAAAGGAGGTCGGCCTGATGCGCTGGTCGCACGTGGGCCTGAACTGCCAGGACCAGAAGCAGACCGAGGAGTTCTACACCCGCTGGTTCGGCTTCACCCGCGCCCGCACCGTGCCCGTCCTCGGTGGCGAGATCGTCTTCCTGCGCAACGCCGACGCCTACCTCGAACTGTTCCCCGCCGACCCCCAGGGCGCCACCGCCGGCCAGGGCGACGGGCCCGCCACCCCCGGCACGGTACGCCACCTGGCCTTCCAGACCGACGACGTCGACGCGTTCCTGCAACGCCTGGGCGACCAGGCCCAGATCACCCTGGGCCCGCTGGCGTTCGACGATTTCATCTGCGGCTGGCGCACCGTGTGGCTGCGCGACCCCGACGGCGCCATCGTCGAGGTCAGCCAGGGCTACGTCGACCCGGACCCGGACCCGGACCCGGACCCGGACCCGGACCGGGACCGGGACCAAAGGACCGGCGCATGAGCGCCCCGGCCACCTGCACCTGCACCACCGCCCCGCGCCGCGCCGCCCTCCCCGACGGCGCGGGCGCGGGCGCCCTGCTGGACCCGCTGCTGCCCACCGTGCTGCCCTGGCTCACCGCCCAGCGCTGGTTCACCCACGAGAACGGCTGCATCCAGGACCTGACCACCGTCGCCGCCACCGTGCTCACCGACACCGACACCGACACCGACACCGACACCGACACCGACACCGACGCGGCCCTGCTGCACCTGCTCGCCGACGCCCACTACCGCGGCGCCGACCCGCGCCGCTACCAGATCCTGCTGGGCCTGCGCCGCGCCCTGCCCGCCGACCTGGCCCACGCCGCCGTCGGCCGGGCCGCAGAGGGCCCCTGGAGCGGCTGGTGGCTCTACGAGGCCACCGCCGACCCGCAGCTGATGACCCTGCTCCTGGACGACGCCGCCACCGCCCCCGGCTCCGGCGCCCTGCGGCTGACCCGCACCGGCGCCCCGGTGCCCACCGGCCTGCACCCACGCGTCCTTGCCGTCGAGCAGAGCAACACCAGCGTGGTCTTCGGCGACCAGCTGCTACTGAAGATCTTCCGCCAGCCCGCGCCCGGCCCCCACCCCGAGACCGAGGTCCTGACCGCGCTGACCCGCCTGGGCTCCGCACACACCCCCCACCTGGCCGCCTGGCTGCACACCCCCGAACCCGACCCCGACCCCGCCACCGGCCCGGGCGCTGCGGGCGGCACGGACCTGCCCCAGCAGTCCACCGTCCTGGGCATCGTGGAGGACTTCCTGCCCTCCGACGGCGACGGCTGGGACCTGGCGGTGCGTCAGGCCGCCCACTGCATCACCGACCACCGCCGCGGCACCTTCGGCATCGACGGCTTCACCGCCGACTCCCTGGCCCTGGGCGAGAGCGTGGCCGCGGTCCACCAATGCCTGGCCGCGGCCTTCCCCACCGCGCGCCTGGGCGCCCAACAGGTCCTGGACCAGATCGCCGACATGGACCACCGCCTGCAGCAGGCCCTGGCCGCGGTCCCCGACCTGGAGCCCTTGCGCGGCCGCATCAGCGCCGTCTACGACGAGTACGCCCAGGTCGCCCTCAACGGCCGCGGCCTGCCCGGCCAACGCGTGCACGGCGACCTGCACCTGGGCCAGGTCCTGCGCACCGACACCGGCTGGATGGTCATCGACTTCGAGGGCGAACCCGCCCGCCCCATCAGCGAACGCGCCCTGCCCCAGGTCGCGCTGCGCGACGTGGCCGGCATGCTGCGCTCCTTCGACTACGCCGCCCAGCACGCCCTGGCCCAGATCCGCGCCGACCAGCGGCCCCCCCGCACCGCGGCCGCGGCCGCGGAGAACCTGCGCCAGGAACGCCGCGCCCAGGCCTGGACCGTGCGCAACCGCCGCGCCCTGTGCACCGGCTACGCCGCCGCCGGCGGCCTGGACCCGCGCAGCCACCCCATCGTGATGCGCGCCTTCGAGACCGACAAGGCCGTCTACGAGGCCACCTACGAGGCCACCCACCGCCCCGACTGGCTCACGGTGCCGATGGCCGCCATCCGCAGGATCATCACCAACCGCGAGGCCGTCGCCGCCGCCCCGCGCCCCGCCCGCCGCCGCGCCGCCCCCGGCCCGGCCCCCCTGCGAACAGAAAGCCCCTAGTGAACCGGCCGCCCCCCGCCAGCGCCCCGACCGTGGCACCCGCACCCCTGCCCCCGGGGGAGGTGGCCCGGCTGGTCGGCGGCTGGCACCACGACCCGCACGGTGTGCTGGGTGCCCACCCGGTGCCGCGGGGTACCGCGGTGCGGGTGCTGCGCCCGCTGGCCGAGCGGGTGGTGGTGGACACCGGTGGTGCCCGGTTCGAGTTGACGCACCAGCAGGACGGCCTGTTCACCGCCCTGATTCCCGGCGACGGCGACGCTGTGCTGCCTGCGTACCGGCTGCGGGTGGTCTACCAGGGTGTTGAGGTGGTGCAGGACGACGGCTACCGGATGGCGCCGACGGTGGGTGAGGTGGATCTGCATCTGATCGGGCAGGGGCGGCACGAGGAGTTGTGGACGGCGCTGGGTGCGCAGGTGCGCACGGTGGACGGTGTGGCGGGGACGGGGTTCGCGGTGTGGGCGCCCAATGCGTCGGGGGTGCGGTTGATCGGGGATTTCAATGCGTGGAGCGGGACCGCGCATCCGATGCGGTCGTTGGGTGGCAGTGGGGTGTGGGAGTTGTTTGTGCCCGGGGTGGGGCCGGGGGCGCGGTACAAGTTCGAGA
>NZ_JBGCBY010000055.1:0-17972 GCF_041262165.1 Streptacidiphilus sp. MAP12-16
CCGATCGTCTCGACGCTGACGGGTCGGGTCGCGACCGCCGAGGAGCTGTGCTCGGCGGAGTACTGGGTGCGGCATGTGCGTGAGGCGGTGCGCTTCTGTGATGCGGTACGGACTCTGCAGCGCGAGGGCGTCACCACGTTTGTGGAGTTGGGTCCGGACGGGGTGCTGAGCGCGATGGGTCAGGACTGCCTGGCCGACGCCGACGCCGACGCCGACGCCGACGCCGACGCTGACACCGACGTCGACGGCGGCGCGGCCGTCTTCGTGCCGGTGCTGCGCGGCGACCGCCCGGAGGTTCAGGCGCTGACGACGGCCGTGGCCCGGGCGTATGTGCGCGGCGTGGTCGTCGACTGGCGGGCGCTGTTCGACGGTACGGGTGCCCAGCGCGTCGACCTGCCCACTTACGCCTTCCAGCGCGAGCGCTACTGGCCCAACGTCCCGGCGATGGGTCCGGGCGATGTGACCATGGCCGGTCTCGGAGTGGCGGATCACCCGCTGCTGGGTGCGGCGGTGGAGCTGCCGGGCTCTGGCGGGTTCGTGTTCACCGGACGGCTGGCGCTGTCGACGCACCCGTGGCTGGCCGACCACGCGGTGATGGGCTCCGTGCTGCTGCCGGGAACGGCCTTCGTGGAGCTCGCAGTCAGGGCCGGAGACCAGGTCGGCTGCGACCTCCTGGAGGAGCTCGTCCTTGAGGCCCCCCTGGTCCTGCCGGAGCAGGGCGCGGTCCATCTGCGTCTCGCGGTCGGCGCGCAGGACGAGATGGGGCGCCGTCCGCTCAGCCTGCACTCCCGCCTTGAGGATGCCCCGACCGAGGAGCCCTGGAGTCGTCACGCCACCGGCGTGCTGGGCTCCGGTGCCGGAGCGGCGTCGTTCGCGCTGGTGGAGTGGCCGCCGACCGATGCGACGGAGGTGGAGCTGGACGGAATGTACGAGGCCCTCACTGGCATCGGCTTCGACTACGGTCCGGTGTTCCAGGGACTGCGCAGGGCATGGCGCCGAGGCGACGAGGTGTTCGCCGAGATCCGGCTGCCGCAGCAGGCCGAGGCTGACGCCGGCTTCTTCGGCCTGCACCCGGCGCTTCTCGACTCCGCGTTGCACGCGCTCGGTCTGGCCGCCCCCGGCGAGATCGACTGGCAGGGCAGGCTGCCGTTCTCCTGGACGGGCGTGTCGCTGCATGCGGTTGGTGCTTCGGCGTTGCGGGTGCGGTTGGCGCCGGTCGGGGTTGACGGTGTGTCGTTGGAGTTGGCGGATGAGGCCGGTCGTGCGGTGGCGTCGGTGGACTCGTTGGTGTTGCGGGCGGTGTCGGCGGAGCAGTTGAGTGCGGCGCGGGCTGTGTTCCATGAGTCGTTGTTCCGTCCGGAGTGGGTGGTGTTGCCGTCGAGTGCGGCGGTACCGGTTCCCTCCGGGGAACGGTGGGCCGTACTGGGTGACGATGCCCGTGTGCTGGACACCCTCGGGCGAACGGTCCAGGGATACCCCGACCTGACGGCGCTGGCCGCCGCGGTCGCGGCCGGAACGGCCGTACCCGACACGGTGTTCGTTCAATGCGTCGCTCCGGACGCCGCGGACGGTGCGGTCGGTACAGGGACGGCGGGTGCCGTCGGCCTGGTCGTGAACCGCGTCCTCGACCTCGTCCAGGAGTGGCTTGCCGACGACCGATTCGCCTCCGCGCAGTTGGTGATGCTCACGCGCGGTGCGGTGGCGACTGCCGCCGATGCGGATGTCACCGACCTGGCTCACGCCGCCGCCTGGGGCCTGCTCCGCTCGGCGCAGTCGGAGAACCCCGAACGGATCGTCCTCGTCGACATCGACGGCGAAACGGCCTCCTTCCAGGCGCTGTCGGCCGCACTCGCCGCCGAGGAGCCGCAACTGGCTGTCCGTCAGGGAGCCCTGTACGTCCTGCGGTTGGCCCGGGTCGAGTCGGCGCCGGAGGTCGAGGGGGGTCCCGCAGCCGAGACCCGAGCCTTCGGCTCCGAGGGCACCGTGCTGATCACGGGCGCCACCGGGGTCCTCGGCGCGCTGCTCGCCCGGCATCTCGTGACCGAGTACGGGGTGCGGCACCTGCTGCTGACCAGCCGACACGGCGCCGACGCCGAAGGCGCCGCCGAGCTGCGCGCCGAACTCGAAGGCCTCGGGGCCGACGTCGCCCTGGCCGCATGTGACGTGGCCGACCGGGAGGCTCTGGCTGCGCTGCTCGCCTCGGTGCCTGCCGACCGCCCGCTGACCGCCGTCGTGCACACCGCCGGCGTCACCGACGACGGCGTGGTCTCCTCGCTCACGCCTGAGCGGATCGAGCGCGTTCTGCGCCCCAAGGTCGACGGCGCCTGGAACCTGCACGAGCTGACCGCCGGGCTCGACCTGTCGGCGTTTGTCCTGTTCTCCTCGGCAGCCGGTGTGTTCGGCGGACCGGGCCAGGGCAACTACGCAGCGGCCAACACCTTCCTGGACGCGCTGGCGCAACACCGCAGCGCCCAGGGCCTGGCGGCGACCTCGCTGGCCTGGGGCCTGTGGGCACAGCGCAGCGGCGTCAGCGGGCATCTGGACGAGAACGACCTGGCCAGGATGGCGCGTTCCGGCTTGACGCCGCTCACCTCGGACGAGGGTCTGGCCCTGTTCGACGCCGCGCAGCGGGTCCAGCAGGCCCAGCGGGCACATCAGAGTGCGCAGTCGGCACCCCAGGCGCAGCAGACCGGGACAGCCCGTGACGCCGTGCTGGTGCCCATGCACGTGCAGACCGCCACGCTGCGGACACAGGCGGCGGCCGGTCTGGTGCCGCCGGTGCTGCGCGGGCTCGTCCGCACCCCGGTCCGCCGGGCCGTCGAGACCGCCGCCGCTGCCGGTGAGTCGGAACTGGTCCTGCGCCTCGCCGCGCTCACCGCGGCCGAGCAGGACCGGGCGCTCCTCGACCTCGTCCGTACCCAGATCGCCGCCGTCCTCGGCTACCAGGGTGCTGAGGCAGTCGACGCGGGCAGGGCGTTCAAGGAACTCGGCTTCGACTCGCTGACCGCCGTCGAGCTCCGCAACCAACTGGGCGCGACCATGCGGCTCCGCCTGCCTGCGACGCTGATCTTCGACTATCCCAACCCCACCGCACTGGCGGCGCACCTGCGCGCCGAACTCCTCGGCGCGCGAGCCGAGGTCGCAGCACTGGAGCCGACGGCATCCGCCGTTGTAGCGGACGACCCGATCGCCATCGTGGGCATGAGCTGCCGCTACCCGGGCGGCGTCACCGCTCCGGAAGAGCTGTGGCAACTGATCGCCGCCGAACGCGACGGCATCTCCCTGTTCCCGACCGACCGCGGCTGGGATCTCGACGCGCTCTACGACCCGAACCCGGACACCCCCGGCACCACGCACACCCGCGAGGGCGGCTTCCTGCACGACTCCAACTACTTCGACCCGGCGTTCTTCGGCATCAGCCCGCGCGAGGCCCTGGCGATGGACCCGCAGCAGCGCCTGCTCCTGGAGACCAGCTGGGAGGTCTTCGAACGCGCCGGGATCGACCCGGCCACCGTGCGCGGCAGCAGGACCGGCGTCTTCGCCGGCGTGATGTACCACGACTACAGCACCCGCCTACGGACGGCCCCGGACGAGGTCGAGGGCTACCTCGGCACCGGCAGCTCCAGCAGCGTCGTCTCCGGGCGCGTCGCCTACACCTTCGGCCTGGAGGGCCCGGCTGTCACCGTCGACACCGCCTGCTCCTCCTCGCTGGTGGCGCTGCACCTGGCCTGCCAGGCGCTGCGACAGGGCGAGTGCACGATGGCACTGGCCGGGGGTGTCACGGTGATGTTCACCCCGGGCACCTTCGTCGAGTTCAGCCGGCAGCGCGGTCTGGCCGAGGACGGCCGCTGCAAGTCCTTCGCTGCGGCTGCGGACGGAACGGGCTGGGGCGAGGGCGTCGGCATGCTGCTCGTCGAGCGGCTCTCGGACGCGCAGCGCAACGGCCACCCCGTGCTGGCGGTCGTGCGCGGCAGCGCGATCAACCAGGACGGCGCCAGCAACGGCCTCACCGCCCCCAACGGACCCTCGCAGCAACGCGTCATCAAGCAGGCCCTCGCCAACGCGGGACTGACGGCCCGTGAGATCGACGCCGTCGAGGCCCACGGCACCGGCACCACGCTGGGTGACCCGATCGAGGCGCAGGCGCTCCTCGCCACCTACGGCAGGGACCGTGACAAGGCGTCGCCGCTGTGGCTGGGTTCGGTGAAGTCCAACCTGGGTCACACCCAGGCCGCCTCGGGCGTCGCCGGTGTGATCAAGATGGTGATGGCGATGCGGCACGGGACGCTGCCGCGGACCCTGCACGTCGACGCACCGTCGCCGCACGTGGACTGGTCGGCGGGCGCTGTGTCGCTGCTCACCGATTCGATTCCGTGGCCGGAGACCGGCCGTCCCCGTCGGGCCGGCGTATCGTCCTTCGGCATCAGCGGCACCAACGCCCACACCATCATCGAGCAGGCGCCGCCGACCGAGCAGGCCGCCCCGGCAGGCGTCGTCAGTGCGGCCGGTCCGGGGGAGACAGCAGCCCCGGGCGGCCCGGAAGGCGCGATCGGCACTGTCGCGACAAGCGTGCTGCCGTGGGCCTTGTCGGCCAAGGGTGAGCCTGCGCTGCGGGCCCAGGCCGCACGGCTACGGGCCCGCCTGGACGATCGGCCCGAGTTGCGTCCGGTCGACGTGGGCTACTCGCTGGCGACCATGCGATCCGCACTGGAGCAGCGCGCGGTGGTGATCGCCGGGGACGGTGAGGAGTTCCTGCTCGGAGTGGACGCGCTGGCGGTCGGCGAGACCGCGGCGAACGTGGTCGTGGGCTCGGCGAGCGGAGGCAGGGTCGCGTTCCTGTTCACCGGGCAGGGCAGCCAGCGGCTCGGCATGGGTGCCGGGTTGTACGACGCGTTCCCGGTGTTCGCACGGGCATGGGACGAGGTCTGCGCGCATCTGGACAAGTACCTGGATCGCCCGCTGCGGGAGGTGCTGTTCGCGTCGGCAGACTCGGCGGAGGCGGACCTGCTGGACCGAACCGAGTACACGCAGCCGGCGCTGTTCGCGCTGGAGGTGGGGTTGTTCCGCCTGCTGGAGGCGTGGGGTGTGCGCCCTGATCTCCTCGCCGGTCATTCGATCGGCGAGCTGGCCGCTGCGCACGTCGCCGGGGTTGTGTCGTTGTCCGACGCAGCCGCGCTGGTGGCGGCTCGCGGGCGGCTGATGCAGGCGCTGCCGGCGGGCGGTGCGATGGTCGCAGTGGCCGCGTCCGAGGACGAGTTGCTGCCGCTGCTGGCGGGACGCGAGGCCGAGGTGGGCATCGCGGCGGTCAACGGGCCCACGTCGGTGGTGATCTCCGGTGTCGAGGAGGCGGTGCTGGACGTGGCGGCCCGGCTGGTGGTCGAGGGTCGCCGGACGAAGCGGCTGACGGTCAGTCACGCATTTCACTCCCCGCTGATGGAAGGGATGCTGGCCGAATTCCGCCAGGTGGTGGAGGGACTCGAGTTCCACGCGCCGCGCATTCCGATCGTCTCGACCCTGACGGGCGGTGTCGCGACCGCAGAGGAGCTCTGCTCCCCGGAGTACTGGGTGCGGCACGCCCGCGAGGCCGTCCGCTTCCTCGAAGCCATGCGGACCCTGGAGGCCCAGGGCGTCACCACATTCCTGGAGTTGGGCCCGGACGGGGTCCTGAGTACGATGGGTCAGGACTGCCTGGCCGAGGCCGACGCGGCCGTCATTGTGCCGGTGCTGCGCGGTGAACGCCCCGAGGCACGGGCGCTCACGACGGCCGTGGCCCAGGCGCATGTTCGCGGCGTGGCCGTGGACTGGCAGGCAGCGTTCGCAGGCCGCGGCGGCGAGCGGGTCGACCTGCCCACCTACGCCTTCCAGAAGGAGCGGTACTGGCTGGACGCCGGCGTGTCGCCCGGTGACATGGCCGCGGCGGGCATCGACATGCTCGGCCACCCGCTGCTGGGTGCGGCGGTGGAGCTGCCGGACGCAGACGGCTTCATGTTCACCGGACGGCTGGCGCTGTCGACGCACCCGTGGCTGGCCGACCACACGGTGATGGGCACCGTGCTGCTGCCGGGCACCGCGTTCGTGGAACTGGCCGTCAGGGCCGGCGACCAGATCGGCTGCGACCTGGTCGAGGAGCTCACCCTGGAGGTGCCGCTGGCGCTGCCGGAACGCGGCGGTGTGCAGCTCAGGCTGACCGTCGGCGCGACGGACGCGTCCGGCTGCCGTCCGCTCAGCCTGCACTCCCGCCTGGAGGACGTCCCGTCCGAGGAGCCGTGGACCCGCCACGCAACCGGCCTCCTCGGCTCCGGTGCTCAGCCGGCCGGATTCGACTTCGGCGATTGGCCCCCGGCAGGTGCTGAGGCGGTCGACGTGGACGGTCTGTACGAGCGGGCGGCCGAGGCCGGACTCGAGTACGGCCCTGTGTTCCAAGGCCTGCGACGGGCCTGGCGGCGCGACGGCGAGGTCTTCGCGGAGATTCGCCCCGCGGTGGACGGCGGCACCCTGGACGGTACGCCGTACGGGCTGCACCCGGCACTGCTGGACGCCGCACTGCACGGGATCGGCCTGGGCGGTCTCGTCCAGGACACCGACCAGGACGCAGGCCAGGACGGCGAGCAGGACGCAGGCCGAGCCAGGCTGCCGTTCTCCTGGGGAGGGGTGCGACTGCACGGGGTTGGTGCTTCGGCGTTGCGGGTGCGGTTGGCGCCGGTCGGGGTTGACGGTGTGTCGTTGGAGTTGGCGGATGAGGCCGGTCGTGCGGTGGCGTCGGTGGACTCGTTGGTGTTGCGGGCGGTGTCGGCGGAGCAGTTGAGTGCGGCGCGGGCTGTGTTCCATGAGTCGTTGTTCCGTCCGGAGTGGGTGGTGTTGCCGTCGAGTGCGGCGGTACCGGTTCCCTCCGGGGAACGGTGGGCCGTACTGGGTGACGATGCCCGTGTGCTGGACACCGTCGGGCGAACGGTCCAGGCCTACCCGGACCTGAGGGCGCTCGCTTCAGCCGTCGCTTCGGGCACAGCGGCGCCTGACATGGTGTTCGCCCCGTTCATCACGCAGCAGCCCGCAGCCTCCGCAACCCCCACGCCCGGCGCGACCCCTTCCCGCGACACCGCCTCGGCGGCACGGGCGGCAGTCGGCCAGGCACTGGACCTCGTCCAGAGCTGGCTCGCCGACGACGGCTTCGCCGCCTCGCGCCTGGTGGTACTCACGCGTGGCGCAGTCGCCGCCCGAGCGGTTGAGGACATCGCGGATCTGGTGCATGCCCCGGTGTGGGGGCTGCTCCGGTCGGCGCAGGCCGAGAATCCGGACCGGATCATTCTGATCGACCTGGACGCTACCGACACCGACACCGACGGCGTCACCGACCACGGCAGTGGGAATGGGAACGGCAACGGCGCCGCCGGTCGCGCGCTCCCGGCGGCGCTCGCCTCCGGCGAACCGCAGCTCGCCGTGCGCGCAGGCGTAGTCCACGCGTTCAGGCTGGCCCGGGTCCCCGTCTCTACGGGGAACGGCGGTTCGGCGTTCGGGCCGTCCGGAACGGTCCTGATTACCGGCGGAACCGGGTCGTTGGGCGCGCTCGTCGCCAGGCACCTGGTGACCGAGCACGGAGTCCGGCGGCTGCTGCTGACCAGCCGACGTGGTGCCGGAGCCGAAGGCGCGGCCGAACTGCGGGTCGAACTGGAAGAGCTGGGCGCCGACGTCATTCTGGCCGCCTGCGACGCCGCCGACCGCGAGGCACTCGCCGGCCTGCTCGCCTCGGTCCCCGCCGACTACCCGCTCACGGCCGTCGTGCACACCGCGGGAGTGCTCGACGACGGGGTGGTCACCGGGATGACGCCGGATCGGCTCGACCGGGTGCTGCTCCCGAAGGTGGACGCGGCCTGGAACCTGCACGAGCTGACGGCCGGTCTCGACCTGTCGGCGTTCGTGGTCTTCTCCTCCGCAGCCGGTGTGTTCGGCGGCGCCGGGCAGGGGAACTACGCGGCGGCCAACACGTTCCTGGACGCGCTGGCGCAGCACCGCAGGGCCCAGGGCCTGGTGGGAACCTCGCTGGCCTGGGGCCTGTGGGCACAGAACGGCGGTATGGCCGGCGGTCTGGACGAGGCCGACGTTACCCGGATGACCCGGGCGGGGATGGCCCCGCTGCCGCCGGCGGAGGGCCTGGCGCTCCTCGACACGGCCGGCACGTTGGACGACGCGGTTCTGGTGCCGATGCGCCTGGACCCGGCGGCCCTGCGGGCCCAGGGTGACCCGGGCCTGGTGCCGCCGCTGCTGCGAGGACTGGTCAGGATCCCGACCCGGCGGTCCGGTCCTGCCGGTGCCCCGGCTGCGCACACCGCCGATCAGCAGTCCCTGGCCGAGCGGCTGAGCGGCCTCGCCGACACCGAACGGGACCGCATCCTGCTGGACCTGGTGCGGACCCAGGTGGCGGCGGTGCTCGGCTACGGCGGCCCCGAGGCCATCGAACCGGCACGTGGCTTCGTCGAGCTCGGATTCGACTCGCTGACCGCTGTCGACCTGCGCAACCGTCTGGGCGCGGCGGCGGGTCTGCGGCTGCCGGTCACGTTGATCTTCGACTACCCGACACCGGTTGGCCTCGCCGCCTACCTGCGGGAGGAGACCCGCCAGGACGAGCCGGGCGGACCGGTCCTGCCGGTCGGCGCGGAACTCGACCGGCTGGAGTCGATCCTGTCCACCATCACGCCCGGCGACGAGGAGCACCGGAACATCACCACCCGGCTGCGGACCCTGCTCTCGATGTGGACGGAGACCGAGCGCCCGTCGGCGGACCCGGCAGCTGCCGCGGCCGAAGCCGAACTCCAGTCGGCGACCGCCGACGAGCTCTTCAGCCTCCTCGACGACGAACTGGGTCTGTCCTGACCTGACCTGACCCGTTCCGCCGGGGGCGCCCGACGCCCCGGCGGAACGCCGTCATCACGATCGAATGCCTGCGCCGCTCCGTGTTCTGACACCATTTCCGACGTATTCGGACCGGGCAGCCGCTGGGCCGCGGCCAGGAACTGACGTTGCGATAGGGGTTGCCCGATGTGCGTATAGGGGGCACCCGGGTGCGGCCTAAGGGTATTTATCGTTTCCGAACGCCAATAAGCTGATTCCGCAGAGCGGTGTGTGCACCCACTAAGTGTGGATTCTCGTAGCCGGAGCCGTTCCCACTCCGCGTTCGCGGAGTCTGCGACACCGTGACGATACGCCCACCGAGGAGACGTGTGTGAACGACAAGCCTCAGCAATCGGAGTTCCGCCTGGAGATCGACCGGTCGGCCGCGCCCGGGCGCGAGCCGGGACCGATCGACATCCGTCGGTACTACGCGCATCCCGCCTATTCCGGCATCGCCACCTTCATGGGCGTTCCGCTGTGCCTGAACCAGGAGGACCTCAGGGCCGGGGAGGTCGACGTCGCGGTCCTCGGTGCACCCGTCGACTCCTCGGTCGGCCACCGCGGCGCCGCCTACGGCCCCCGGGCGATCCGCTCCGACGAGCGGTACATCTTCAACACCCCCGAGGCGATGATCAACGCCAGCACCCGGATCAACCCGTTCGACGTGCTCAAGGTGGTGGACTACGGCGACGCGGCGGTGGACGCCTTCAGTACCCCGAACTCGATGGCGCCCATCCGCGAGCTGGTGCGGGAGATCGCCGAGGTCGGCGCCGTCCCGGTGCTCCTCGGCGGCGACCACTCGCTGCTGTGGCCCAGCGTCGGGGCACTGGCCGACGTCTACGGGCCCGAGCGGATCGGCATCATCCACTTCGACGCCCACCCCGACTGTCACGACCACCAGCTCGGCCACTCGGTCACCCACAGCACGCCGATCCGGCGGATCATCGAGGATGAGAAGGTCCCGGCGAGCAACATCGTGCAGGTCGGGCTGCGCACCGTCACCGGCCCCGACAACCAGCTGTTCAACTGGATGCGCCGGCAGGGAATGAAGTCGCACTTCATGGCGGAGATCGAGCGGATCGGCTTCCACGCGGTCCTGGACAAGGCCATCGCCGAGGTGCAGGAGAACGCCGATTTTGTCTACCTCTCGCTCGACATCGACGTGCTCGACCCGGCGTTCGCACCCGGTACCGGGACCCCGGAGCCGGGCGGCCTGACCAATCGTGAGCTGTTCCCGGCGTTCCGCCGCATCTGCCACGAGACCAAGGTCATCGGTATGGACGTGGTCGAGGTCGCACCCCACCTGGACTCCGGCTACTCCACCACGATGAACGCCAGGCGGGCCATCTTCGAGGGCCTGACCGGCCTGGCCATGAACCGGTTGAAGATCGCCGGATCGAACTACCTCAACCCGATCGTGTCGGGGGAGGTCAGGTTCCCCATGGGGTGACGCGGTGGGCGGCGGCGGTGCGCACTCGGCGGCCGGCCCGTGGACACGACGGAGGGGCGGCACGGTGACGTGTCGCCCCTCCGTCGCGTCGTGCTGCGCCTGCCTCCGAGTCAGTCGAGCGCCTGCTTGCGGAAGCCGCGGATGCCGATCAGCCCGAAGAGCACGCAGGAGACCACGAGCGCGGTGATGTCGATGCCGAGCGGGATCGACCGCAACTGCCCTGGCGGCAGCAGGATGGCGCGCATCGCTTCGCTCACGTAGGTCAGCGGGTTGAGGGTGCAGATCACCTGGAACCAGCGGACGTGCGAGAGACCGAACCACGGGAACTGGGTGGCTCCGGTGAACATGACCGGGGTCAGGATGACGGCGATGATGATGTTGATGTGGCGCGGCTCCGTCAGGGTGCCGATGGTCAACCCGACGGTGGCGCCGGCCACCGACCCCAGGGTGAGAACCGCGGTGAGCGGCAGGATGCTGGACGTCGGCCAGGAGACGTTGTCCAGGAGCAGGAAGCCGATCGGGATCATCACGGCCGCACCGATGAGACCCCGGATCGCGCCGAATACCACCTTCTCGACCGCGACCAGGGCGAGGGGGATCGGTGACAGCAGTCGGTCCTCGATCTCCTTAGTCCAGGAGAAGTCCACGATCAGCGGGAACGCGGTGTTCTGCAGGGCGACGAGGAAGCTGCTGAGAGCCACCACGCCGGGCAGCAGCACCTGTTGGAAGCCGTGAGCGGTGTATCCGAGCGTGCCGAGGACCTTGCCGAACACAAACAGGATGAAGACCGGTTCCACCAGGACCTGGGCCAGGAACGGGATCAGCTCACGGCCCGTCACGAAGATGTCCCGCCAGAGCACGAACAGGAACGTGCGCGCGGCGGAGCCGCCGGTACGGACACCCCCGACGGGGGCGAGGGGGATGGGTGGCGATGTCGTCGCGCTCATCGGAGTTCTCTCCCGGTCAGTTCGATGAAGACGTCCTCCAGGCTCAGCCCGCCGAGGGACACGTCCTCAATGTCGCAGTGCAGTTCGGTGAGGGCACCGACGACGGCGGGCAGGGCCGCCGCAGGCTGGCCGGCGGTGTAGATCCGCAGCCGTCCCCGGCCGGCTGACCGCTCGGCGTCGGAGGCTCCCTCGCGGGGCTCGGTGTCCGCGCTGTGGTCGTCGCCGGCCTCCTCGGTGCCGGGCTCGACGACCTCGACGCGCTCGACCGCGCTGATCTTCCCTAGGGCACGTACGACGCCGACCAGTTCGTCGTCGCCGCCGACGGGACCGAAACCGGACGGATCGGCCGTGGCCTCGCTGGTCCGCAGCGAGACGGTCAGGGTGCCGCTGCCGCTGAGGGACTGGGTCAGCGCCTTCGGCGAGTCCAGGGCGAGGAGCCTGCCTCGGTCGATGATGCCGACGCGGTCACAGAGCTTGGCCGCCTCGTCCATGTCGTGCGTGGTGATGACCACGGTGACGCCGTTGCGGCTGAGCTCCGCCACCCGGTCGTGGATGAACAGCCGGGCCTGCGGATCGAGCCCGGTCGCCGGCTCGTCGAGGAAGAGCACCTGCGGCCGGTGCATCAGTGCCCGGGCGATCATCAGGCGCTGGGCCTGGCCACCTGACAGTTCGTCGGCCCTGGCCTTGCCCCGGTCGCCCAGGCCGACCCACTCCAGGCTCTGGTCGGCGAGCCGGTTGCGCTCGGCCCGGCCCATGCCGTGGTAGCCGGCGTGGAACACCAGGTTCTGCCGGATGGTCAGCGAACGGTCGAGGTTGTTCCGCTGCGGGACGACGGCGAACACCCGGTGCGCCGCCGCCGGATCGGCCACCACGTCCACTCCCTGGACCAGGACCCGGCCGGAGGTCGGGGCGACCCGGGTCGTCATGATCCCCAGCGTGGTCGACTTGCCGGCGCCGTTCGGCCCGAGCAGGCCGAACACCTCGCCCGGCCTGACGCTGAAGCTGAGGTCGTCCACCGCAGGCTGTTTGCGATTGCGGTATATCTTGACCAGTCTGTCGACGACGACGGCGGAATCCACGGCATGTGTTGCACGCATTGTCTTCATTGATGCCTGCGAATCGAGCGGGGACGCGATAACGGGGGCACGGGGAGCTGCGCGACGATGAGTTCACACGCATCCTGATACGTCGTCATGCGCCGTCTGAATAGGACACTGAGCTGTTCCCGCCATGTATAGCATGGGTGGGCATCGGCGGGTCCCGGCCGGTTCGACACAGGGGGGATAGGGGGAGGATAGGGGATGTCCCGCCTCGCCCCCGCTGCTAGCTTGGCCGCGCCCGAGTCTTTTGCGCGATCTCGCCAGGAATTCAGCGCACGCTATTTATCGCGAATCAATTGGTGGTCATGCCGGAGATCGAGCAGCGCCCTTCGACCGGGCCGTCCGAGGCGGGCGCGCGTCGCCGCCGGCCGGCGTCCCCGATGGAAAGGCACCGCCCGATCTCCTCGACGACGTGCTCGGAACGTCCCGACGTGGCCGGCACGACCTTCACGACCGGTTCAAGGGTGTGACGCACGTGGAGAACGAAGAGAAGCTTCTCGACTACCTCAAGCGGGCGACCGCCGACCTGCGCGAGACGCGCCGGCGGCTGCGCGAGCTGGAGGACAAGGAGCCGGAGCCGATCGCGATCGTCGGCATGAGCTGCCGGTACCCCGGTGACGTGCGCTCCCCGGAGGACCTGTGGCAACTCGTGGCCGCCGGCGCGGACGGCGTCTCCGGGTTCCCCACGGACCGTGGCTGGGACATGGCGTCCCTCCACGACGAGGATCCCGAGCAGCCCGGCACCTCCTACACCCGCGAGGGCGGGTTCCTGCACGACGCCGCCGAGTTCGACCCGGGGTTCTTCGGGATCTCCCCGCGCGAGGCCCTGGCGATGGACCCGCAGCAGCGGCTGCTGCTGGAGACGTCCTGGGAGGCGTTCGAGCGGGCCGGGATCGATCCCGGCACGGTGCGCGGCAGCGCGGTCGGGGTCTTCGCCGGGGTCATGTACCACGACTACGCGGCGCGCCTGATCGATGTGCCGGAGGAGGTCGCGGGATACCTCGGCAACGGCAACTCGGGCAGCGTCGCCTCAGGACGGGTGGCGTACGCGCTGGGCCTCGAGGGGCCTGCGGTGACCGTGGACACGGCCTGCTCCTCGTCGCTGGTCGCGCTGCACTGGGCGATCCAGGCCCTCCGGTCGGGCGAGTGCACGATGGCCCTGGCCGGTGGCGTCGCGGTGATGTCCACGCCCAACGCCTTCATCGACTTCAGCCGCCAGCGCGGCCTGGCCGCCGACGGCCGCTGCAAGTCCTTCGCGGCGGCGGCGGACGGCACCGGATGGGGTGAGGGCGTCGGCATGCTGCTGGTGGAGCGGCTGTCGGACGCCCAGCGCAACGGCCATCCGGTCCTCGCTGTGGTCCGGGGAACCGCGGTGAACCAGGACGGCGCGAGCAGCGGCCTGACCGCGCCGAACGGCCCCTCGCAGCAGCGGGTGATCCGGCAGGCACTGGACAACGCACGACTGACCTCCCATCAGATCGATGTCGTCGAAGCCCATGGCACCGGAACCAGGCTCGGTGACCCGATCGAGGCGCAGGCGCTGCTCGCCACCTACGGCCAGGACCGCCCCGAAGGCCGCCCACTGTGGTTGGGCTCGCTCAAGTCCAACCTGGGCCACACCCAGGCGGCGGCGGGTGTGGGCGGCGTCATCAAGATGGTGATGGCCATGCGTCACGGCGTGCTGCCGCAGACCCTGCACGTGGACGAGCCCACCACGCACGTGGACTGGTCCGCCGGCGCGGTCGAGCTGCTGACCGAGGCGCGGCCGTGGCCCGAGACGGGACGGCCCCGCCGGGCGGCGGTGTCGTCCTTCGGCGTCAGTGGCACCAACGCGCACGCCATCATCGAGCAGGCCCCTGTCATTGAGGCGATCGAGCCCGCATCGGCACCGGCAGGTGCCGGGAGTCCCATCGGAGGGCTGGCCGAGGTACTGCCGCTGGTCGTGTCCGGACCCGACAACGCGGCTCTCCGAGCCCAGGCGGAACGACTGCTGGACCACATTGCCGCCCACACGGACCTGGATCTCGCGGATCTGGGCTACTCGCTTGCGACCTCCCGCACGGCCTTCAAGCATCGGGCCTCCTTGATCGTTCACGGACGGGACGACGCGCTGACCGCCCTGGAGGCGCTGGCGCGGGGTGAGGACGCAGCAGCGGGCGTGTCGCTCGGCGTTGCGGGTTCCGCTGGTCGGATGGCGTTCCTGTTCGCGGGGCAGGGGAGTCAGCGGCCGGGTATGGGCGCGGAGTTGTACGAGGAGTTCCCGGCGTTCGCGGCGGCGTTCGACGAGGCGTGTGCGGAGCTGGATCCGCATCTCGACCGCCCGTTGCGGGAGGTGGTCTTCGCGGCTGACGGGACGCCGGAGAGCGGCCCGTTGGACCAGACGGCCTTCACGCAGCCGGCGTTGTTCGCGGTTGAGGTGGCGTTGTTCCGTCTGGTGGAGTCGTGGGGTGTGCGGCCGGATGTTTTGGCTGGGCATTCGATCGGTGAGTTGGCGGCTGCGCATGTTGCGGGTGTGTTGTCGTTGGCGGATGCGGCTGTGTTGGTTGCGGCGCGTGGTCGGTTGATGCAGGCGTTGCCGTCCGGTGGGGCGATGGTGGCGGTGCAGGCCGGCGAGGCGGAGGTGCTGCCGCTGCTCGCCGGTCGCGAGGCTGAGGTTGGTATCGCGGCGGTCAACGGGCCGTCGTCGGTGGTGATCTCCGGTGCTGAGGCTTCGGCGCTGGCGGTTGCCGCGCATTTTGAGGAGTTGGGTCGCCGGACGAAGCGCATGACGGTCAGTCATGCGTTCCATTCGCCGTTGATGGAGGGGATGCTGGGGGAGTTCCGGAAGGTCGTGGAGGGGCTGGAGTTCCATGCTCCCCGCATTCCGATCGTCTCGACCCTCACCGGGGTGCTCGCCTCGGCGGAGGAGCTGTGCTCGCCCGAGTACTGGGTGCGCCATGTCCGGGAAGCGGTGCGCTTCTGCGACGCCGTGCGGACGCTGGACGGTGAAGGCGTCAGCTCGTTCCTGGAGTTGGGCCCCGATGGCACTCTGTCGGCTCTGGCCCAGAACTGCCTCGGTGACGACGCTGCCCCTGTGGCCACCTCAGTCCTGCGTCGCGGCCGTCCTGAGGCGGAGACCTTCACGGCAGGGCTTGCCCGGCTACATGCGCACGGGGTGAACCTCGACTGGCAGGCGGTGTTCGCAGGGCGTGGTGCGCGGCGTGTCGACCTGCCGACCTATGCCTTCCGGCGGGACCGCTACTGGCTGGACGCCGGCGTCGATCGGCGCGGTGACGTAGCCTCGGTCGGTCTCGATTCGGTCGATCACCCGCTGCTCGGTGCCGCTGTCTCGCTGCCTGATTCCGAGGGGATCCTTTTCACGGGACGTCTTTCCCTCGACACGCACCCGTGGCTGGCCGACCACGTGGTGGGCGGCAGTGTGCTGCTTCCCGGCACTGCGTTCGTGGACATGGCCGTAGAGGCAGGTGACCAGGTCGGCTGCGCCCGCCTGGAGGAGCTGACCCTGGAGGCACCCCTGGTCCTCCCGGCGATCGGCAGCGCCCAGCTCTGTCTCGCAGTCGGCGCGCCGGACGGATCAGGACGCCGGCCGCTGAGCGTCTACTCGCGCCCACAGGACGAGTCTGCCCAAGGGATCTGGGCCGACCGACGGTGGACGCGTCACGCTGCGGGTGTGTTGTCGTCCGCGGATGTTGCTGCGTCGTTTGGTGTGGGGGAGTGGCCGCCTGTGGGGGCGGAGGCTGTCGTGGTTGATGGCCTGTATGGGGTTTTGGCGGGGGTCGGCCTTGAGTATGGGCCGGTGTTTCGGGGGTTGCGGGCGGCGTGGCGTCTTGGTGGTGAGGTGTTCGCCGAGGTGGCGTTGCCGGAGGAGAGTTGGGCGGAGGCTAGCCAGTTCGGTCTGCACCCGGCGTTGCTCGATGCGGCGTTGCATGCGATTGGTCTTGGTGGGGTTCTGGAGGACGCCGGGCAGGCCCGGTTGCCGTTCGCGTGGTCCGGGGTCTCCCTGCACGCGGCGGGTGCTTCGGTATTGCGGGTGCGGATTGCGCGGTTGGGCCCCGATGCGGTGTCGCTTGTGGTTGCCGATGGCGCGGGTGCGCCGGTGGCCTCGGTGGAGTCACTGGTCCTGCGGCCGTTCGCTGCCGACCAGCTGCGCGGTGCTGGAGGCGGTTACCACGAGGCCCTGTTCCGCCCCGAGTGGACGGGTCTCGCCCTGTCGTCCGTCGCGCCCGGCGGCACGGTTGCAGTGCTGGGGACGGAAAGGCTGGGATTCGACCGGGCCGAGCACTTCGCGGACCTTGGTGCGCTGATCGCGGCCGTGGCTGACGGTGTCTCGGCTCCCGACACCGTCGTTCTGCCGCTGATGCCTTGGCCGGGGAGTGGTCTGGACGCAGCTGCTGGCGCCCACGCTGCGGTGCACAGTGCCCTCGCTCTGGTGCAGGCGTGGTTGGCGGAGGATCGATTCGCTTCGTCGCGGTTGGTTGTGGTGAGTCGGGGTGCGGTGGAGGTCGTGCCTGGTGAGGGTGTGGCCGATCTGGGGTCGGCGGCGGTGTGGGGTCTGTTGCGTTCGGCGCAGTCGGAGGATCCGGGTCGGATTGTTCTGGTCGATCTCGATGGGGACCAGGAGTCGCTTGGCGTGCTGCTGGGTGCTGCGGGTTGTGGTGAGCCGCAGGTGGCGTTGCGTGCGGGACGTGCGTATGGGTTGCGTTTGGCGCGGGTGGCGGTGGCGTCCGGGGATGCTCGGGTGGTGTTGGATCCTGCGGGCACGGTGTTGGTGACCGGTGCGACGGGTTCGCTGGGTGGGTTGGTGGCCCGGCATCTGGTGGCGGAGTACGGTGCGCGTCGGCTGCTGTTGGTGTCACGGCGTGGCGCTGATGCAGAGGGTGCCTCCGAGTTGGTGGAGTCGCTGTCCGGGTTGGGCGCGGAGGTGATTCTGGCGGCGTGTGATGTCGCGGATCGCGATGCGCTGGCCGGGTTGTTGGACTCGGTACCCGCTGCGCACCCGCTCACTGCGGTCGTTCACACAGCCGGTGTCCTGGATGACGGTGTGATCTCGTCGTTGACCCCGGAGCGGGTCGATGCTGTGTTGCGGCCGAAGGTGGACGCGGCCTGGAACCTGCACGAGTTGACAGCCGACCTCGACCTGTCGGCGTTCCTCGTGTTCTCTTCCGCGGCTGGGGTCTTCGGTGCTCCTGGCCAGGGCAACTACGCCGCCGCGAACGCCTTCGTGGACGCGTTGGCGCAGCACCGCAGGTCGCTGGGTCTGGTGGCCACGTCGCTGGCGTGGGGTCTGTGGGCCGACGAGGGAGGCATGGCGGGCGAGCTGGCGCACGCCGATGTCGAGCGGATGGAACGTGGCGGTGTCGCGGCGCTGACCTCCGTTGAGGGTCTGGCGCTGTTGGACGTGGCTGGGACGCTGCCGGATGCTGTGTTGGTGCCGGCCCGTCTGGATCTGGCCGGGCTGCGTGCCCGGGCGGTGGTGTCGGGTGAAGTTCCGTCTCTGCTGCGTGGCCTGGTGCGGGTGCCGTCCCGCCGGTCGGCGACTGCGGTGGCTGGGGGTGTTGAGTCCTCGTCCCTCGGGCGTCGGCTCGCTGC
>NZ_JBGCBY010000056.1:0-17106 GCF_041262165.1 Streptacidiphilus sp. MAP12-16
AGCGTCACCCAGGGGCCCGGGGAGTGGCTCCCCGAACCAGCACAGCACCGAGGTTTTCACGTGCGTGACGCGACCAGCCCCTCCAGGCCCACCACAGCGTCACCCAGGGTCCCGGGGAGTGGCTCCCCGAACCAGCACAGCACCGAGGATTTCACGTGCCAGGACCGGCAGGTCACCCCGCCTGGGGGTCCCCCGGCGTGTAGGTCGCGTTGACGACCTGCCCGTCGGTTCCGGCCTTGCCGAGGTCCTTGCCGTTCACCCAGACATGCGCGGCGCCGCCGTTCCCGAGCACGATCTTCAACTCCTTGGGATCGGTGAAGGTCTGCGACCCGCCCTTCGCGAGGTTGTCCTGGTACACCGTCTTGCCCGTGCTGTCCTTCACCAGGAGCCAGGTGTCAGCCGACTCCGCGCTGATCTTGAGCGTCACCCGGCCGGCCGGGGCCGCCGCGACCGCGCTCGCCGTGGGCACCGCCGGCGGCTTCGAGGCCACGGCACTGGGCGAGGCGGTCGCGGACGGTACGACGGCCGCCTGCGCCAGCGGCGCCCTGCTCTTGCCGCTGGTCAGGTTGAAGCCGATCACCGCGACGACCACCACGATCGCCGCGACCATCGCTCCGGTCCAGTTGGGGCGGCGGCGCTCCGAACGGATCCGCTCAGCCTCGAAGATCGGAACCGGCCGGGCCGCCGCCGGCGACCCGCCGTGGGCGTCGTCGTAGCGGGCGACGAGGACGTCGCCGTCCGTGTCGACCGCCCGGGCGATGGCCCGGATGTGGCCGCGGGCGTAGAAGTCGCCGCCACAGCGGCTGAAGTCGTCGTCCTCGACGGCGTGGATGATGGGCACCCGTACCCGCGTCTGCGCGCTGACCTCTTCGACGGTCAGCTCGGCTGCCAGCCGCGCACGGCCGAGGATCTGTCCGATGGAGGGCTCGACCACGGCGTCCGGGGTGGGCTCCGGGGCCGCCGCGGCGGACTCCTCAGGCGTCTTCCTGCCCGCGGCTGCGCGCCCCCGGGGGCCGTTCTGGGGTCCGTTCTTGGGTCGAGCAGTTCGGCCGGGGTCTCCGGAAGGGGACTTGCCGATGGTCACTATGGCGCCTTTCGAGCGTTGGCCACCTGCTGCTGCGGTTTCGTGTCGAAAACCGGAGGCTTCCAGTCTAGGGGGCGACCCCGAGGGGCCATCAACCCGGATACGCCCGAATGTGCACCCGATCGTCCGGAAGTCGTACGGCCACGCCCGAGCAGTGGTGACGGTTTGTCAGGTCGGCGGGCTACGGCGCGGCTCCCGATCACTGCCCCCGGAGGGTGAGCAGCACCGCGTCCAGCTCGTCCGGCTGGATCAGTACGTCACGCGCCTTGGAGCCCTCGCTGGGTCCGACGATGCCGCGCGACTCCATCAGGTCCATCAGCCGCCCCGCCTTGGCGAAGCCGACCCGGAGCTTGCGCTGCAGCATCGAGGTGGACCCGAACTGGGTGGAGACGACCAGCTCCGCGGCCTGGACCAGCAGGTCCATGTCGTCGCCGATCTCCTCGTCGATCTCCTTCCGGGGGCCGCTGCCCACGGAGACGTCGGCGCGGTACTCGGTCCGCGCCTGGGCCTTGCAGTGGTCCACGACGGCCGCGATCTCCTCCTCCGTCACGAACGCGCCCTGCATCCGGACCGGCTTGCCCGCGCCCATCGGCAGGAACAGCGCGTCGCCCTTGCCGATCAGCTTCTCGGCGCCGGGTTGGTCCAGAATCACCCGGCTGTCGGCCAGCGAGGAGGTGGCGAAGGCGAGTCTGGACGGGACGTTCGCCTTGATCAGACCGGTGACGACGTCCACGCTGGGCCGTTGCGTGGCGAGCACCAGGTGGATTCCCGCGGCACGGGCCAGCTGCGTGATCCGGACGATGGAGTCCTCGACGTCGCGCGGGGCGACCATCATCAGGTCGGCCAGCTCGTCCACGATGACCAGCAAATACGGATACGGCTCCAGGACGCGCTCGCTGCCGAGCGGCGGCTGCGCCTTGCCGGACCGGACCGCGCGGTTGAAGTCGTCGACGTGGCGGAAGCCGAAGGCTGCCAGGTCGTCGTAGCGCAGGTCCATCTCGCGGACCACCCACTGCAGGGCCTCCGCGGCCTTCTTGGGGTTGGTGATGATCGGCGTGATCAGGTGCGGGACACCTTCGTACGCCGTCAGCTCGACCCGCTTGGGGTCGACCAGGACCAGCCGGACCTCATCGGGCGTGGCCCGCATCAGGATGGAGGTGATCAGGCAGTTGATGCAGGAGGACTTGCCCGCGCCGGTGGCCCCGGCCACCAGGATGTGCGGCATCTTCGCCAGGTTGGCGACGCTGGTCTGGCCCTCCACGTCCTTGCCCATGCCGACGATCATCGGGTGGGAGTCGTTGGTGGCGATCGGCGAGCGCAGCAGGTCGCCGAGGTTGACCATCTCCCGGTCGGTGTTGGGGATCTCGATGCCGACGGCGGACTTCCCCGGGATCGGGCTGATGATCCGGACGTCGGGGCTGGCCACGGCGTACGCGATATTGCGGGCGAGGGCCGTGATCCGTTCGACCTTGACGGCCAGTCCGAGCTCGACCTCGTAGCGCGTCACCGTGGGGCCGCGGGTGAAACCGGTGACGGCCGCGTCGACCTTGAACTCGGCGAAGACGTTGGTGAGCGCGGCCACGACGTCGTCGTTGGCCTTGCTGCGGGCCTTGCCGGGGCCACCCCGGGTGAGCAGGTCGGGCGGGGGAAGCTGGTAGGTGCTGTCCGCGGGCAGGCGCAGCTGCTCGGACCGCAGTGGCGGGATGCCTTCGGCGGCCGTCGGCGCAGCGTCCACCTCGGCACCGTCCACCGGGGCTGCGTCCGCCTCGCCCGCTGCGCCCGCTGCCTCCTTGGCGAACGAGACGGAGTCCGACTCGACGGACTCCTCACGGCGGGCGGGCGGTACACCCGGGTCCTCGTACGGCGCGGCCGGCGCGTCGCTCGGCGGCGTCCGGTCCCTGACCCGGTTCAGCACGTCGGCGAGCGTGGCGGACGGCTGGACTCCGTGCAGCACCGCGCCGTCGAGGGCCGCGGCCGCCGCTGCGGCGACGTCGATGGCGTCCAGGCCGCCGGGGGCGCCGGTCTGGTCGGCGGAAGCACCCTGGCGGCGTCGGGGACGGCGACGGCGCGGTGCCGGCGCGCCCTGCTGCTCCAACTGCTCGCGCTTGGCCAGCAGGGCGGCACGCTCGGCGGGAGTGCCGGGCTCGCCCTCGAACTCGGTCACGAAACCGAGTCCGTCGAGGTCGCTGTCCTCGAATCCGTCGTTACCCGGTCCCTGCCCGTGGTCGGGGAGCTGGGGCTCGACCAGGGACAGCCGTTCGCCGAGCAGGCGCAGCCGCTGGGGGATCTGGTTGACCGGTGTCGCGGTGACGACCAGCAGCCCGAAGAAGGTGACCAGAAGCAGCAGCGGCACCGCCAACGCCGGTCCGGCCGCCGCCATCAGCGGTCGGGATGCGGCCAGGCCGATCAGACCGCCCGCTCCCCGGATACGGCTCGCGCCGGCGTGCAGTCCGGGCGCTCCGCAGCCGATGTGCACCAGTCCGAGGATGCCGAAGGTGAGCGCGCCGAGACCGATGACGATCCGTCCGTTGGCCTCCGGCCGCTCCGGATGGCGCATCAGACGGACGGCGATGCCGCCCAGGACTATCGGCACGACCATGGTCAGGCGGCCGAACGCGCCTTTGACCACATTGGTGACGGCGACGCCGAGCCAGCCCTGCGGGTCCGACCAGGAACCGGTGGCGACCAGGAGCGCCAGGGCGATCAGCAGCAGTGCCAGGCCGTCCTTGCGATGCGCGGGGTTCAGCCCCTTGGCGCCGTCACCGACGCCGCGTGCCATCGCCCCGACGCCGTGCGCGAGGCCGAGCCAACTGCCGCGCACCGCACGGTAGGCCATCGGCTTCGGCGGGGCCGGGGGCTTCGCCGCAGTGGCCGCCTTCTTCGCCGGCGCGGTCCTCTTCGCGGCGGGCTTGGCAGCCGCGGCCTTCTTCACCGGGGCCGCCTTCTTCGCCTGTCCGGCGGCAGCTTTCTTCGCCGTCCCCGCACCTCGGGTACGCGAACCGCTTCCGGACATGCGTGTGGCCATGCGGCTCAGGTTACCGGTGGTGGCTCAGGCACAACATGTGCCGCGTCCGGTTGCTCCGGTCGTGTCGGACAGGCCGGACCACCGAGCGAACGCCGCGTCAGTTCGCGGCATCAGTTCACGCCGTCAGTTCACGCCGTTCACGCCGTTCACGCCGTCAGTTCCCCGCGGCCGCGGCCGGGCTGCCGGTACCGGGCTCCAGCGCGTCCAGCGCTCGGCGCAGGCCGGAGAGCTTGCGCTCCAGATGCGTGGCCGTGGCCACGGCACTGGCGTCCGCCGATCCGTCCAACTGCTTGGTCAGGGCCTCGGCCTGCTCCTCGACCGCGGCGAGCCGGGCCGAGAGCTCCGCGAGCAGACCGCCGGCCGGACCGCCGCGCCGTGCGGACTCGCCGATGGCGTTGCCGTTGCCGTTCCCGCCGGCCGCGCCCGAGTCGAGTTGCAGCCGCAGCAACGCCGCCTGCTCCTTGAGCTGACAGTTCTTCATGTACAGCTCGACGAAGACGGAGACCTTGGCCCGCAGCACCCAGGGGTCAAACGGCTTGGAGATGTAGTCGACCGCCCCTGCGGCATAGCCGCGGAAGGTGTGGTGCGGACCGTGGTTGATCGCGGTCAGGAAGATGATGGGAATGTCCCGGGTCCGCTCGCGCCGCTTGATGTGCGCCGCGGTCTCGAACCCGTCCATACCGGGCATCTGGACGTCGAGCAGGATCACCGCGAAGTCGTCGGTGAGCAGAGCCTTCAGTGCTTCCTCGCCGGACGACGCACGCACCAGGGTCTGGTCCAGCGCGGAGAGAATGGCCTCTAGCGCGAGCAGGTTCTCCGGCCGGTCGTCGACCAGGAGGATCTTGGCCTTCTGCACCATGGCCTGCCCTCCTCGCCCCGGAACCGCTCCGGTTGACGTCCCGTAGGACGGCACTCGCGCGCCGCCCGCTCCGGGCACGGTTCCGCCCGTGCCGCCTGTGGTGGTCCCACCGCTGTCTGTCCTGCTGATCCCGGTCGTGCTCGTCACGGTCATGCTAGCCGCACCTCACTGCCCGCCACCCACGCCACCGTCAATCCGCGTCCGGAACTCGGCACCCTGGTGACCCAGTCGATACCGGTAGCAACGCCGAGTGACCCTATCCGGTTCCGTTCCGAAACGGCCACCACCCCTACGAGTGGGTACAGGTCCGGCGGGATCGGGGGACAGGACGGCGGGGACGCACCAGGACCGCGGGTTCCAGACACCTGCCCGATCACAGGTCGGATGACACGTCCCCGGGGCCGGGCGACGCATGCGGCCGGGCTCCGCAGACAGATAGGTCCGAAGACCGCCCGGAACTGGACGGATGTCCAGGCCGGGAGTCTGCGGGCGTCACAGCCGTCCGTCACGCCCGTCCGTCACCGCGACTCGTCGCGCCGCCGCTCCCCACCGCCGCCGCTCACCGCCCGCGGGCGCGCAGCCAGTGCTCCATCACGGCGAGCAGGTGGTCCGTGTCGACCGGCTTGGTCACATGGTCGGAGGCGCCCGCCGCCAGGCTCTTCTCCTTGTCGCCCTTCATCGCCTTCGCGGTCAGCGCGATGATCGGCAGCCCGGTGAACTGCGGCATCCGACGGATGGCCTCGGTCGTGGTGTAGCCGTCCATCTCCGGCATCATGATGTCCATCAGGACCAGCGCCACGTCCTCGTGCTGTTCGAGCACCTCAATCCCCTCGCGCCCGTTCTCCGCGTACAGCACGGTCAGGCCGTACTGCTCCAGCACGCTGGTGAGGGCGAACACATTGCGGATGTCGTCGTCGACGATGAGGACCTTCTCGCCGTCGAAGTAGCCGCCGAACGGTCCCGCCGGGGCGAAGCCGTCGACCGGGGCAGTCACTCCCGCCGCGCCCGACCCGTTGGGCTGGTCCGGCAGCGGCTGCGGGTCGGCCTGGTCGCGCGGGGACTCGGACCAGCGGGCCCGGCCGTTCTGGCGGGCCCCGGTCGGCGGTTGAGCCGGCGTCGGACGGGGCAGCGCCGCCAGGGCCGCCGCCTCGCGCCGGCGTTCCTGTGCTGCCTCCCGCACCTCGTCGGCCCACTGCTGGGCCGGGCTGCCCCCCGCCGCCACGATGCGGCCCCAGGTGTCCGTCAGACCCGCGTCGGCCGCGCCCGCACCGTCCTGACCGGAGTCGAGCGGCAGGTAGAGCGTGAAGGTGCTGCCGCGCTCCAACTCGCTCTCCGAGTGGATCTCACCGCCCAGCAGGCGGGCGATCTCCCTGCTGATGGAGAGCCCGAGGCCGGTGCCGCCGTACTTGCGGCTGGTGGTGCCGTCGGCCTGCTTGAACGCCTCGAAGATCTCCCGGAGCTTGTTCTGCGGGATGCCGATGCCCGTGTCCGTGACCGAGAACGCGATCAGCTGATCGTCCGGGTCGCCGATCGCGCCGGTCTCCAGCAACTGCTCCTGGATGTGCTGCGGAACCGGGTGCTGGGCGTGACCGCCCCCGGCGGGCTGGATCAGCAGCTCGACGGCCCCGGAGTCGGTGAACTTCACGGCATTGGACAGCAGGTTGCGCAACACCTGCTGGAGCCGCTGCTCGTCCGTGTGCAGGGTCACCGGCAGCTCCGGCGAGACCTGCACCGCGAAGTCCAGGCCCTTGTCCGCGGTGAGCGGGCGGAACGTCGCCTCGACGTAGTCGACGAGCTGGACCAGCGCGATCCGGGCCGGGCGGACGTCCATCTTGCCAGCCTCGACCTTGGAGAGGTCCAGGATGTCGTTGATCAGCTGGAGCAGGTCGGAGCCCGCGCCGTGGATGGTCTCGGCGAACTCGACCTGCTTGGGAGAGAGGTTGCCCTCGGCGTTGTCGGTGAGCAGCTTGGCCAGGATCAGCAGCGAGTTGAGCGGCGTGCGCAGCTCGTGCGACATGTTGGCGAGGAACTCCGACTTGTAGCGCGAGGAGAGCGCGAGCTGTTCCGCACGCTCCTCGAGTACCTGGCGCGCCTCCTCGATCTCGGAGTTCTTGATCTCGATGTCGCGGTTCTGGGTGGCCAGCAGCTCCGCCTTCTCCTCCAACTCGGCGTTGGAGCGCTGGAGCTCCTCTTGCCTGGCCTCCAACTCGGCCGAGCGCATCGAGAGTTCGGCGGTGAGCCGCTGCGACTCCAGCAGCAGTCCCTCGGTCTTGGTATTGACCGAGATGGTGTTGACGGTGACGCCGATCATCTCGGCGATCTGGTCGAGGAAGTCCAGGCTGACCTTGTTGAAGTTGTTGAACGAGGCCAGCTCGATGACCCCGAGCAGCCTGCCTTCGAACAGCACCGGCATGACGATGATGTTCACCGGCGCGGCCTCGCCCAGGCCCGAGGCGATCTTGAGGTAGCCGGGGGGCGCGGACTTGAGCAGGATCGGCCTCTTCTCCACCGCCGCCTGCCCGATCAGGGACTCGCCGGGTCGGAAAGTCGTCGGCATGGCGCGGCGCTGGTAGCCGTAGGAGCCGATGAGCCGCAGGATCAGGTCGCTGTCGTCCTCCTCGTCCGGGACCAGGTCCGGCGGACGGCTCGCGGGCTGGGCCAGGAAGAACGCGCCGTGCTGGGCGGAGACGACCGGGGTGAGCTCGCTCATGATCAGGGAGGCGACCGCCTCCAGGTCGCGGCGGCCCTGCATCAGACCGGAGATCCGGGCCAGGTTGGTCTTCAGCCAGTCCTGCTCCTGGTTGGTACGGGTGGTCTCGCGCAGGTTGGCGATCATCTGGTTGATGTTGTCCTTGAGCTCGTCGAGCTCTCCGGACGCGTCCACGTCGATCCGCAGCGACAGGTCGCCCCTGGTCACTGCGGTGGCGACCTGGGCGATGGCGCGCACCTGCCGGGTCAGGTTGCCGGCCAGCTCGTTGACGGACTCGGTGAGGTCCTGCCAGGTTCCGGCGACTCCGGGCACGCGGGCCTGGCCGCCGAGGCGGCCGTCCGTGCCCACCTCGCGGGCGACCCGGGTGACCTCGTCGGCGAACGCCGACAGCTGGTCGACCATCGTGTTGATGGTGGTCTTGAGCTCCAGGATCTCGCCGCGGGCGTCCACGTCGATCTTCTTGGACAGGTCGCCCTTGGCGACGGCCGTCGTCACCTGGGCGATGTTGCGGACCTGCCCGGTGAGGTTGTTGGCCATCTGGTTGACGTTGTCGGTCAGGTCCTTCCAGATTCCGGCCACGCCGGCCACCCGGGCCTGGCCGCCCAGTGTCCCGTCGGTGCCGACCTCGCGGGCGACCCGGGTGACCTCGTCCGCAAACGCCGACAGCTGGTCGACCATCGTGTTGAGGGTGTCGGCGAGGGCAGCGACCTCGCCCTGGGCCTCGATGGTGATCTTCTTGGAGAGGTCGCCGCCGGCGACGGCCGTGGCGACCTGGGCGATGTTGCGTACCTGGAAAGTCAGGTTGCTGGCCATGAAGTTGACGTTCTCGGCCAGGTCGCGCCAGATCCCGGAGACCCCCTTGACCCGGGCCTGGCCGCCGAGGATGCCCTCGGTGCCGACCTCGCGCGCGACGCGGGTCACCTCGTCGGCGAACACGGACAGCTGGTCCACCATGGTGTTGACGGTGGTGACCAGTTCCAGGATCTCGCCCCGGGCCGAGACCGTGATCTTCTTTGACAGGTCGCCGCGTGCCACGGCCGTGGTGACCTCGGCGATGTTGCGGACCTGCCCGGTCAGGTTGTTGGCCATGAAGTTGACGTTGTCGGTCAGGTCCTTCCAGGTGCCCGAGACTCCCGGCACCTCGGCCTGGCCGCCCAGGGTGCCCTCGGTGCCGACCTCGCGGGCGACGCGGGTGACCTCGTCCGCGAACGCGGACAGCTGGTCGACCATGGTGTTCAACGTGGTCTTGAGACCCAGGATCTCGCCGCGGGCGTCCACCGTGATCTTCTGCGACAGGTCGCCGCGCGCCACCGCCATCGCGACCTGCGCGATGTTGCGGACCTGGCCGGTCAGGTTCCCGGCCATGAAGTTGACGTTGTCGGTCAGGTCCCGCCACACCCCCGCCGCGCCGGGCACCATGGCCTGGCCGCCCAGGATGCCGTCCGTGCCGACCTCGCGGGCGACCCTGGTGACCTGCTCGGCGAAGCCGGAGAGCTGGTCGACCATGGTGTTGATGGTGTTCTTCAGCTCCAGGATCTCGCCGCGGGCGTCGACCTCGATGGTCTGCGACAGGTCGCCCCGCGCCACCGCCGTCGTCACCTGGGCGATGTTGCGCACCTGGACGGTGAGGTTGGTCGCCATCAGGTTGACGTTGTCGGTCAGGTCCTTCCAGGTCCCGGCGACGCCGGGAACGGTCGCCTGGCCGCCCAGGCGCCCCTCTGTGCCGACCTCGCGGGCGACCCGGGTCACCTCGGAGGCGAAACCGGAGAGCTGGTCCACCATCGTGTTGACGGTGTTCTTCAACTCCAGCATCTCGCCCGCGACATGGACGGTGACCTTGTTGCTCAGATCACCCTTGGCCACGGCCGTGGTCACCAGCGCGATGTCGCGGACCTGAGCGGTCAGCCGACTCGCCATCATGTTGACGGAGTCGGTGAGGTCCTTCCAGCTGCCGGACACCCCGCGCACCCGCGCCTGGCCGCCCAGCTTGCCCTCGGTGCCGACCTCGATGGCGACCCGGGTGACCTCGTCGGTGAACTCCGAGAGCGACGCGACCAGGCCGTTCACCGTGCGGCCCACCTTGAGGAACTCCCCGCGCAGCGGATGTGTGCCGCCGTCGGGGCCGAGCGCGCGCAGCTCCATCCGCTGGTCCAGGTCACCCTCGGCGATCGAGCCGAGCACCCGGCCGACCTCGGCCATCGGCCGGGCCAGGTCGTCGATCAGGGCGTTGCAGTTGTCGACCGCCGCTCCCCAGGCGCCCTCGCCCGCACCGATCTCCAGCCGCTCCGACAACCGGCCCTCGCGCCCGACGGCCCGTCTGACCCGGGCCAACTCACCGGTGAGGTGCTGGTTGCGCTCAGCGATCTCGTTGAAGACGGCAGCGACCTCAGCCATCACCGAGTCACCGGGGACGGTCATCCGCCGGCGGAAGTTGCCGTCGCGCATGGCGGTCAGCGCGGACAGCAGCTTCCGCAGGTCCGCCGCGTCCGCACCCCGGTTTCGGCGGCCCCTGCCGCTACGGGCTGCTGCCGTTGCTGTCGCCCTGCCTGAATCCACCGGGGTCCCTCCAGAGTTCCCGACCCGCGCCGCCCCGCGCGAATGCCCGGTACGTTGCTCCGGGGTGCGCGCGCGGCGACGCCTGTCCTGTGCTCCACAATCTAGCGACCATCGGGGGTTGCGCGAGGGGTGGCGCAGGGTATCGGCTTGCCGATCGGGCACGGCGACGTGCGCCTGGAAAGTAACCTGACGGCCGTAGGACCGTTGTCCCCAGCACAGGAACAGAGGAGTCACCTCGTGGTCACCGCGCGGGCAACCGCCACGTTCGAGCCGGTCGGCCGCTCCGTGGCGTCCGCACGAGCCTTCGTCCGCGACACCCTGCAGGGCTGGGGGTTTTCCGAGGTTGTGGACGACGCGGTGGTGCTGGCCAGCGAGTTGGTCACCAACGCCGTGGTCCACGCGGGCACCGCCGCCGAGGTGCTCTGCCTGCGCGAGGAGAACTCGGTACGGATCGAGGTCGCCGACCGCTATCCCAAGCGCACCGTCCCGGTCTACGACGGCGCGTACTACGCGCAGGCGGAAGTCGGGGCGGAACGAGCCGGCCGGACCGACGTGATCAGTACCACGATCGGCAGCCCCCGGGACGGCCGTTCCTATGAGACCGGCCGAGCGGATCTCGAACGGGAGGGCGGCCGCGGGTTGCTGCTGTGCGCGGCGCTCGCCTCACGCTGGGGCGTCGACTACGTACCGACCCACAAATGCGTCTGGTTCCAGCTCGACCTCCCGGCACGGGCGGCCGGAACCCGCTTCGCCGGCCCGGTCACCCCCGACAGCCTGCTGCCCCCCGCCGAGTCCACCGTCCGAGTCGCCGTCCTCCAGGTCGACGCCGACGGCGTGGTCACGGCCTGGAACCGGGACGCCGAGGCTCTGTTCCAGCTGGCTGCCACGCAGACCGTCGGCAAGCCGCTGAGCTGCTACGCCGCCTGGCCGCAGACGCCCGGCACGGGCCTGGGCCTGGACGAGGCCCTGCGGCTGTCCCGCTGGGAGGGCAGCTACGGGCTGCGCTGCGGCGACGGCAGGACCATGCCTGTCTACGGGGCCCACTTGCGCGTGCGCGACAGCGGGGGCGTGGCCTCGACCGTCTGCCTGCTGGTTCGCGACCAGGAACGCGCCGTCCTGCAGTCCCCCTTCCGGGGCCAGCCCGCCGACGGCACGGGGGTCGGCGGCCACCTGGACGGCCAGGGCCCCGGCGGCCACGGCGGACCCCAGTCGTTCGACGCCTTCATCGGCTCACCGGCCCCCGACGACCTCGACGGGCTGCTGCAACGCACCGTCGAACGCGCCCGCGACATGCTCGACGGTGACGCCGCGTACCTGCTGCTGGCCACCGACGACGAGACCGAGCTCGAAGTACGGGCCAGCTGCGGGCTGCCCTCGGGACGCCAGCGCTTCGCCCGGGTCCCGGTCGAGGCGGGCACCGGCCGCTACGGCTCCGCCCGGCTGCCCGCCGTCCACGACGACCTCACCGGGCAGCCCGGCGCGATGCCCCTGCTCTCCGGCACCGGCCTGCGCTCCGTGGTGACCGTGCCGCTCAAGGTCGAGGGACGGCTCACCGGATCGCTGGGCGTCGCGGCGCAGGCGGCCGGCCAGTATCGCAACGAGGACGCGCTCAGGCTGCAGTTCGCCGCCGACCGGATCGCCCTGGCAGTGGAGAGCGCGCGGCTCACCGAGCTGGAGCGGCTGCGCAGAGGCTCGCTGTCCTTCCTGGTCGAGGCGTCGGACCTGCTCGCGGGGACGCTGGAACGGGACCAAACCCTCGCGCTGATGGCGCAGATGACCGTCCCCACGCTCGCCGCCTGGTGCGCCGTCTACACCATCTCCGACCAGTCCGCGCCCGAGCTGGCCTTCGTCCTGCACGAGGACGAGGACCAGATCGACGGGCTCCGCGACCTGCTAGCGCAGATCCCACCGCCGGAACCGCTCAACCTGCCGGGCGCGCGCAATTGGCGTGCCCCCGCCGCAGCCGCCCACGAGGCCGCCATGCGCGTCTCCCTGCGCAGTCTCGGCCGGCAGGGAACGACCCGCCCGACCCCCGGTTCGGGTCCGGCGACCGCACTGGCCACCGCCGTCACCGTCGGCGGCGAGACCGTGGTGCTGCCGCTCGTCGCCCGCAACCGCGTGATCGGGATGCTGACCCTCGGGAAGGCCGCCGACGAGAAGTTCCGCCGCGAGATCCTGGAACTCGCCGAGGACCTCTCCCGCCGTGCGGCTCTGGCCCTCGACAACGCCCGGCTGTACTCGGAGCGCACTGCCATCAGCCGCGCCCTGCAGCGCAGCCTGCTGCCGCCGGACCTCCCCAAGATCCCCGGCGTCGAGGTCGAGGTGATCTACCGCGCGGCGGGCGAGGGAAACGAGGTCGGCGGCGACTTCTACGACGTTTTCACCATCCGCGAGGGGACGTACGGCTTCGCCATCGGCGACGTCTGCGGCACCGGCCCCGAGGCGGCCTCCGTCACCGGCCTCGCCCGGCACTCGCTGCGGTTGCTCGCCCGCGAGGGTCTGTCGGCGCCCGAGGTGCTCAAGCGGCTCAACGCCGCGATCCTCGACGAGGGTGCGCGCAGCCGCTTCCTCACCCTGCTCTACGGCGAGATGACGCCACGTCAGGACGGAACGGTGGAGCTGCGCTCGGTCTGCGCGGGACATCCGCTGCCGCTCCGCCTCAGCCCCGACGGCACGGTCACGCCGGCTGCCGAGCCACAGCCTCTGCTCGGCGTGATCGAGGACCTGGAACTCACCGAGGAGCTCTTCGTCCTGGATCCGGGCGACGTCCTGCTGTGCGTCACCGACGGCATCACCGAGCGTCGGGAGGGGTCGCGGATGCTGGGCGACGACGGCCTGGCAGACGTCCTCGCGGGCTGTACCGGGCTCACCGCAGGCGCGGTGGCCGCCCGGGTACTGCGCGCGGTCGAGCGCTTCGCGCCGGAACCCGCCTCCGACGACATGGCGATCCTCGCCCTGCGCGTCCCGGCACAGCGCGGGCCCTCGGGCAGCTGAACGCCCGCTCTGCGGTATCTCGGCTGAACTACCTCGGCGATCGGCCCCTGTCCCGCCGCTTTCGCAAGTGGTCGATAAATCTATGATTACGGAAGGTTGACACGCCGTCACTGTCGGGTACGGATCAGGTGGCAGGAAAACGCGGTCGACCTCCCTTCGCCTCATCGTTCGCCCGGGCAACGGCGCCCGAACGCGCACGGGGGCAGCACTCAACGTCGCTGCCGACGATCGTCAGCACCCCACAGCAGCACCAGTGAAAGGAGCCCCCGTGAGCAACGAAGCCGCGGTGGCACAGCATGCCCGCACCACCTCTCCGATACCCCTGGGATCCGCAGCCGGCCCGCTCGGCTACCTCGCCCTCGGACTCACCCTCCTCGCCTTCGGCCTCCTCGGCACCGGCGTCCTGAGCGGCGCGGGCGTCAAGGACGCGGGGTCCCTGGCGCTCTTCGTGGGCGGTCTCACCCTGTTCATCGCCGGACTGCTGGAGTTCCGCGGCGGCAGCGCCGCCACCGGAACCGCCTTCGCGGGCCTCGGAGCCTTCTGGGTCGCCTGGGCCCAGGCAGCCCCTTCTGGGAAGGACGCCGCCGGTCTCTTCCTCATCCTCTGGGCGCTGCTGGCCCTCAGCCTCACCGCCGCCCACTGGCTCGGCGGCACCCTGGTGCGCGGGGTGTACGCCCTGTTCACCATCGCCCTGGTGCTGCTGGCGGTCGGCACCCTGGCCGGTAACGACACCCTCGGCAAGGTCGCGGGCTGGGTGGCGGCGGCCGCCGGAGTACTGGCCTGGTACAGCGCCACCTCAGCACTGGCCGGGGGTTCCTGGGGCCGAGTCGGGCTCCCGGTCCGCTGACCGCAGGTTGCGGGCAGCACGTGGGTGATGGGTCGGGCGTCCCGTGGGGGGATGCCCGACCCATCCGGCTGTCCGGACCGCCCTCGGCTACACCTGCACGGATATCGGCTCGGTCTCGTCCGTGACGGCCGCGGGCTCCGCCGCCCGCCGCAGCCGCCGGCGCACGAGCACCCGCGCGAACACCCACTGGGCCAGGTACGACAGCAGCAGCAGGGCGACGGCTGCGACCCCGTCCAGCCAGAAGTGGTTCGCGGTCAACAGCACGACGGCGACGGTCAGCACCGGATGCACGAGGACCAGCCAGCGCCAACGGCTGGGGCTGGTCCGGATCACCGCGACCGCGACCAGCACACACCAGGCCACATGCACCGACGGCATCGCGGAGTACGAATCGGCCTGCAGCCCACCGATCGTCTCCCCGTACACCGACTGTCCGTACTGAACCCCCGTGTCCACCAGGCCGGTTCCGGCAAGCAGGCGAGGCGGCGCGACCGGTATCAGCTGGACGATCAGCGAGGCGGCGGTGACCAGGACGAGGGTCGTCCGCACCCACGGATACGCGTGCCGGTGCCTGAGGAACACCCACGCCAGCAGCGTCGTCATGGCGCCGAAGTGCATGACGGCGTAGTAGTAGTTGGCCCCCTGCACCAGCAGAGGGTGCGGGAGCACCCACTGCTGCATGGAGTACTCGTTGGGCAGCCCGAGTCTTCGCTCCATGTCCCAGAGCCACTGACCACGCGCCATCGCGCCGTCGGTGCCCATCACCGACAACTGTCCGGCGAACTGCCACACGGCGAAGAGCCCCAGTACCGTCGCGGTCTCACGCAGGACCAGCGCGGCCGCGGGCCGCCCGCTTCGGCGGACCAGGACGGACGCGGCGAACGCCGTCGCGCCGACGACCCCTGCCGACTGCCAGGACAGCGTGAGGTTCTGCATGGTCACCGCCCTCTCCCCGTGTAGGCCACACCGTAACCGCCTGCACCGACAGTCCGCAGCGCGGGGTCGCGGGACGGCCAGTGATCAGCCGCGCGGGGTTTTCGGCAGGCTGTTCGCCAGGGGATGTCTGATAAGCAGGCCGGCCTCGACCGTGGTCTCGCCCAGCGCCGCGTAGGTGTGCCGGCCGTCCGAGACCCAGGAGGCGTGCTCTCCGGCCCTCACGACCAGCGGCGCATCCACCGGACCCACCTGCGCCGTTCCGGTGAACACCGTCAGGTACTCGACCACCCCCGCCGCGTGCGCCGGTGAGGTCTGCACCGGACCGGGACGGATGCTCAGCCGGTAGAGCTCCGTGCTCACGCCGCCGTCCTCGAACACCTCGAGCAGCGTGGCCGAAACGGCCTCCCCGTGCACCACCGGCACGGCGTTTCGGCCGTCACGCGGAGCCGAAAGCAGCGTCGCCAGTGGCACGCCCAACTGGCCGGCGATGGCGTAGAGCGTTTCCGCCGTCGGATTGCGGGTGCCCGTCTCCAACCCGGAGAGGGTGGCCTTGCCGATGGCGGCACGGCGCGCCAACTCCGAGAGACTGAGCCCTCTTTCGCCCCTCAGCCGGCGGATCCGCCGACCCGTCTCGGCGGCGGCGCTGCTCGTCCATGCCTGATCCATGGCGTCAAGTATTCCCCTTGGCCTATCGTTCCATAAACGGAACGATAGGCCGGCACCATACGACGGCACCCGGCGGCAAGGGACAGCATGGCAACCAGAGACCCCAGCACCGAGGCCCCAGTCCGGCAGGCGCCTGGCGCGCCTCACCGCGGCCTGGGGCAACCCCTCACTGCAGGACTGGTCACTGCCGTCGTCGGCTTCGCCAGCTCCTTCGTCCTCGTCCTCGCCGGCCTTCGCGCCGTCGGCGCCGACCAGCACCAGGCCGTTTCCGGCCTGCTGCTGCTCTGCCTCGCCATGGGCGGACTCGCGATCGGGCTGGGACTGCGCTACCGCCAGCCCATCAGCATCGCCTGGTCCACCCCCGGTGCCGCGCTGCTCCTCAGCGCCGGACACCAGAGCGGCGGCTACCGCAGCGCCATCGGCGCGTTCATGATCAGCGGGCTGCTGATCAGCCTGACTGGCCTCTGGTCACGGCTCGGCCGCTGGGTCGTCACGATCCCCGCGCCCCTCGCCACCGCGCTCCTCGCCGGCGTGCTGCTCCCCCTCTGCCTCGCCCCGGTCCGAGCGGCCGTCCAACTCCCCACCCTGGCCCTGCCCGTGATCGCCGTCTGGCTCCTGCTCACCCGCTTCGCCCGGCGCTGGGCCACCCCTGGCGCCCTGGCCATGACCGTCTGCCTGCTTCTCCTGCGCCACTCCGGCTCAGCGGGCTCCGCCACGGGGCTGCTGCCCAGCGTGACCCTCACGACCCCGGCCCTCACCCTGGGCTCCCTCGCCGGTATCGCGATCCCGCTCTACGTGATCACGATGGCCGCACAGAACGTCCCCGGCATCGCCGTACTCACCCACTTCGGCTACCGGCCGCCCACCCGGGCCGTGCTCCTCAGCACTGGACTCACCACCGCACTCGCCGCCCCCGGCGGCGCCTACATGGTCAATCTGGCCGCAATCACCGCCGCCCTCTCGGCCGGCCCCGATGCCCACCCGGAGCGCGGACGCCGCTGGATCGCCTCAGTCACTGCAGGGGCGGTCTACATTTTCTTCGGCCTCACCGCCGGGCTATCTGCAGCGCTGCTTGCCACGGCTCCCCCGCTCCTCGTCGAGGCGGTCGCCGGCCTGGCCCTGCTCGGCACCCTTGGCTCCGCCCTCGCCGCGGCCCTCACCCGGGAAGCCGGACGCGAGTCGGCCGTCATCGCCTTCGTCGTCACCGCATCGGGCGTCTCCGTGTTCGGCATCGGCTCCCCATTCTGGGGGCTTGTCGCCGGCCTTGCCGCCTACGTCCTCCTTCCCCACGCCACTCCGCCTGCGCCCGCACCGACGCAGCCCGCGACCGAGGCGGAACGCAGTTAAGCCCCCTGACCGGTGGTCAGGGGGCTTACTGTCAATGGTTGTTCGGCGGCGTCCTACTCTCCCACAGGGTCCCCCCTGCAGT
>NZ_JBGCBY010000057.1:0-16979 GCF_041262165.1 Streptacidiphilus sp. MAP12-16
CTACGACGAGATGCTCAAGGAACGGACCGGCTGACCCGAGCGCCAGGCGGCAACCACGGCCCCCGGAGCTGCCACCACACACCAGCCACCGCGCGACGCCGAGCCGGCGCCCCACCGGCCTCGACGACGGCCCAGGTCGCCACCAGTGCGGCAGCACGCCTGCTGGTCCCACTACACCAAGCAGCACGCCACACCGGTGGCGGCCACCTGCTCGACGAAGCCGTCCAGGACACCCGCCACCGGCTGACACCTCGTTGGGGCGGCGGGGGCCAACCGCCGCCGCCCAACCGCACTCCTGACGCCACCTCACCCCAGGCGGCCACAGACCGCCATCGCAGCCACCGCGCGTGGCCACCGCCGGGCCAGTCGCCGGCGGAGCGAGCGCCCGTCGAAGACTCCGAACTACGAGGACATACGGGCTGGACACACGGCGGCGGCCCCCCTGCCGGCGAACTCGACGGGCGATCGCGCCGCGAACAGCGGCGCGATCCCCGGTTGCCGGCTGGTTGCGCTCTCGCTGCACCCGAGTTGACGCAGTGCGGGACATCTTCGATGGGGACAGACGTGAGCTCAGAATCGAATCGAAGACATGTCGACTGCGACTGCACCTTGGCACGTGGCGGGAACGGCATCAGATATTTCGCTTCCGCCACTTAGTCGGGCTCGGGTCCCCCCGTAGCTTCGTGGTGGCGGCCGAAGAACCGGCCGCCACCACGATCCGACGATGGAGCGCATGATGTCGAAGATCGGCCTGCTGGCCCGCATCGAGGCCAAGCCCGAGTACGCCGACCAGGTGGAAGCCCTGCTGCAAGGAGCCCTCGACCTGGCCCGCGGGTCGGCTGGGTTGTCGGCTTCGCCTGACGACTCGTCACAGGTGGTGCAGTGCACCTCGTAGGCCGGTGGATCTCCCTGCGGACCGGTGCCGAGTCTCATCTCCGCGAAGCGCATGCGGGTCATGCCCGCTCCCTGATCCGTGCTGCCAGTTGGCGCACCACCACGGCGGAGGCACCACCGAGTTGGATGGGCACGGTCGCCAACTGGGCAGTCGCCGCGTAGAGAGGGCAACCGGATGCCCGCGGTCTGGAGAGCGGCGGCCAAGTCAGTTGCGGCGGCTGCTCCTTCTTCGAGGGCGGCGTGGCCGATCGACCGCGTCCTATCGCGTCCATGCTGTCGAACATGGGAACGACAGCCACACCGTTGACCGCGACGCCGGTATAGATCATCAGCGCCCATGCCTGCCAAGAGACATGGCTGATCACAGCCCAGTCGAACTCCATGGCGGTCGGCATGGCGAACGTGAGTGCACCGACGGCTGAGAGGATGAGCGAAAAGTGCAGCTGGATGAATGGGTCTGGCGAGGAGTCTGCCGAAAGTCATGAAGACGGCCTCGTACAGGACCGCGTAGACCAACAACAGAGCACCGAGGTCCCCCGCGAGGAGGAGCTGACGCTCACCTGGTTCGCTTTCAAGGAGAGCCCGACTGTGTTCGGGGTCTTCGACACCTTCCAGGACGAGCAGGGCCGCACCGCGCACCTGAACGGGAAGATCGCCGCCGCCCCGATGCAGATCGCCCCGACCATGCTCGCTGTCGACTCCCCCGACATCCGCACCACCGACATCCTGGCCACCAAGCTCCCCTGACCCGCCACGCCGGCGGAACCCCGCCCGCACTCGCAGCCCCCGCTACGCCCGCTCCCCGGTTGCCGGTTGCCGGTTGCCGGTTGCCGGTTGCCGGTTGCCGGTTGCCGACAACAATTCGGGGAGCGGACATCCGATCCCCTCCCTGCAGAACGGGCAGGACCGGAGATCACCGAATTGTCCAGCCCGCACGGGCGCACGGCGCCTCACCCCGCAAGCCATCTGCCGCCACCCTGCCAACCGGTCTCCTCACCGAAGACCTCGGATTCGCGGGACGTCGCAGCCTTCCTGACCTGGATCGAGGCAGACCCATGACAAGTTCGCTACGTGCTATCTCGGCGGGATCCACCGCCCGGGCCACGTCGGCCAATGGTACCGGCGCGGGCGACGTCCGTTCGATCAGGATCCTCACCGATCCGGGGATGGTCACCGGTCACGCGGTGGCGGCCCTGGTCGGCGACGCCGAGGCGGCGTCGGACACCCTGATCGCCGACGAGCCCGAGGTGGACTGCGGCGGTGACGCCAGTTCGGCCCCCCGGGCCGGGCAACCTACCCTCGACGAGCACACGCTGCGCGAACTCTACCGAATGCACGGACCATACCTGACGCAGCTTCTGACGCGGACCACCAACGGTGACTTAGGTCGGGCAGAGGACATCCTCCAGGAAACCCTGCTGCGAGCTTGGCAGCACCCTGATGCTGTCTCCCGCGGTGCCGAGCTGAGCCGCCCGTGGCTGATCACCGTGGCGCGACGGATCGCTATCGACCACTACCGGATGCAGGCAGCCCGCGCCAAGGAAGTCATGGTGGACACTCCGGTGGAGCAGTCAGCAGTGCACGATCCGTTCGACGAACTCGATGCTGCATGTGACATGGAGGAAGCCCTGACCGAGCTGCACCCACACCACCGCGACGTTCTGGTCGAGCTTCACCTGAACGGCCGATCGGTGGCCCAGGCCGCCATGGTCCTGGGCGTACCGGCCGGCACCGTGAAGTCCCGGCATTTTTACGCGATCCGCGCGCTGCGACCCGTGCTGGAGGCACGCGAGATGCCCGGTGCCGTGTGAGAGCGTGGTGGTGAACCGGTTTGTAGCTCGATGAGCTGCGGTTTTCCGGTTGGACGGGTGTGGTTGCGGCTGGGTCGGGGCAGCCAGCGGACGGTTGGTTCTGTCTGTCCGGGAGGTTTCTTGTGAGGCACGCGGCGCTGTAGCGCAGGTCAACGAGCACTGCGGTCCGCCACGGAACGCCGGGCGTGAAGGTGGCCCTGGTGCGGTCCTGTGCGTGGGTGTTGGGGATGTGGTGAGCGGTGCGCGACACAGAATGCTCCTTCGGCGGCACCGCCAGGCGTCTCCTGGCGGAATTACCTGAAGCCCATGGGCCCCGTGCCCCTCTCTGTGTCCACGTCCGGACGCTAGCGCCAAGCAGATCGCCGACGCCATCCGGTTTCCGCGTCAGGGGCGGCGGCCCTGCCCGCACCGGGCCCGTGGCGTGTGCCCGGGCCAGGGTGCGCCGGCCTGCTCCCCCGCCGCCGTGCGCAGCGCGTCCAGCAGTGCGGACAGCGGGTAGGAGGAGAAGTCGGCGTAGTGCCAACGGTGGTAGCAGGAGTAGTAGCTCACGACCCGTCGCTCGGTCCGTGCGAAGAACTCCGGGTTCTCCACGACGAACCGCCCGAACGCACGTCGCAGCTCACTGCCCGGCACGCCGAGGTCCCGCAGCCCCTGTGCGAGGTCGTTGAGGATCTCCAGCACGTACTCGCCGAGCAACTGCACGACGAACGGGACCACCCACGGCTCGGTGCGCCCGATGATCTGCCGCAGATGGCGCTGGCGGACGTAGCCGTCGTGGTGCCGCGTGTACAGGCATGCCAACTGCAGCAGCTGCACCGGCGACAACCCCGCCACCACGCCGGGTTCCGGCTCGTCGGCGTACATCCGGCCCGGAATCACCAGCACCTCACCACCGACCACCACCGCGAACGCCTCGTGGACCGGAATCCGCGCGGGCGACAGCAATGCCACCAACTCAGCCGCCTCCACCCCCAACGCGGCCGGAAACGCCGACACCAACGACACCGGCCGCTGCGTCATCCCCACTCCCCTGCCGTCGAGTATCCGCGCATCATGATCCACACCAGTAGCACCGCACCGGCGCCACCTACGAGCAGGTGCGCGACAGCGCGGGCGGCAGGCCGCGCAGTTCCCTGGCCAGCGACCGCAGCCAGCGTTCCCGGAAGGCCGGTTCGGCCGCCATCGTGCGCACCAGCGCGCTGCGCACCACGCTGCTGCGTCCGGCGGTAACCAGGGCCCGTGCCTCGGCGAGCGCGGCCCGGTTGCCGGCCCCGTGCTGCGGGGCCACCGACGAGCGCTGCTCGCCGCCCGGCTGCTGCTCCTGCCGTCGGCGGTCCTCGTCCAGATGCCAGCGGGCGGGCGGGTAGCTGGCGGCGGTCTTGCGTTGCACGTTGCCGAGTAGGTGCCACACGCGTCCAGCGAGACACTTTGGACTCCTGCGGCGGGCAGGTCCCGTGTCCGGCCGGTGGGTGGGCGGCGTCGCACCGTGCGTCCACCTGATCACAGTCGGCGATGCCGTGCGGGGCGAAGCGCGCGGACTCAGCGGTTGCGATGCGCGAGCTTCTCGGCGATCGCCGCCAGGTCCGTCCGTCCGCCCGGCGGCAGTCCCGCGGCGTCCAGGCACTCCAGAGCCAGGCGCACCTCGTTGCCGACCGCCGTCTCGCACCACGCCTTGCCGCCGGCGAGTTCCACCAGCAGTGCGGCGCGCCGCAGCTCACCGCCGGTCAGCGGATCCGGTCGCAGATAGAGCTCGGCCAGTTCCGCCCCGGCCCGGGTGCCGCTGGTCAGCGCCGCTACCACCGGCAGCGACTTCTTGCGCGCCCGCAGGTCGGCCAGCACCGGTTTGCCCGTGGTGGCCGGGCGGCCCCAGAGCCCCAGCAGGTCGTCCACCAGCTGGAACGACATGCCCAGATGGTGGCCGAACTGCCGCAGTCGGCCGACCTGCGCCGAATCCGCACCGGCGAACAGCGCCCCCAGGGCGCAGGAGCAGCCGAGCAGCGAGCTGGTCTTCCCCGCCGCCATCGCCAGGCACTCCGCCAGGTCGACCTCGGTGCGCCGCTCGAACTCCAGGTCGATCCCCTGACCGTTCGTCAGTGCCAGCAGGTCCTCGCCCATCACGCTCATCGCCGCCGCCGACATGACACTGCCGCTCTCCGCGAGCACCTGCCACGCCAGCCCGAGCAGGGCGTCCCCGGCGAGGATCGCCCGGGGCGCGCCGAACACCGACCAGGCGGTCGGACGGTGCCGACGCAGCGTGTCACCGTCCATCACATCGTCGTGCAGCAGGGAGAAGTTGTGGACGAGCTCCACCGCCACGGCAGCTGGTAGTGCGTCCTTCGCCTGCGCGCCGATGGCTTTCGCCGAAAGGAATGCCAGGGCAGGCCGGATCCGCTTTCCACCTTGCTCTGTTGTGGGACGACCGTGCTCGTCCCACCAGGCGAAGTGGTAGCCGACGACCTGACGTACCGAGGCATGCAGGCGTGCAGTCTCCGTTCGAAGTGCCGGGTCGACCAAATCACGCACCCAGTCCGCCGGACTTTCCGTCATAGCCGCATCGGCCTGGAGTGCCAACGAGCCCATCTCCATCGAGTCTCCAAATCGGTGCGCGGTGGGAACAGACAGATGAACGGCTCTCACCCGCCCGGGAGTTCACTCGCCGGCGGAGCTCTCCGCGCCGGACGCACCTTCATGAGAACTTCATGAGAACGCACTTGGTCCTGAACCCGGTCAACGGCGCCTCCCGTAGATCCGAGCAGGACGGTGCGCCTCCCCGGATGCGCGTCGGCCAATTGCCAAGGAAGCCGGTTCGGTTGGTTCGAATTGCCAGCGGATCGGCTCAACTCAACGAAAGGAAATGCCATGTCTGCGGACACCCTTGACATCCAGGACGAGATCATCGACCTCGAGCTCGAGCTCCTCACCGTCACCGACATCGACGCGAAGATCGACTCGTACGGCCCGGTGAACTGCGCCACCTGGACCAGCGGCCTCTGAGCCCGTCCTGGGGACCCCTGGCTGGACCGGAATTCCGGGCAGTCAGGGGTCCCCGACCCGTACCAGCGTCAGAACACGTACGTCGAGGAGAAGTCGTGGATCATCCGGCATTCGCAACCACCGATCGGGTGGCGGAACTGCAGAGCGGCTGGCCGGCTTTCGTCCGGCTGACCCCGACCGAGTTCCCGCAGACTTCCGACGGGACACTGCCGCTGGACGGCCCGAACATCTACGGCTTCCATCCCTATCTCTTCGCTGGCGCCTTCTCTGCCGTGGACCCGGCGCACCTGGCCCAGCTGTCGGTGTCCGCCTGGCTGTTCGCCAGCGCGATCTTCGCCGTCGACCACAGCCTGGACGACGACCAAACCGAGTCGACCGGCAGCCCGCTCGACCTGATGGCCAACCAGTTCGAGGGATATCGCTCGCTGGCCCGGCTGTTCCCCGGTTACTCGCCGTTCTGGGACGTGCTGCAGGCCCGCCTGGCCGACTACGCCGAGGTCGCCGGCGAGCAGCACGCCTACGTCACGGGCCGGCGCCCGCTGGCGGACTTCCCGTATGAAAAGGCGGAGCACTGGGCCACGGCCAAGTCCGCGCTCGCCACGGTCACCGTCGCCGCGCTCGGTGAACTGGCGGCGGAGCCAGGACCGGTGGCGGAGCTGACCCGGTCCGTCCGGGCGTACAGCGTCGCCCTGCAGTTCCTGGACGACATCCGGGACTGGCGCCAGGACCTTTCCGGGATGCGTCCCTCGTACCCGCTGGCGGAGGCGCTGTCCGCGGCCGGTTTCGCCACCGCTCGTCAGGGACCGGGGACCCCCGAGGAGGTCGAACGGGTCGGCCGGGCGCTGTACTTCGGGGGTGCCGCCGCCCGCATCATGAAGCTGGCGGGGGAGCAGGTCGCCCTGGCGATGGAGGCCGCCCGGGGACTCGGCGTCGACGACTGGCTGCACCACCTCGAGCAGGTGGCCGCCGCGGTCCGCGGTATGGCCGCCCAACTGCCGGACGACGCGGCCGCCAGGAAGCGTGGCCAGGCCGCGTCCGGACTCTCGGTCCGGATGCGGGTGGACCGCTCGCGCGCCTGGCAGCCGCTCGCCGGGCTGAGTCTGCGCTGGCTGCTCGGCCAGTGGCGACTCGGTTTCCCCGATGCCACCCATGTGATGGTGTTCCCCGGCATGGCCGAGCCCGGGCCGCACCTCGGCGACGTCTTCTCACGGGCCGTGATCGCCAACGTGCTGGCCGATGCGGACCGGGTGCTGGCCGGGGGCCAACTCGCCCCGGTCCTCGCCGCGGAGGCGGACCACCTGCTCTCCCGGCGGCGGGCCGACGAGCCGGGACTGTGGTCGTACTTCCCCGAACTGCCGGACCTGGCCTGCGACGCCGACGACCTGGCCGAAGCACTGCGCCTGCTGGTTCGGGTCGGCCGCATCGGCGGGCAGGACGGGCAGGACGCGCAGCCGGCCGACAGGCTCGGCCAGGCGTTGGAGTCCGCCCTCGACCTCGCGCTGGTGGGCTGCGCCCGTCCTGACGGCTCGTTCGACACCTGGCTGATCCCGCCGGACGAGCAGGCGCCGTGGGCGCAGCGGCAGCGGGCCGCCGCCGCCCAGCTGTGGGGTGAGGGTGCGGACGCCGAGGTGGTGGCCAACCTGCTGGACGCGGTCAGCGACTACCGTCCCGAGCGGTACCAGGACGCACTCGGCCGTGGCGCCGACTATCTGCTCGGCCTGCAGGACGCCGAAGGGTGGTGGTCCTCGGGTTGGTACCACGGCAGGTTGTACGGCACCTACCGGTGCCTGCGCGCGATCCGGCGCGTGCGGCCGGACGCGACCGGCGTCGCCCGCCGTGCCCAGGACTACCTGCTGGCCATCCAGAGCGCCGACGGCAGCTGGTCCAACGCGTCCGGCGAGAGTGACGTGCTCGGCACCTCGCTCGCCCTGCTGGCCCTGGCCGAGGCACACCGGATGGACGCCGGCCTGGCAGCGGCTTGCGCCGAGGCGCGCACGGAGGCGCGTACCGAGGCTGTGCTCCGGGCGCGCGACTACCTGCGCGACCAGGCAGGCCCGGACGGTTCTTACGCTTCCGAGCCGTTCATCATGATGTCCCCGCAGCGCGCCCCCGGGATGAAGCAGCCGCTGGCGTTCGGTGGGCGCAGCCTCACCACCGCGCTGGTCTGCCAGGCCGCGCTGGCCTGGGAGGAGCTCTCGTGACCACCGCTCAGCCCCGCCAGGACCCGCTCACCCGCTATGCCAAGCTCACCGCGGCGGGCCCGATCCACCGGGCCCGGCGGCTGGACGGCAGCACGCTCTGGGTGATCACCCGCGCCGCGGAGGCACGCGTGGCGCTCGCCGATCCGCGGCTGCGGATGCGTCCTCCGGCCGGCGGCGGGCCCGAGGTGCCGAGCGGAATCCCAGCCCGTTATCTCTTCCCGTACCAGGACCACCTGGCCGTCATGGACCCCCCGGACCACACCCTGCTGCGCAGGCTGGTCTCCGCCACCTTCACGCCCCGCCGGGTCGAGGCGCTGCGCCCGCGGATCCAGGAGATCACCGACGGGCTGCTCGACGGCCTCGACGGCCGTGGCGAGGCTGACCTGATCCAGGAGCTCGCGCTGCCACTGCCGATCGCGGTCATCGGTGAGCTGCTCGGCATCCCCGAACAGCGCCGGGCGGAGTTCCGCGACTGGGCGGACACGATCGTCGGGGCGAATCCGGAACAGGACCAGGCGACCCTAGGTGAGCGCCAGGCCGCTCTCGACCACCTGTACGACTACCTGACCGGCCTGATCGCGGACAAGCGCCGACAGCCCGGCGAGGACCTGCTGAGCGCGCTGACCGAGGCGGCCGAGGACGAACAGAAGCTCACCGACGGCCAGTTGCTCTCCATGTCGTTCTTGCTGCTGGTCGCCGGTTACGAGACCACCGCCGGACTGATCGCCAACAGCGTGCTCGCCCTGCTGAGCGCGCCCGGCCGGCTCGCCGCGCTGCGCGCCGAGCCGGCGCTGCTGCCCGGGGCGGTGGAGGAGTTGCTGCGCCACTGCGGTCCCGTGGACAAGGCCAACAACCGTTTCGCCGTGGAGGAGATCCGGATCGGTGCGGCGGTCATCCAGCCAGGCGACCAGGTCCAGGTCGCGCTGACCGCGGCCAACCGCGACCCCCGCGCGTTCGACGCGGACCCGGGCGAGTTGGACCTGCGGCGCGGCGACGGCAGCCGCCACCTCGCGTTCGGTCACGGCATCCACTACTGCCTCGGCGCCCGGCTGGCCAAGGCCGAGGCGGAGATCGCCATCGGCACGCTGCTCGGCCGCTTCGGGGAGCTTGAGGTGGCCGTTCCGGTCGATGAACTGCCGTGGCGCGTCGCGCCGTTGCTGCACGATGTGCGCCAACTCCCGGTGCGGCTCAGCCCTCGGTCGACCGTGGAGGGCCGCCCTGCGGAGTCTTGGGATGGCTGACCGTCAGATTCGGGAAACACCCTTCGTCTGTGGCGAGTTCGGTCTGCTCCGGGCCCCTGTGCTGCCTGCGGCCAGTCGGCGCGAGGTCCGCCTGGACGTGCGACCCGGTGACCCTGACGAAGCCCGCCAACTCGCCGACCGGCTGCGCTCGATGGTCGCCGACCCGCTGGTCCGCGAAGCCGTCCACGTCTCCAGCCGGGCGCTGTCGGACACCGTCGACAAGGTGTTCGCCGGCCGGGAGCTCGCGCCGGCCGACCTCTGGAGCGCGGTCCTGTCGCTCAGCCGCTACCGGCTGCGGATGGCCGCCCGCTGCACCCCGTTCGGTCTGATGGCCGGTGTCGCCGCGGTGGCGGTGGACCGGACCGATGCGCCCGGTGGGGCGGCGGTCGCGGCGGGTGTGGCGACGGGATGGCTCGGCAGCGCCCACCGACGTGCCCCCCGGGTCGACATGGGCTGGCTGATGGGCCTGGTGGCTCGTCTCGAGCAGGACCCCGCCGTGCTGCCGCGGCTGCATGTGGTGGCCAACGGGCTGGCCGTGGTCCGCGGTGACCGGCTCGAACTGCCGAGCCGGCCCGGCGCCGACTACGGTGTCGACTCCCGCCAGGACGCCTCCTCGGTCTCGGTCCGCCACACCGCGGCGGTCCGCGCGGCTCTGGACCTTGCCCGTGACCCGGTCCGCTGTTCCAACCTGGTCCAGGGGGTCCTCGTCGCCTGTCCCGATACCCACGAGGCGGCGGTCCTGGCGATGCTCCAAGCACTGGTGCGGCACGGCCTCCTGCTCACCGAACTGTCCGACCTCGCTGAGGCCGAGGATCCGTCGGCGCGGCTCAGCGCCCTGCTCGACACCATCCCCGGGCTCCCCGTGGCCGCTGAACTCCGCGAGATCCAGGCCGGGTTGGCCGCGTACGCGGCGGCGCATCCGAGCGCCGGACGGGCGGCCCTGGACGCCGTCGCGGCGCGAATGCGGCAGCTCCACGGTCCCGACGGGCCGCAGTCGGGCGGGGTGCAACCGGGCGGGGCGGGTCAGCTTGCTCCGGCGTCGGACGGCCACCGGCAGGTCGGCCAACTGATCCAGGTGGACCTGGCGTTGGACGCTGACGTGCGGCTCCCCCCGGCTGTTGCGACCGAGGTCGAACGGGCGGCCGGGCTGCTCTGGTCGATCGCTCGGCCGGCGCCCGCCACCGCCGCGCTCCGGCAGTACCACACCGAATTCCTGACCCGCTACGGGGCGCGGCGCGGTGTCCCGCTGAAGGAACTGCTCGATCCGGCACGCGGGTTGGGCGCGCCGGCGGGTTACCGGATGCCGCCCAGCCATCGCCCGCCGACCGCCCCGGCCGACCAGGACCCCGAACGCGACCGGGAGCTCGCCGGCCTCGCGGCCCGCGCCCTGGCCGAGGGCGTGCACGAGATCGTCCTGGACGAGGAGACCGTGGGGCGACTCGCCGGCGATCGCCCGGCTCCGCCGGCCTCCCTCGAGCTCACCGCGCAGGTGCTGGCCGAGTCGGTCACCGCCATGGCGGCCGGGGGCTTCCGGCTGGTCGTCAGCGGTGGCTCGCCCACCGCGGGCGCGACCTTCGGCAGGTTCGCCCATCTGCTCCCGATGCCCGACCGCACGCGGCTGGCCGATCTGGTCCGTACCGCCGCATCGCTTCAACAGGACGCGATTCCTGTGCAGTTGGCCTGCCAGCCGTTCGGCGCCAAAGGCGCCAACCTGCTCGGGGTGCCACGCTGGCTCGACCACGGCGTGACCGCGGGCGGCTACGCCGACCGCCGCAGCGGGACGCTCGGCCTGGACGATCTGCTGGTGTCCGCGGACGCGCAGCGCTTTCACGTGCTGTCGCGCTCGCTGGGCACCGAGATCGTCCCCAGCACCTACCACCTGCTCAACCCGGAGTGGATGACCTCCAACCTCGAGCGGTTCCTGCGGGAGGTCGCAATCAGCGACACCCGGGGCTGGCAGAACTGGGAGTGGGGCACGGCCGAGTCGCTGCCCTTCCTGCCACGGATCCGGTACGGGCGCACCGTCCTGACCTGTGCCCGCTGGCGCACCGGCCACGAGCTGCGGGACGGCTCGGTCGCCTTCGGCCAGTGGTGCGAGCGGGTCGCGCGGTGGCGGGAGCTGTGGCGGGTGCCGGAGCTGGTCCGGCTGGCCGTGGGCGATCGCCACGTCGAACTGGACCTCACCGAGTCGCTGCACCTGCGGATCCTGCGGCAGGACATCCAACGGCACGGCGAGGTCATCCTGCAGGAGGCCGTCGGCGACCCAGGCTGGCTCCTCGGGCCGCATGGCGCGCACCACAACGAGATCGTCTTCCCGTTGCTACGCCGAACCGGCGCCCTCGCCCACCTCTCACGAACCCGACCCGTTGTCGGCGCCGGGCCGGCCCCCGCGCCGGGCGCGGCGCCCGTCCGTCGGGTGCAGGAGGCGGCGTATCTGCCGGGTGGGGAGTGGTTGTACGCCAAGCTGTACGGTGACAGCCCGTCGCAGAGTGCGCTCATCTCCGGGTATCTACCGCGGTTGCTGTCCGCCCTGCCGGCCGGGGTGGATCGTTGGTTCTTCCTGCGTTTTCGTGATCCCGACCCACACCTGCGGCTGCGCTTCCACGGTGAACCCGGGGTGCTCGCCGGTGACCTGGTTCCCGAACTGCACCGGTGGGCACAGGAGTTGCAGGGAGTCGGGTTGATCGGGCGTCTGGTGCTGGACGGTTACGACCCGGAGTTGGAACGCTATGGCGGTCCGGAGGCGATCCAGGCGGCCGAGCGGGTGTTCCACGCCGACAGTCTTGCCGTGGTCAACCAGCTGAGGTTGTGCCAGGTCGGCCGGCTGCCGGTGGATCCGGGGGTCCTGGCCGCAGCCAACTACCTGCGGCTGGGTCGCGACTTCGCCTGCGGCCTGTGCGGTGACCCGGACGCGGACTGGACGTCGTGGCTGCCCGCCGGACCGGACGGCAAGCCGTGGCACGACGAGTTCCGCACCCTGCGCGACGCGGCGGTCCGGCTGGTCGATCCGTACCAGGACGAGCCCTCGGGCGTTCGCGTGCTCCCGGGCGGTGAGCTGCTGCTACGGATCTGGGCGCGTCGCGCCACCGCCGTCACCGCGTACGGGCGCCGCCTGGCCGAACTCGGCGACCGCGCCTGGGCCCCACCCGAGACGATCTTCGCCTCCCTGCTCCACCTCCACCACAACCGCCTCAACGGCGTCGACCCCGAGGCCGAGACCCGCACCTACGGCATCGCCGCCGACGCCCTGCGCACCCACCGTGGCCGCCGCGCCTTCCTCGAACGGCAGGCCACTCCGGCGTCGTAGGCCCCCGTATATGCAAAGGCCTATATCGTTGATGCGGCACTTGATGTCAGTGGGGGAAGTCGGGACGGGCAGCGTTGGAGGAGCGAATCACGTACTTCTTCGGGGAGCCCGGTGAGACCTACGGCTCGCCGAGGATCACGCTGGACCTGTGGGCCGAGGGCTGGCAGGTCTCGGTGAACACCGTCGCCGAGGTCATGGCCGACCCGGGCCTGCAGGGCCGCAAGCCGCCGCGAAGACGGCATTCGCTGACCCGTCAGGGCAGGCGAAGAGCGGCCCCCGACCTGGTGCACCGCACGTTCGACGCGATCGCGCCAGACGTGTTGTGGGTCGGCGACATGACCGAGGTCGACACCGACGAGGGCAAGCTCTACCGTGTGTTCTGTGGAATCTGCGCCTAACGAAGCGTCAGCTTTCTCGATGGCCTGACCTGCGCAGATTCCATCGATCCCTCGTCGAGCTTAGCGTCGCCGAGCAGCGCGTACTGGCGCCCGCCGGCCTCAACGGAGCCGGTGCTCGCGGCGGCGTACCGGCGGGCCAAGGCGCCCCAGATGGTGGCGGTGGCGCCGATGCCCACCGAGCCGGTGGAGTAGTCGACCGGGTCGGGTCCTTGGCACGGCTGGGGTAGCTCTGTAGGCCGCCGAAGGAGCGCAGTGTCGGCAGGTAGGCGGCGTCCAGCTCGCCGAGCATGTAGTTGACGGCGTGCAGGACGGGCGAGGCGTGCGGCTTGACCTACACCCGGTCCTCGGGGCGCAGGTGGCGAAACCACAGCGCGGTCAGGATCGAGACCATCGACGCGGACGACGCCTGGTGACCGCCTACCTTGACCCCCGAGGGGTTGGGGCGCACCCGGTTGGCGTGGTACACGATCGCACTGGACAGCCACAGCACACGGTCCTCGACCTCGCCGAGGACGTCCAGGGACACGGCGCTGGGGGACAGCAGCGCACAGCGCGGTGGGTTGGGCATGGGGTTCTCCTCTCCTGGTGCTCGAAGTCCCGCACGGGAGCGAGGGAAATGAGGGTGGGCTGGGAGGGCGGGTTGGCGGGCCTGGCGATGCGCGAGGCCCCGCGCTCCGGCCGCGGCGACTGCGGGTGGGTGAGTATGGGTGTCTGCCGGGTGCGCCCAGCCCTGCGGGAACAGGTGGACGCTCCCGGCTCTCGTCGGCCGCCAGGATGCCGCCCCTGAAAGCGCCGACCAAGCGTTGACGCGGCGCCGGCCAAGCGCGGTGAGCGGGGAACTCGCGGCGATCCCCCGGCACGAACCGTCTTGCGACGGGTCGTGGGGCTGGGGCGGGCGTGTGCCCGGGTCAGTGGAAGACGCCGCTGTAGGCGTTGAGGGCGGGCTGGCCGCCGAGGTGGGCGTACAGGACGTTGGAGCCCTTGGGAATGTCGCCGGTGCGGATGAGGTCGATCAGGCCGGCCATCGACTTGCCCTCGTAGACCGGGTCGATGATCACGCCTTCGAGGCGCCCGGTGAGGTGGATGGCGTCCAGGGTGGACTGGACGGGGATGCCGTAGAGGTCGCCGGCCCACCCGTCCAGGACGGTGATCTCCTCATCGCGCAGTTCCCGGCCAAGGCCGATGAGTTCGGCGGTGCTGCGGGCGATCTTCTCCACCTGGGCGCGGGTCTCGGCGAGCTTGGCCGAAGCGTCGATGCCCAGGACGCGCCGGGGACGGTCCTGGCCGGCGAAGCCGGCGATCATGCCCGCATGGGTGCTGCCGGTGACACTGCACACGACGATGGTGTCGAAGAAGACGCCCAGTTCGCGTTCCTGGCGCTGCACCTCGTAGGCCCAGTTGGCGAAGCCGAGACCGCCGAGGGGGTGGTCGGAGGCGCCGGCGGGGATCGCGTACGGGGTCCCTCCGGCTGCCCGGACATCCTCCAGCGCCTGCTGCCAGCTGTCCTTGACGCCGATGCCGAATCCCGCCTCGACGAGGCGAACATCGGCACCCATGATGCGCGACAGCAGAATGTTGCCGACCTTGTCGTTGACGGCATCGGGCCACTTGACCCAGCTCTCCTGGACCAGGACGGCCTTCAGGCCGGCCCTGGCTGCGACCGCGGCCACCTGGCGGGTGTGGTTGGACTGCACTCCGCCGATGCTGACCAGGGTGTCCGCGCCCTGGGCGAGGGCCTGGGGGAGCAGGTACTCCAGCTTGCGGGTCTTGTTGCCGCCGAACGCCAGGCCACTGTTGCAGTCCTCCCGCTTGGCCCACACCCGGGCCCCGCCCAGGTAGTCACTGAGACGGTCCAGCGGGTGGATGGGGCTGGGACCGAACAGGAGGGGGTAACGCTCGAAACGGTCGAGGGACACGTAGAGCTCCTTGAGATGGCATGCCCGCCCCTGGGACGGGCTCGGTTATGGCGATGAGGATCGGGCGGCCCTGCCTGGACCCGCGCTGTGCGATCACGGCTCTGGGACGGGTGCCAGGGTCGCCAGCAAAGGCACCAGCGTGTGCCAGTTGGCACGGGTGGCCAGGGCAGCCCCTTCGGCGTCCCCGGCCGCGCACAGCGCGATGATCCGCTCGTGCTGGGCGAACGATCCCCGGCCGCTGAGCGAAGCGAAACGCGCCCTCTCCACCCGCCGAAGCACCGGCGTGAACTGCTCGAGGACCGTGCGCACCGCCGGGTTGGCGCACGCGGTGACCGGGACGCCGTGGAAGTCGTCGTCGGCGGCGATGGCCGCATCCACGTCGTCGTCGCGCAGCGCGCGGGCGAAACGCACGTTGGCCTCGCGCATCGCCTCAAGCTCCGCACCGGACAGGTGCGGCACCGCCTCGCGCACGGCGAGTTCGTGCATCGCGGCCGTCACCGACTGGGCACCCCGCACACCACGCACATCCAGCGGACTGACGACCGTGTAGCGGCCGGGCTTGGTGAGCACCAGGCCCGCCTGCTCCAAGCGCGCCAGCGCCTCCCTGACGGGAGTTCGGCTGACACCCAGCCACGCCACCAGGTCGGCGTCGTTGAGACGCTCCCCCGGGGCGAGCGTGCCATCGACGATCGCATCCCGGATGGCCCGGTAGGCGTTGTCGCGAAGCAGCGACCTGGACACGAGCCCTCGACCCTCCGGAACTGGCATGCAATATATTGCACGAAGCACGGATGGTCTTGTCAAGAGCTGATGCCGCCCCACCTCGCCAAACGCCGCTGCCGGACCGGACAGGAGCACCCCACGACCGGACCTCGACCCGGCGTCGGCGTGCTGCGAGAAGGCTCACCAGGGAGCCAGGCGCGGGCAACGTCCGCCGGCGCCGCCCGGGTGGCCGGCAACCCGGCCACCCGTCGTGCCGAGGCGCCGGCGACACCGACCCGACCCGCCACGTCCTGCGTGGCGACGGTCCCCGGCGGGCCAGTGCTGCGGCCCCGGAGGGAACGGGGCCACAGCGTCCTTGTGGGTGTTCAGCAACCCGGGACCCGGGTTGCTTCTTCGAGTCCGTGACATACGGTGATCCCCCGATTGCCGGCTGGTTGCGGTCTCGCCGCGCCCGAGTTGACGCAGTGCGGGACATCTTCGATGGGGACAGACGTGAGCTCAGAATCGAATCGAAGACATGTCAACGGCGACTGCACCTTGGCATGTGGCGGGAATGGCATGAGATGGTGCGTTTCCGCCACTTAGCCAGGGCCGGGTCCCCCCGTAGCTTCGTGGTGGCGGCCGAAGAACCGGCCGCCACCACGATCCGACGATGGAGCGCATAATGTCGAAGATCGGCCTGCTGGCCCGCATCGAGGCCAAGCCCGAGTACGCCGACCAGGTGGAAGCCCTTCTGCAAGGAGCACTCGACCTGGCCCGCGCGGAGGAGCTGACGCTCACCTGGTTCGCTTTCAAGGAGAGCCCGACTGTGTTCGGCGTCTTCGACACCTTCGAGGACGAGCAGGGCCGCACCGCGCACCTGAACGGGAAGATCGCCGCCGCCCTGATGCAGATCGCCCCGACCATGCTCGCTGTCGACTCCCCCGACATCCGCACCACCGACATCCTGGCCACCAAGCTCCCCTGACCTGCCCGGTCGGGAAGCCTCGGGCTCACCCGCAAACAGCCGCTGCGCCCGCTCCCCGACGGCCGCCAAGCAGTCGGGGAGCGGGCATCCGATCCCGCTCCCTGAAAGAGACCTACCGCCGCCACGCCATCGACGCCCGACCTCATCCCGCGCGCCGCACTCGACCTCACCGCACCAACAGACCGGCCCCTACCCCGCCGTCCCGCACCCGGCACGTGTCCCCCGAACCCGCGACGCAGACAGGCAGCGGCAGGAACAGGGGCCACCCAGGCGCCGAGCGCCCCGCCCCTACGGGCGCTCGGCGCTTCACCCCCGCAAGCCAACCCGGCCTCCGCACTACAGACCGCTCTGCTCACCGACCTACCCGTACGCCCCCCACACCTGGGGAAAGGCAGATCCGATCCACCGGCGCAGCCCGTCCGGCCCCGGGTCGCCGCCATCCAGACCGGAAACGCGCAAGACTGAGACTCCCGTCGCGATCAAAGGTACTTCGACATGCGCATATCAGTCCTCGTCGTTGACCGCGT
>NZ_JBGCBY010000058.1:0-15886 GCF_041262165.1 Streptacidiphilus sp. MAP12-16
TGGTGGCGAGCCAGGTACCGTCCGGTGAGATCGCCACCCCCGTCACCCGGTCGGTGTGGCCGGTCAGGGTGGCGGTCTGCCGACCGGTGCCCCGGCCCCAGACCCGCACCGTGCCGTCGCTGGTGGTCGCGAGCCAGGTACCGTCCGGTGAGATCGCCACCCCCCTCACCGAGCCGGCGTGGCCGGTCAGGGTGGCGGTCTGCCGACCGGTGCCCCGGTCCCAGACCCGCACCGTCCTGTCGGAGCCGCTGGTGGCGAGCCAGGTACCGTCCGGTGAGATCGCCACCCCCCTCACCCAGTCGGTGTGGCCGGTCAGGGTGGCGGTCTGCCGACCGGTGCCCCGGTCCCAGACCCGCACCGTGCTGTCGTCGCTGGTGGTCGCGAGCCAGGTACCGTCCGGTGAGATCGCCACCCCCCTCACCCAGTCGGTGTGGCCGGTCAGAGTGGCGGTCAGCCGACCAGTGCCCCGGTCCCAGACCCGCACCGTCCTGTCGGAGCCACTGGTCGCGAGCCAGGTACCGTCCGGTGAGATCGCCACCCCCCTCACGGAGCCGGTGTGTCCAGTCAGGGTGGCGGTCTGCCGACCAGTGCCCCGGTCCCAGACCCGCACCGTGCTGTCGTTGCTAGTGGTGGCCAGCCAGGTACCGTCCGGTGAGATCGCCACCCCTGTCACCCAGTCGGTGTGGCCGGTCAGGGTGGCGGTCTGCCGACCGGTGCCCCGGTCCCAGACCCGCACCGTGCTGTCGTTGCTAGTGGTGGCCAGCCAGGTGCCGTCCGGTGAGATCGCCACCCTCTTCACCCAGGAGGTGTGTCCAGTCAGGGTGGCGGTCTGCCGACCGGTGGCCCGGTCCCAGACCCGCACCGTGCTGTCGTTGCTGGTGGTGGCCAGCCAAGTGCCGTCCGGTGAGATCGCCACCCCCGTCACCCGGTCGGTGTGTCCAGTGATGGTGCGTTGGAGGGCGGGGTGGGGGAGGTCCGGTGGCGTCCAGTGGTTGAGGAGAGCGGGCTGGGTGAGCTGGTCCTGCCGGGCTGTGACCTGGTCGTGCCAGTTGTGGAGCGGTTCGAGTCGGCTGTGCAGGATAGTGGTCAGTGCGTGGGCGGGCTTGGTCGGCCCGAGCAGGTGCGCCGTACGAGCGAGCTCGCGTGCGCGTGTCGCCGCCGTGGCCGTGGGGATCTGCTGGCAGTCTGCCCAGGGGGCGGTGGGGCCCCGCTGCCGCAGCCGAGCCTCCACCCAGCGCAGATCGCAGGCGACGACTTCGGCCTGAGCAGTGCGGTCCGCGGCCAGCAGGTGGGCGACGGTGTGGTCGAGCAGATAGCCGCCGGTCAGCTCCCACCACGCGGTGCGCGGCGGCGGCACCGACGGTGCGAGGGGCAGTGCGGTCGGCAGGTCGGCTGCGACAGCATCGAGCAGTACGCGGTTGAGGGTGATCAAGTACTGGGGGCCGAGTTCGCGGCGCAGGTAGTCGCGGATGGTGTCGTGCAGGCTCAGCCGGCCTCCCGTCGCGGGGTCCACTGCGAGCAGGGACAGGTCGTCCAGGCTCTTGCACAGCCGTCGTGTCCCCGCCTCGTCAAGTCCACCGGTGGCGTGCCAGAGCTTGGCGACCAGGGAGACGGGCACGGCTTCGTCCTCGGCGAAGATCCCCAGTTCGGCGAAGCGCTCCTGACCGCCCGCGGGCAGGAGCGTGGTGGCGGCCTGCACGGTGGCCCGCACCATCTTCCTGCGCTGCTTCGGGTCATCGAGATCCAACACAAGGGACGGGTCGTCCACCGCCGTCGGTCCCCGTTCCCGCAGCCGACGCAGCGTGTCCTGGGCGGCCTCAGATGGATCGGCACCAGTGGCGACCTGCACGGCAATCGTCCGGTTCGTCAAGCGCAGCAGTTGGGGCCACCGGCCGGTGGCCTTCAGTAGGCCCTGGATCACCTCCTCCCGTATGGGAGGCAGTTCCCAGGCCAGTACCGCCCGTGCCTGCTCCGCGGTCATCTGGTCGACCGGGATTCGTTGCGCGCCGGGCGGCAGGATCACGGGGACGCGTGTGGTGACCAGGCGCGTGCACCGGCTGCCGCCGACCAGGAACGGGTCCAACTGCTCCTGCTCCCAGAGGTCGTCGAGGACCAGCAGGATGCGCCGACGACGCGCGAGCTGGTCCAGCAGCCGTCCCAGATGCTCTCCGGCCTGCTCTGGATCCGGGAGCGCGGTGGTGTCGTTGGTGATGTAGGTGATGGCTGCGGCGACCTTGGCCGCGATGGCCGCCCGGCCGCGCACGTCGCGGCCCACCGTGACGACGTACACCCCACCGGAAAAGCGGCGCCGCACCCGGCGGTCAGCACACACCATCTGGGCCAGCGTCGTCTTGCCGAAGCCCCCCGCACCCGCCAGTGCCGTTGTAATTCCCACCGCACCGCCCCGGCGCGAGCACACGGCGGAGATGGCGCGCCTGGCCTCGGCACGGTCGACCACCCACGTGGGCACAGCCCTGGCCGCCGGCGGTGCCAGCCGCAGCGCCCGGGACACCGAGCGCGGCAACTTGTACACCAGCGTCCCGATGAACCCGGTGTTTGCGATACCGCCCCCGCTCGCGGTGGCCGACCCCGTATCGGTTGCCTGCACCCAGACGCCGGGCCCAGGCGATCGTCCATCGACGCCGCTCACTGCCAACGCGCCGCCACGGGCCGTGACGGCAGCCGCCGCCGCTGCCTTCGTCGCGGGCATACCGGCGGTGTCGGCTTCGGTGCCGCGACCCGGGCTGGGTGCGGGTTGATGCTTCCTGAACCACCTCATTGTGAGGCGAGCTCCTCCCGTATCGGGCCGACAGGTCCGGTTCCTTTCAGCCTTGGACACCAGTACTGGCATCGCTTCCGGGGCCGTCAGCTGTCGCGTCGCCGGTCCGTTCTGCCTTGGCAGATCCAGCCTTGGCACCTCGCGGGAGCACCACGCTGGTGGACGCCCTTCCCCCACCGCGCGCCTTCGCATTCCCGGTGTCGACCGCAGCAGCCCTCGACCTGGGCCGCGCGGGAGCGGGAGGGGCCAGCACGGCCCAGACCGGGGCGACGATGCCGGTGGCACCCTGGTCGGAGGCAGCCACCAGCTGGCCTGTGTCAGGACTGCCGAGCAGCCAGTACAGCGGCGTCGACGCGATCCCCGCCCCGGCAACCGTCACGATCGCGATCCTCCCGCCCCGCGACACCGGCAACCTGTCCACCCCCGCCGGAAGTTGTCACACCGTCATACCTACACGACAACTGTCTTCACCGATATACCAGGAACTGCAGGTTCTCGTTTCCCGTGACCCTTTCTCATTGACGGTGTCCTGCTTCTGGCCCAAAGGTCGGCGCGAATGAGACGAACCCTGTGTCCTATCTCATTGAGGCTGGCAGATTCTCACTTGGGTGCGGCTCGCCGAAGTACTCGCGGAGTCGTAGCCAGAGCCCGGCGTGGCCGCCGCCGCCGAACAGTTGCAGTGGCCCGGATTTACTCACCGCCACCAGACCGCTGAACACGCCGATCGGAGAACTCCTCGCTGGAGCGCTAGCCGCGTGGTGGTGCCCAGACGCTTGGATCAGCCGTCGTCGAGTTGGTCGGGTCAGGCGGGATGGGTTCACTCGAGGAGCGTTGCCGTCGGAACGGCCAGAGCCGGGCTACGCGGGTTCGCTCAGCGGCGCGTACGGCGAGTTGCCATAGGCGCCTGAGTTGCCGATGGAGGAGGGCGCGCGCACGCGGGATAACCCAGCGCAGGAGCAACCCCGCCAGGAGGACGAGGACGATCGTGATCCCGGCGATGAGCACGGGATGCTGCCAGAAGCCTCCGCTGGCGGATCCGCTGCCGCCCGCTGGTTTGATCGGACCGGTGCCGGCGGTGGTGGTGCCGCCAGGATCGGGGCTGTCTGACGGGCCAGCCCCGGTAGGGCCAGGGCTGTCCGCCGGGCCAGCCGTCGGGTCGGGGGCGCCCCACGTGCCAGAGCTGGCCTTCTGGGCAGACTGCATTACAGAATACAGAAGCAGGGCGGCCCACTCTGTGACGAGGCCGATCAGTGCGCTGCTGAGGAAAAGTCGATCCCGTCGGACCCAGCTTGCGACTGTGTTAGGCGGCCTGCTAATGCTGCCAGCTACGATGCGGGCTGGTTCTCCAAGGCCGAGTACACGCCAGATTGCTTCTACTCGCTCGGGGTTGTCCGGGTGCCGGTCGCGTAATGCGCGCCGCACCTCGATACCTTCCTCGATAGAGTCCCCAGGCGGTGGTGTTGCCTTCTCTACCGTGGGCGTGTCCATGGGGACAGGGGAGGGCTTCTTGCGCTCGCGAGCGGCGTGCCGGCGAATCTCCTTGCGAATCGTCTCGCGCATGTAGGCGCACGGGTCGGCCACGGCATTGCCTCGTGTCCAGGCACAGAGCACAGCTAGTTGGACGACATCGTCGGCATCCCAGTTGGTGATCCGCTCAGCGCGAAGCAAGCTGGCGGCGTACCTAACCAGGTTGGGACGCACCCGGCGGAGCAACTCCTCAAAGTCGAACCGGGGTTGGGTGGTTGTTCCCTCAGACATGGCGCCGCTCCTTCGCGAGACCCCTGCGGCCACTATTCTCCTTCGTATGCTTGGGCTCCGCGTGCGTCGCCTCTGCGTGCAGGAGCTCGGCCTGAGCGCGCATGATCTCTGCTCTCCCCTTGGCACGCTGTCGTGCCGCTGTCGCCTTGACGAGCTTGGTGATGGCGCTCGTCAGGCCGATAGCGGCGATGATGAGGATGTAGGTCAGCGGATCCATGCGGCGCGCCCTTTCAACTGTGCAGCCTGGCGTACCCCAGAGGCGAGGTGGGCCCTTCGCTGGTAAAGGGGGAGTTGAGGGGCTCTGGGAGTGCACCCCGTCCGGGATTGTGATCGGGATCACATTGAGTGCCCGATTGGCGCAGTGCTCCGGAGCTTTGGGCGCGCCCGGTTCCCGCCCCCACACCGGAAACGCGGACTCGATCGATGGATTGCTGACCGCGTTCCCGGACGACCTCAAGGGGGCAAGATCGTGAGACAGAACGTCGTGGCCCTTCTATGAGACAGCCGAGAGCAGCACAGGTCGCCACGCCGGAATGGGACATTCCGAATGCGGGCCTACAGGAACCCACCGCTGCGGCCATCAATTCCGGGTGAACATGCCCCGGCCGGCTGCGGTCGGAGCTGCTAACCCCTGCCTCTGTAGTCAATCAGCACAGCCCAGGGCAACATCCAGATCGCTGAGGCCGTGCGCGGGGATTCGTGCGTGCAGACGTGTTCGGTGGGCTGCCGGGCGCGTGGCGGGTGTGCTCGTGGCGGACCAATCCGGCGGCAGGGGCGGAGGCTACTGCGATCCATCGTGATCCACTTAGACACGGGTCTCTTCAGTTACTCATAGCCACGATGGAAGGCATCCTCAGCTCGACGGTGCGATTCCGCCCTCTGTTGAAGGCGCCGTTCCGCATCTGCGACGAAGTCCTGGACAGCAGGACGCCGGTCGTCACGGAGGCAGTCCAAGGCTACCAACCGCCTAGCTACGTGATCATCGAGATCAGGGCTGATGGTCGTCGGCAGCAGAGCGTAGATCAGGTCTTGGATCGTGCTGCTATCGAGGCCAATAGCAAGGAGATTCGGAAGGATCTCCGTCCAAATTGGATCTTCCCACATACCCCGTATGGCTAGGGCCGCTCGCCGCCGATGACTGGGCCCCCCTTCCGCCCAATCCCGGACGACCCGCTCAAATGCCACAGTTCCGCGCCCCAGGACCGCGAACGCCTCCGCGATCCGATCACTCGCCTCGGTTTGCGACTCCATCTCCGCTCCATACTTGAACTGACCGAGAAAGGACGCAGCCAACCGTTCGCCTATTTCAGTCGGCAAGTCACGCAAAGGCTGGTGCCACGGCTCCGGAATGACCGGGGTGCCATCCAGAACTCCGGCACGTTCGGCCAGAACTGCCGTCACCTCCTCCGGCGCAATACTTGCGAGCGCCGCCGCACCGGACGCCGTGTCGTCATCGTCATAGATGGACTGGCTAATAGCCTCTGATTCTCGGAGCCTGCGTCCAAGAACCTGCACGGTCTGATGTCTGGATACATTCTCCTCAACGGTCAGTTGGCTGAACCCGATCGTAATGCCTATGGCCCACAGAATGCGCGGCAACGCAGCGGCCGGACATGATGCGCCTAGTTCCGTGAGTAGCTGCAGTCGCACGACGCGAGGCAGCGTGCACCGGGCACTGTGGTCAGCGAAGGAAGTCGCAGAAGCTACTGCCTCGCTCTCGCCACCAGATAGCCCTGCCTTCAGTTGGCTGACAAAGCTGCAGTGAAGGTCTGGCTGCCAGTCCGGAAGTGAGTCAGCAACCAAAAGGGAAAATTCCGCAAAGCGCGGATTGCCAAGGCGCGCTTGGAGCCATTCGAAGACTGGAGCTGGATGCGACGCAGCCAGTCCCATTAGGAGAGCTTCTCCGCCTGCCAGATAAGGGTGTTCGGTCAAGGCTTGCAGAATACTCTGCACATCATGGGCGTTCTCTCCCACTGCGCGGGCGAAAGAGGGGAGCGCCATCTCTACGGAATCAGTGATATCAACCTGCTGCAGCAGGAGTAGCGCCTGCCCGGTAGGAAGTCCAGCACCGTACTCCGCGGCCCGCTCAGCCCGAAGCTGTATATCTGCCAACGTACCAAGTCCGTAGGTGGGCAAGGGTTGGACCACAAGCAGGCTCGCCAGAAGATCGTCGGCCTGTGCCGCTGAAGCCACCTTGCTTCCCGAGGCCGCAGCCCGCGCTAGATCAAGTCGGGACTCATTCGGACCCAAAGCAGCCTTTGCTGCGCTGCGCCGCACGTTGAGTGGCAGGTCGTTCCATCGATCGACGATTGCGCGTTCCAACTTGGTGGCTGCGCCCTCCAGGAGTGCACGGGCGTAGCCCGGAATCTTCGAACCGCTTCCTGGAAGTGGCCGCGCACCTTCAGCACGAAGCTCACGAGGACGCTCGACAACAGAGCGAAGGAACGTGCTGTTGTCCTCTCCAGTGAGAGGAAATTGGGCCTCGAAGATTTCGATCAACGCGGATAGGGCCTTGTTAAGTAGATCCGAGGTACGAGAGTCATCCGGGAGCAGCCATGTAAATAGGGTGCCTTCTGCAGCATCCGTCGGGCTTCCGAAGGTGAATCGCTCGACCACCAAGCTTAGAAACGGTTCCAAGGCCAGCATCTGGACACGCGCAATAATCCTCTCACCGCGCATATCTGCCTCCGCCTGATCAAGTCCCGCCGGCGGCTCCTGCCGGCGATCACGCCCCCAGTGGACCACCGCGGCCACCAACGCCTGGCGGAGTACCAGAAGCTCTTCGACTTCGATCGCCCCATTCACTCCTCCAGCACTCCACCCTCGAACCGTTTCGAGTGCCCGTCTCAAGGCTGCCCCATCAGCAAGGGCGGGGGCGAAGAGCCACACGACGTCAAGCAGGGGGCCCACGACCCGATACGGGCCGGCTGGGTCGGTGCGAAGAGCCAAAGCTCCGAACCGCTGTGCCGCCAGGCCAGCCTCGAACTGGTATTGACCAACTGGCTCCTTCCCGTACCAAGGCGGACTGGGCTTTGGCGGCCATTGGGTGATCAGGCGTCCGGCCAGGGCGCCCATCAGGTGAGGTGCTGCGGGTGCAACTTCCTGGGCCGCCTTGAGTACGGCGTCCCACGTGGCCAGGTCGGCTGAATCGGGGAGGAGACGAAGGACGTGTTCCGACAGGAGTCGGGCGGCTGTTGCATCCGGCCGATGGAGTAAGGCTCCCGCGAGAACGCCCCACTGTGGGGTGAGATGATGGAGTGCGAGCTGTAGCTGCTCCGGCTCATCCGAAAGAACAACGTCGGAAACGTACGCGCCGCTCTTTGCCCGCGCCGCTTCGTGAAGGGCGTCCAAAGTGCGGCCCATATGGATTCTCACTCGGGCCGATGTATCGAGGGCGTCGGCCACCAGCACGGGCGCCAAGACAGCCGGCCGTACAACGCAGGGATCTCCCGAGGCCAGACCGGCGTCGGCGAGATCAGCCAGCAGTCTGTCCAACTCGTCCGACCGCTCTGGAAGCATGGTGATGCAATCGTGCAGCTCGCCAAGGTCCCGACCGCTGGCGGCACTGCCTAGCAAGGCAAGAGCCACAAGCGCCGCGCGATGCCGATCCTGGTTCGAGGGAAGGAGTCGGGCCGCCACCCGCTGCCGGAGAACATCGGCGGCGTCCGTCCAGCTGAATGAACCGGCCTGCAAAGCGACTTCGCAGGCAGCGTGCACGATGAGCGGACTGCCCTCTGCGAGACCGATCACGGTGGTGCGAAAGCGCGTCTGCGCGATACCGTGATCCTTGATGATGCGGTCAATATGCTCCCGCTCCAGCGCCTTCAAGATCATGATGCTATGGCCCACGTCGCGCACGCCCGCACTTCCCAATACACCATCCACGAAGCCGGGGCGTACGGTGAGTACAACCGACACGAGGTCGAACCGTTGATCGGTCAGCAGGGTAGCCAAGGCATTAAGGCGCCCAGGCTCGCGGTGCGCGTCGTCAATGATCAAGACACAGGGTGAGTCGACGGGAAGTTCACTCAAAACGCTTGCAGACAAGGCGGCCGCTGTGGGCAGAACGAAGGTACGGGCAACACTCTGAGCGGCATCAATGGCTAGCCGAGTCTTACCTACGCCGCCAGGCCCTTCAATGACAATAAGCCGGGGTTCTCCTTTCTGAAGGAGGAGCCGCTGAAGATCGTCCAATTCAGTGGTCCGACCGACCAAGAGTGCCGTTGCACCTGGTAGCGAGTTGGCTAGTCGCGGTAGATAGAACCCAGCCGGCACCAAGGTTGACGTAGTGGGTGCCGTCACCACGAGTCTTTCGACAGCGATATTTCCTGTATTGACGAATGCACCACTAGACCCAGTCGCCGCACCAGTGTGGGATACCAACACGGGACCACCAGGTTCGGAAGACCCCTTGTGACCGCTTACCACTGTTGCTCCAGAACAGGCAGAAGCCTGACCCGTGTCCGCGACGACCACAGCACGCGGTTCTATAGTTTTGGCAATTTCGGCCTTCGGCTTACGTGACCCGCAAAGCCAGTGAGGCCATTTCATCAAGGCACATCCATTTTCTCGAAACATGCAATGGTCCAAGGACTTCAGTCGCTGTAGTCGACACCGGTGCTTGCGCTGCTGCCAGACCCATCGGCGGTGGCGTCGCCCGTCCTCTCTGCAGTTGCCGAGCCGCCGCCCTTACCACTTGGGCGCTTGACTCCAGTCTGCGCCCGCCCCCCGTTGATGCCCCTGGATTTACCGGTGTCCGAGGCATGATCTACAGGCCCGGTAGTCGGAACAAACCAAGGTATTACGAGCGCAGCCACGCCCAGGATGATCTGGACCGTGGCGGCCGTCAGCGTTCCCGCGTTCGCACCTTTGAAATGCCAAACCACCGGAGTTAGGGCGATGACCGCAACGCCACAGACGCACAACGCGATCTTCCATGCCAGGCGCACGGCCCTACTCCTCACATTGACCTTGCAAAGACATTCCCGTGTCCCTGGCCGCCACCACACACGAAGTCGATCATGTACCCGCCGCCAGCTCGACTGACAGACAAGCCTACTGAACTTGATCGGGTGATGTCGGGTTGTTCGTCGGACAGAGCTTCATTGCTGCAAGCTATGCACGTGGGCCCCATCAGTGCTGGCCTGTGGGCGCTCACGTAGTGGGACCGGGGTCGGCTCACGCAATGGGACCAGGGGATGACGAGCGGGGTGCTCTCCTTCCGGATCCCCGCGCGAACCGGTGCTTGCCCTCGCACGGAGTGGACCACCCTGCTCCAACTGCTGCTTTTTGCTTGTTCGTTCGTCGTCGCGACGTTGGCGCCGACGAGCGCGACCTCGTTCAGGGCATCGATCCACTGGTCCCATTACGTGAGCGATTACGGCCTCGCTGGTCCCATTACGTGAGCGCTGACATGGCCCTGCTTGGCGGCGGTCAGCGACACGGGGCACGGGAGATTCCGAGCCGCCAGCCTCCCCGGAGCATCTCGTCGCGGAACGGTCCCCGCCCATCTCTTCGCCTTCCAGCTCACCCGCGGGGTGATACCGCGCCTGGGGTGGTCCGGCACCGAGGACCCGGTCCTGTGCCATACGTGCGACTCACACGGCTGCACCAACCCCGCCCACCTGCGACTGGGCACCTCCGCACAGAACCGCACCGAATGGGCGCAACGCCACCGCAATCCCGGCGGTCCCCTCGCCGACCTGCGCGGTGCCGCCGGTCGCACCCGTGCCATCGCCGCCGCCGTACACGCTGGCCTCACTCGCGGCGAGGCCCGCGAACGCATCGACCAGCGCATCCGTGCCGCCGAACAGGGTGGACTCCCCCTCACTCTGTGGTGAGACCTGGCTGACGCCCCTGCGGCTGGATCACCGGCCCCGGCAAAGGCCGAGGTCAGGTGGCCGCACGCCCGACCCAGGCCCGGTGCTGGTCTGCGACAAAGTCCCCTTGGCGGCGGCGGCCCCGCAGGACACCGACACGCGTTCTACCTTCAACTACCTGGAGACCATTGCCGGGTGGGTCGAGCAGCCTTCGATCGATCAAGATCGGCCAGCGCTTCCACGTGCCTTGTCGTTCCCAGCATTCGGCGACACCGATGTGAATCCCGCTGCTCCGCGCCTCGACGTAGTGCTCCGGGTGGGCGGCGAACTCCTCGATGCAGTCGGCCTCCGACTCTCCGGTCGGCATCTCGCTGAAGTCGTTGGCCGGGATGACCTCGACGTCCCACCTCACCCTCGACAGGTCTACGCGCCCGTAGTCCAGCAGGAAAGGGGGGTAGTTGCCGTGATCGTAGAGGAACTGCTCGACGACATCGTCGGGCCACTGCAGTGAGGTGATCATCGGGCTCGCACGGAAGGCCTCGAAGCTCGTCTCGTTGTTGCGGCCAGACGCCGTCAGGTCTGCGAGGTCGACAAGGTTCACACCCGCCATCCTAGAGCTGGCTACCGCTGCCGGGCCGGGTCGCCGCCGTCCCCGAACCCCGCCTGCCGCGCTGACTGCAGTAGGCCAACGGCCCTCGGCGATTCGATCACGAGCGCCTTGCGCCTGACCGTCGCCGGATCTCGCATCGGACTACGGGATGACCACGGCGTCCGCGAACCATTCCTGAGCGATCTCCACTGCCTTGGGGGGCGGGTCGGACAGGAAGACGACGGCGAGGCTGTTCACCGGGCGTGAGCAGCAGACGTAGAAGAGGTTGCGGGATCGTTCCGTGCGTTCGGGCTTGTCCGTTCCGGCGATCATCTTGCCGATGTCGAACTGTGTCCATGCTCCGTCCTCGACCAGGACGACGACGTGGGGGAATTCGTCGCCCTTGACTCCGTGCTGGGTGGAGAACGGGGTGCGCTGGTCCCTGAAGCGGCACAGGGAGACCATCTCCTGGTAGGCGACGGCGCGGACCTGTCGGGAGAAGTCGACGCGTTTCTGGTCGGCCTCGTCGAGACCGTCGCGGTCGTGGTCTCGTTCAACGGCGCGGATCTTGGCCGGCTTGCGGAGCAGGCGCTTGGCGGCCACGAAGTCGACAACGTCGCCGATCGAGCCGACGGTGCGCAGTCGGTCGAGTTCGCGCAGCGTTGCTGCTATTGCGGCCTTCTGCGTGTGGCGGGTGACCTGCGCGCCGGCTACTCCGAGCAGGCGACTCAGTTCGCCGAAGTCATGGCCTTCATGGGCGCGGGAGATCTCCTCGATATCGCGGGCGTACTGTGCGTAGGGTTCGCTGGCGTCCATCAGGTCATCGCGGCCGAAGGATCCTCGCGAGGTGTAGACGTCGAGAAGGCTCGCGTAGTCGAGGGTTCCAGCGATGCCGCGGTGGGTGAGCTGCAGGTATTTGGTGTCCTGCTCCGTCCATCCCTTGGCCTGCAGGGTGCTGCGGGCGGCGGCCAGTCGCTCGGCTCCCTTCGGCAGGGCCTGGTTGAGGAACAGGTAGGCCTCTCCGTCACGCGGTGTGCCGGCGAAGTGCTGCTGCAGCTCCGGTCTCATTCGGTTGAGGACGTTGATCACGGCCTGGGAGCAGCGGTAGTTCTCGTGCTTGGTGATGTGGGTCAGTCGCGGGTCCTGGACCCTGCCGACGCCGGTCGCGTAGATCTTCTGCATGGAGTCGCCGAACAGGCCGATGACGCAGGCTGTGCCGCGGATCCCGGCCAGGTGGTCCAGGAGGATCCCGATGGTGGCAGGCTGGGTGTCCTGGTATTCGTCCACGAAGATCACCGGAAATCGGTCGGCGATGATCCGTGCCAGTTTCGGATAGGTAGAGACCATCCGGTAAGCCAGCGCCAGGACGTCGTCGTGTCCGAGTTCGCCCTTGTTGAAGCGGCGTCCCCGATCTCCGTAGGTGATCTTTGTCCCGGGCGTCAGGCTCTCGTCGAGGTCGGGGGTGGGCTTGCGCAGGGTCTGGTTGTGGGCGAGCAGTTCGATGCGGAGCTGGTGCTGGAATCCCTGGATGGCGTGCCAGAGGAACTCGTGGATGGTGCCGACGTAGACCAGAGGGTCATCCGCGATGCGCTCGCTTATCTGGCGCTTGGCCACGTTGGTGTAGGTGATGCAGGCGATACGGCGGCGGGTCTGCGCGAGCTCGGCTTGCCGGGTGGCCAGGAGATGGCGAAGCCCGTGCACCAGCGCGGTTGTCTTGCCCGAGCCGGCGCCGGCTTCGACGAGGAAGCTCTGGTGGTTGTCCAGGGCGGCCTCGACCTGGGCGAGGGTGTCCAGTGCTAGCTGAGCCACTGCAAGCCCTCTCGGATGTACCGGGGCACGGACCAGCCCGGCAGCAGCATCACGTCGAAGGCGAAGTCCGTCTTCTTATCGCCGAGCCTGCGGGCGATCTCCAGAGCTTTGTTCTCGATGTCGGACGCGGTCGGGGACTTGCCCACCTCGGCGGTGAAGGCCGAGGCCAGTGCCAGGGTGTGCAGATGGTCGGCCAGGGGCTGCGAATTGGCCAGGATGAAGGCGTCCTCGAAGCTGCGGCCGCACGGAGCGTTGTCTCGCTCGGGCACCTGGTAGGCCACGCGCACGTTGTCGCGGGTCTTGTGGATGGGGTCGAGATCCAGCAGCGTCCTGACGGACTTCTCCCCGGGCAGCCACTGCTTGAGGGTGCAGTTGGACGTCACCGCGTTCGCGGCGTTGGTGGGACAGGCGCGATTCCTGTTGTCCGGGTCGACGGAGTCCAGGTCGGTCACGATCAGCGTGGGCACCCCGAGGAAGGCGAGCAGTTGCCGGAAGCGGGGCGCATAAGCGTCACCGACTTCAACCACGGACACGTACCTGCTCGTCAGCTCGGGTGCGCAGCGCTGGATCATCGCGGGCAACAGGAGCCGTTCGGCCGCTCCCTCGATCAGGATGACCTTGTCGGCGAAGAACATGTCGCACCGTTGGAGCACCATGTACTGCTGAAGGAACCGCAATGTCTCCTTGCCCTCGGGCTCGTCCTGGACTTGGTGACGGAACCTGGACAGGTCCTTGATGGTGACGTCGCTGCCGGCTGAGTCGAAGTAGCGGACGCAGGAGAAGCCGCCGCTGGCAACGATGTGTGAGGAGTGGGTTGTGATCACCACCTGCACGTTCCAGCCGAGTTGGTCCTTGATGAAGGCACGGATGTTCCTGATGAAGGTCTCCTGCATCTGTGGGTGCAGGTGGGCCTCCGGTTCCTCGATGAACAGCAGTTGCAGCGCGGGCCGGGGGCTCTGGCGCAGGTAGGCCTGGTGGAAGCCGATGACCTGGAGGATGGTGAAGATCAGCTTGCTGTAGCCCAGGCCGTTGTGCCCCTCGGGCAGCGGCACGCCGCCGCCTGCGCCCTGGTACTGGATCCGGGTGCTGCCGCGCAGGAGGCCGGCTCCCTCGATCAGCGAGACGACGTGGGGGCGTTGCACTGGTGCGATGGTGTCGACCCCGAACGTCTGGAGCGAGGAGAAGAGCGGCCCGAAGAGCTCCTCGTAGTTCTCGTCGAGTTCCTTCGAGGCGGCGGTCAGCGCGGTCTCGATCTTGCCGATGCTCAGGTTCTGACCTTCGACGTCACTGTTGGCCTTGTAGAACGCCTCGAAGGTCTTGGACAGGTTCCGGGTCTTGTCGGAGGGGCTGTCGTCGAACTTGTTCTGCGCATAGATGAACTCAACGGACAGGACGTTCACGGCGGCGGAGCGTGAGATCGGCTGCCGCTGTTCGGCACCCTCTACGGCGCTCACGGCGAAGAAGTTGGGGGCGAAGTACTTGCCGAAGGTCCTGCGCAGGAACTTGTCAGGGTCAAAAGAGGCACTGCAGCTCGCGGTGTAGAAGTCGGCGAGGAAGCTCTGGGGGCTGGTCACGGAGACGGTCGCCTCGACCTTGACCTCGTAGCAGTTCTCGTCCAGGTCCAGGATCAGGTCGGAAATCGATGCGAGGTCTTCGTTCTCGTCGTACTGGATGGTCACCGTGAGGCGCATGGCCGGCAGGGCTTCGGTGGCCTGTGCGACTAGCGTCTCCGCGGTCTCGAACTCACCGGCGTCGTGATGTGCTTGCGAGCGTGCGTAGAGGTCAAGGGCGCGCTTGATGTTCCCGATGGAGCGTGCCGAGAAGTCCTCCAGGACGAATTTCACATCGTCGCTGTAGAACTTCTCGAACAAGTTGACGAACGATGTCTTGCCGCTGTTGTTGCGCCCGACGATCAGGGTGATGAGCTCGTCGAGTTGGATCTCGACGTTCTCCAGCGCGCGGAAGTTGGAGATCGTGACACCCGTTAACAGCACAAGGGACTCCAGCTCTCGGACCGATGATCGCCCGGCCCTCCTACGCTGACACCGCAAGTGCCAGGGGCCCCAGGCTTCTCTCCTGCAGTATCAGGCAGCGTCAGCCCGAGGTGTCCCGATTTTCGCAAAGCAGATCATATGTTCGATATTGCCCCTGCGGGGATCTGCGGGCGGAGCGACCTCGACGCCTGGCTCCCGGGACCGCGAGCGGATCGCTGGTACACGGGGGACTCAGTGGACCCGCCACATTGCGCCACCTGCTGGTCGTCCTGGAGCAAGGGCACGGCCTCCCGCAGGCCCAGGCGGCCCGAAGGAGGCACGAGCCAGTATCGATCCTGCGATCAGACGGACAGTCGAGCCCGAGGCGGATGAGTCGTGGGATGCGGCAATCCCGTACCCAGCGCCCTCTCATCCACGGGCGCCTGTGGGCAATTGTGTGCACGGCCGCTCTTGGCCTGCCCGGCCACCACCACGAGGTCTGTTCGGCGAAACCGCCGCGCCCCCTGCGCCGAGCGCCGCCTACCCTGGGCGCATGCCGTCTCCGAAGCGCCACCACTTCGTACCACGCGCCTACCTTGCGCGCTTCGGCCTCGGCGATCAGGTCCGGGTCAGGACCCGCGGCAGTGCGGCCTACTACACCACCAATGTCGTCAACGTGGCTGTGCGGGCCGGCTTCTACACGACCACGTCATCGGATGGCAGCACCTCCACGGCCGTGGAGGAAGAACTCGCCCAGTTGGACGACGTGGGCATCCAGGCCATGCGGGACATCGACGTCGCGGGCCGCCCGCCTGAGTTGGGAAGCCGAGGCCGCGAAGTCCTGAGCCTCTATCTCGCCGCACAGATGACCCGGACTCCGCGCAGGCGCACCATGATGCTCTTCCCGGAAGCGGTAGTGGCCTACGCGCAGGGGAGGGAACTCGATCGTGACCTGGTGACTGAATACCTGCAGTGCGAGCATCTGGGCTACGTCCCGGAATCGGCGGAGGTTGAAGGCGCCTGGAGCTTTCTCCACGGGACGCTCAACATGCACGGCGCCCCGACTAACGGCGTGGTGCTCGATTGAGACTCGGGCGTGCTGGCCTGGCGTGTTGTCCGGTGGGTGATCACCTCTCGGCGGCGCGGTCGGAGACCAGGC
>NZ_JBGCBY010000059.1:0-15644 GCF_041262165.1 Streptacidiphilus sp. MAP12-16
CCACAGCCTGCTGACCCGCACAGCACCAAACACCTACAAGATCACCCCGCCCGACACCTTGACACCACCCCACGGCCCTTAACTTCGCGGCATTGGGTCGTGGTCGCGCAGACCCAGCTCCGACTCGCCCGCCCCCTGGCCGGCGACCTCCGCCGCCCGTGGGAACGCCCCCCGCTCTCGAACAGACTCACCCCAGCCCGGGTCCGCCGCGGGTTCAGGAACCTGTGCACGCTGATGCCCACACCGGCCCGGGTACAAAAACCCACGAAACCAGGCCCCGGACGCCCTCCCGGTTCGAAGAACCGGCATCTGGCGTTTCGCCACGAGGTGGGACGCGTCCTGGCCACCGGCGAGGCCCACACCCGCCCCACCCACCACCAGACCGGGACCAAACCCCGCCGGGCCGGGTAAACGCCAGCCCCCGTCGTAGGGTGGTTCGACCCTGCCAGCAGGACCACAAATGCCAAACTCAGAAGCCGATTGCACAACCTCACGGCGAGGGAAGTGGCGTGGGATGTCACCGGGCGGCCACCAGTGAGTGCCGTAGTAGATGTGCTTCACCCAGAAGTCGGGGTCCTCGTGATAGGCGATGTCGGAGCCTACGATCCACGTCCGCGGAGTCCGTCCGTCGTCCCCGGGCTCACACCAGTGACGAACGATGCGCGCGACCGCCTCACCAGGGGTGATGCCGAAGTTGGCCGACAACTGGTGGGCGACAGCACGACAGAACTGCAACGCCTCGGCGTCCCCCGCGCACAGGTACTCGTCGTCCGACCGAAGAACCGACTCGTGGACGAGATACTCCACGGGCCCGGGCCGGCCACCCACGCCGACGGGCACGCGAGTTGCGATTTTGTCCTGCACGGCCGACACCGTCAGCCCGTACTCTCCGAGGAAGCGATCCAAGTCCCGCTCGACGCCGATACATACGAATCGCGCAGGAGCAGGATCACGAGGCGCAGGCATAGCTACATAATGCCCGCGCCTCGACCCAGTTCAGGCCCGCATCAGTCACCACGAGCGACGCAGTGTTCTATTTCAGACCATAAACGACAAGCTGACAGAACAGCCGACGCCCCTATCCTGCCGACGTGCGCTACCTGGCAGAATCCTTCGCCCTTGGTGCACTGCGGCGCGGCCGGGCGATCGAACAGTTCCTCGGACCCGTTGGTACAGCGGAACGTCGTGGTCTGCGCTCGGTCGAGGTCCGACCCGTCAAGGTCGGCTTCGAGGTCTACCTCTACGGCGTCGAGGACGTCGGCCCAAAATGGGGAGCTACGCGCCTGACCTGACTGTCCCAGTCCACCCACTGGCTGTTCGCGCGGCTGTCGCGGCGACGCTCAGGGACTGCTGGAGGCCCTCCCCGTCCGGCGGTGAAGAGCCTCCTGCGCGGTGCGCGCTCAGGTACAGGGCAAGACAGCCGAGGGGCAGACGTTCCGGGATGCTGACCCCCCGACCGTGGGTCGCGCCAGGCCGAAGCTGGTCATGTACGAGCCGAGGGAGCATCCCCAGGTGACCGTGGCGGTAGTGGATCCGCCCGGGATTCGGGTGAACTGGAAACCGTAGGTGCTCTGGCCCAGCCCGGAGGTGTGCGAAGCCCAGCCCTGCTCACCGTCCGAGTCCTTCACGTACACCCAGGCCACTCGGTCGGTGGGGCTAAAGCAGTGAGCATGCCCAGTGAGGTAGACGCTCCCGGACCACGGGCTGGCACCGGCCTGGGTGGAGGCGGTGAGCGGCAGAGCGCCGCTCAGCGTGAGGACAGCTGCGGTGCCAAGGATGCGCAGGCGATTGGTGGCTTTCATGGTTCCCCCCTCGTTCAGCCCGGGGTTGCGGGATCCGGGCAGACGCCCATCCGACCATCTGGCCGTCTGGCTGGGCAGAGGTGTGCGGACGTGCGGGGCGCTGGAGAACCGCTGCGAGCGCCCTCTCCGCACATCGAGCTCCCGGACGGGAGGGCCTGCGAGCCCACCGGTCCGATGCTCGCGGAAGTGGAGCGCTGCCTGATGATGGTCCAGCAGCTCCCGACTCCAGGGGAACAGCGTGCCGTTCCCGTCAGGAACCACTGCCGCCCGGCGCCATCCCGGAAGGTAAGGAGCGCGGTGACAACGGTCGACTTCTCCTCTCACAGCTCAGGGAGAGATTGCCGGTTCGACCCAGGTCATCCCTGAAGGCCATCGGTTCCCGCCACCTACTCAGAGTTCGGCACCCGATCAAATGCGCCTGTAACTCCGGCCGTCGGCGCCGGGCCGCACGGAGGGTTTCTCCGTGCGGCCCGGCGGTGGGGTGGGGCGGGGGGTCAGCCCCAGGGCTGGGCGACGAGCCAGCTGGTGTCGTCGGTCCAGAAGGTGGCGCTGTCCCAGGCGTTGGAGCCGCCGTTGGAGGCGGCGTAGAGAGTGTAGTTGTAGTGGCGGAGGTACTTGTCGGGGTAGTTGACGGACTGGAAGGAGTAGCCCTGGCCGTTTTGTCCGGTCTGGGGGCAGAACGTGGCGTCCTGGGCGAACAGGGAGGTGTTGTCGTTGGTGTTCAGGTAGAGCTGGAAGCCCGAGTGCCGCAGGTACTGCCCCGCGTTGTTGGCGGACTCGAAGGAGAGGCAGGTGCTGTTGGCCAGGCCGGCCCGGACGATCCAGGTGGAGTCGGCCTTGACGGTGGCGCTGCTGGAGGAGTCGACGGGGGAGATGACGACCTTGGTGTCGGCATCGTCGTGGCGGATGTAGTCGCCGGTACAGCAGGAGGTGGTGGCCTGCAGCGAGATCCTCGAGCCGGGGGCGATCGAGCCGGTGCCCGAGGAGGAGTCGGCGTAGCCGGCGGCGGTGATGTTGGCCTGGACCGAGTTCTCGGTGGCGTCGCTCGGGTAGCCGGAGGTCATGACCCCTTCGTAGAAGGTACCGGCGGAGCTGTTGCTGTTGTCACCGCCGATGCCGAGGATGATCGCGCCCTGCTTCTTCATCGGGTTATAGCCCGAGACGTTGGGGCGCACGCCGCTGTAGGAGGTGGACAGCGCGCCGGACTGGGCGTTGCCGGAGCGGATCGCCCACTGGTTCGCGCCGCCCTTGACGACGGCGGTCAGGAAGCGGTTGTTCACAGTGGGGTCGTTGGCGTTGTAGCCGGCGTTGACGCCGGAGAACAGGCCGTTCTCCAAGTCGGCCATGACCCACGGGCCGTTGCCGGCGCCGTAGCCCCAGCCCTTGCTGTTGCCGAAGTAGATGGCCTCCATGGTGCCGTTGCCGTCGTCGGTGCTGTCGGTCTCGGCATTGCCGTAGTCGAAGCAGCAACCGCCGTTGTAGTGGGTGCCGTCCAGGACCGCGTACATGCCCTCGGCCGCGTCGCCGGTGGCGATGCCGGAGGTGTTGTTGTTCCGGTAGCCGGTGCCGGGGGCCACGTAGACGCCGTAGGCCTTGTGGCCGGCGACGGTGACCGGGGCGGCGGTGGCATTGGCGAGGTTGTCGTTGCCTCCGGCGGCCGGGCCGGGCCAGTAGCCCTTGAGCGCCTGGGTGAGGTTGTTGCCCTTTCCTGACTGGTCGTAGATCACGGTGATCACGCAGCTGGTGCCGGAGCAGAAGGAGTCCTGGGCGGCGGCGTTGGCGTAGCCGCCGGCGGAGAGCAGGCCGATGTTCGCGCTGGCGTTGTCCGATGCGCGCCGCACCTGGTACAGCGGGCCGTTGTACGCGGCGTACAGCGCGCGGGTGGTGGAGTGCGCGGCCACGCACGGGGTGCCGCCCGCGGCGTAGATGTCGCACGCCTGCTGGGTGGCCGCCTGCGAGGTGGTGGCGGTGCCGACTAGTACGCCGGTGGCGAGGGCGAGGGCCGCTCCCGTCGCCAGCAGGGTGCGCCGAGCGTGGCGCATCCATCCCGAAACGATCACGTGCGAACTCCTTCGTCCGTCTGTGGGCGGAACCGGTGACCCCGTTTGTTAGCGCTAACAATTCATCTTGTGGAATTGCGCATGGAACGCCCAGGGATTGTGGCTGCTTGAGCAGCGCGATTGCCAACTATGGAGGGGCGCACAGGTTGCGTCAAGGTTTCACACAGACCTGATTGTTAACGTGAACAATCGTCACAACGCCTCTGCCCGACTGTCGGTGATCTTGGTGCTTCCCGGTGCGCGAGCGTGATCGGTGGGGATCTCGGGCTGTCTCGTCGACCGATTCAGCTGCCGAGGTTTCCGTTGTCGCTTCACTTTTTTTAGCGCTCGCACCGAGCCGGGATCGAGGGTCCACGCCGAGACCCGGCGGGTCAACGCTTGAACGCCCCGTTCGCAATCCGGAGAAGGAGGCCGCCGCGGGCCGACTTGTCTCTGCTGCTGGAGGTGGGGGCCGTCGTGGAGATCCTCTTGAAGTCAGCCGGTTCGACTTCTTGACGCCCCGTCCGAAGTGGGTCAATAGTGAGGGCTCAATCCGAACGGCCGAGGGACAGTTGACTCAGCCCGCGATTTGTTAGCGCTAACATTTGCTCCGCACTCCTGTATCAATGAACAAGGGAGTTCATGATGCCTGCCCTGCATCTGTTTCGCCGACTGCGCCGAGGGCTGGTCGTCCCCCTGGCCGCAGTGCTGCTCGCCTTCACAGGCCTCATCTCCTTCAGTGGCATCTCGCACGCCGCCTCCCAGGGGCCCTGCGACATCTACGCGGCGGGCGGCACGCCGTGCGTCGCGGCGCACAGCACCACCCGCGCCCTGTTCGCCTCCTATAATGGCCCGCTCTACCAGGTGCAGCGGGGCTCGGACAGCGCACTGCAGAATATCGGGGTTCTGTCCGCTGGAGGCGTCGCCAACGCCGCCGCCCAGGACTCCTTCTGCGCGGGCACCACCTGCACCATCACCCGCGTCTACGACCAGACAGGCAACAGCGGCAACACCCTGGTCTACCAGGGACCGGGCGGGACCGGCGGCGCCGACACAGCCGCCACCGCGACCACCGAGGCAGTGACCGTGGGCGGCCAGAAGGCCTACGCGCTCTACATCAACCCCGGCAACAGCTACTGGGCCAACGGCTCGGGTGTGCCGACCGGCAGCTCACCCGAGGGCGAGTACATGGTCACCAGCGGCACCCACGTCAACAACGGCTGCTGCTTCGACTACGGCAACACCGAGACCGACCACAAGGCCGACGGCAACGGCGCCATGGACGCGATCAACTTCAGCACGTCATGCTGGTTCGGCGGCTGCAGCGGAACCGGGCCGTGGGTACAGGCGGACCTCGAGGACGGCCTGTTCCCCGGCGGCAGCACGGCCTGGAACACCAACCAGGTCTCCGAGACCAGCCACTTCGTCACCGCGATGCTCAAGAACAACGGAACCACCCAGATGGCACTGCAGGGCGCCAACGCCCAGTCCGGGAGCCTGACCAAGCTCTACAGCGGCTCACTGCCCAGCGGGTACAACCCCATGCACAAGCAGGGCGCCATCATCCTCGGCAGCGGCGGCGACTGCTGCCAGACCAACCACAACGACAGCGCGGGCACCTTCTACGAGGGCGCGATGGTCAAGGGCTACCCCACCGACGCCACCGACGCCGCGATCCAGGCCAACATCACCGCCGCCGGCTACACCACCGGTGCCCCCACCACCCCCTTCACCCCGGGCGCGAGGATCTCGTTGCAGGCCACCACCTCCTGCTGCACCGGCGACTACATCCGCCACGACGACTCCGACGCCAAGGTCGTCATCTCCCCCGTCGACTCCTCCAGCTCCGCCACGGTCAAGGCCGACGCCACCTGGATCGTGCGGGCCGGCCTGGCCAACAGCGCCTGCGTCTCCTTCGAGTCCGCCAACAACTCGGGGCAGTACCTGCGGCACTCGGGCTTCCAGCTCTACCTGAACGCCAACGACAACAGCTCCCTGTTCGCCCAGGACGCCACGTTCTGCCCGCAGACCGGACAGAACGGCCAGGGCTACTCCTTCCAGTCCGTCAACTACCCCACGAAGTACCTCCGCCACTACAACTACACTCTCTACGTCGCCTCCAACGGCGGCAGCAACGCCTGGGACTCCACGACGTCCTGGGCCCAGGACACCACCTGGCTCACCGCGTCCCCCTGGAGCTGACCAGGGGCCGGATGGCACCCAGCCGCCACGGAACAGGCAGAGGAACCGCTCTCTGCCTGTTCCGTCGGCAAGCTCCTGGCGCGAAGGCCGACCGGGTGATGCGGTCCCGGACTCAGTGACCGGTGTTCAAGGTCAGCGCCGGGTTGGCGTTCTTCACCAGGCCCAGGGCCTGGGCGGGCCACCAGGCGCCGGCCGCCGGGTCGACGATGCCGTACTCCGGGTCCACGGTCCCGGCGGGGATGTTGCGGTTGCACTGCCCGTCTGACTGGCCGACGGTCTTGATCCACAGCTAGGCGTCCACCAGGGGCGTCCCGGTGTCGGCGCTGGGGCGGTTGCCGATGCCGCGCCCGGGCGGGTTGCACCAGGTCTGCGGGTCGTTGGCGTACTTGCCGGCCGGCGGGGTCCATCCGCCCTTCCCGTTACGGCTGGTGTCGACCACGAAGTGGGTGAGCTGGTCCGCCGGCGGGGTGCCGACGTTCTGCTGGAAAACGTGACCCTACCTTCGGTTTAGGAATCGCTTCTCAGACCACAGCGGAGGGTGCATACGGTCGGGTAGCCGGGGCACAGCAATGTGCTCCGGCTACCCGACATCATCGACGGCAGCAGCTCGGCGGACGTCACCGACGTCCCGCGGGCGGCCAGGATCACGCCGAGCAGGACCAGGCCGATCGTGCTGAACGATGCGCCGACCGCGAAGGCAGCAGCCTTCTGACGCTATTTGAGCGGCGTGCCACCCGAGTTTCGGTAGGTGGTCGTCTTCGCGAACAGGTTGCCGCCGTCGCTTTCGACCGTGGTCGAATCCGGTGTTCCTGGGCCGAACAGCAGACCCGCGACATGGGCGCTCGCAACCTGGTCCATGTGCGAGAACAGCCAGTCGACCTTGTCGTCCTTGTAGTGGTTCACGGTGTTGTTCTGTCGCATGTTGCCGAGCGGGATCTGCCAGGCCACGATCGGTTTGCCGACCGTGTCCGCCATCTGCTTCCAATACGCGAGCTGCGCGGCCCACTTCTGGTTGGTCCAGAACGAGTTGTGTCCGCCATTCGCCGGCAAGGCATTGACGCCGGCGTCCGCGGCTTCTACCTCCCCGACCAGGAAGTCCGCGCCGGTTGCCCCGAGGGCCACGTAATCCCTGCCACAGCGTGCAACGTTACCCTGCCAGTCCCAGCAGGTCAGGTGCAGGCCGACGGCCGCGTGAGGAGCGTACTTGCGGGTCATTGCGATCAGGCAGTGGGCCAGACCCGCCACACTGTTCGCCTGATTTGCGCAGTCGTGCGGAGCCGCGGCAGTCACCTGCGCCGGGACCTTGTTGACATTGCCCATCCCGCGTGCGAATCCCCAGAAATCAGGTTCTAGATCGATCATGTCGTGCGAGGTGCCGATCTTCTGGAGGAAGAAACGGTAGTCGTTCAGGTATCGGGTGAGGAGGTCGACCCGGTTGACCGCCTGCACCTCTTCCTGCCACGTCGGAGCGGGGGTGAGGTCGGGCAGTTCAAACCATGTCCACATCATTGTCTGCGGATGAGGACGACCGTGATAGGTGGCCTGCGCAGCGCGGGCTTCCATGGTGGGGATGATCCCCCCACGCCCACCGTCCACGCATCCCCACCAGTTCAACCCATTCGGGCAGCTCGAGGTCGTGTACTGGTGGCTCGACGGTGCAGGCGGACTGACGAGGTACTGGTACCGAACGTCGAATGGTGCGGCGGCCGCGGAAGCATCAGTCATCCCTCCTCCGATCGACACCGTGCTCTTGCCCATGAAAGCGACGGAGTTTCCTGTCGTCGAGCCGCCGCCGACGGACGTGCTGCCGCCCGAGGGTGTGCTGCCCGGAGTTCGCCCGCCGCCCGCGGCGTTCGCTTTACCCGATGGGGTGGACGAAACCGCTGCCATCGCAGGCGCCGCCTTGGTGGGGGTGCTCGCGGCGGTATTCCCGGCATGCGACGGCTCGCAACCGGCAACCACCGCCAGCAGGGTCGCCGACACGGCACTGGCCAACGTGAAACGCCACCGGCGGCGCGGATGTGGAGCGGGCATAGCAGAGCTCTCCTTCGATCGTGTCCGTCGATCCGACGACCTTCAGTGGTCCGGCAGCCCGGAAAGGCTGCCGACCGCGTCCGGTCGAGTCGGCGTTCCACCTCTCGTTGCCGCCGCGGGCGGAAAGGTTGCCGACCCGCGCGAAATTTTTTCGACAGGCGGAACGACGGGCAGAATCAGAGCGTGGTGGTGAACCGTGCTGCAGCTCGATGAGCTGCAGTTTTCTCAAGGGTTGGGTGTGGTGGCGGCCAAGGCGAGGCAGCCAGTGGACGGTTGGTTCTGTCCGTTCAGGAGGTGCGCAGTGCCGTCGGTGATCGCTTTGCTGGAGTGCCGTGAGGCGCTGGCGCGGGAAGAGCTCGAGTCGCGGCTGGAGGCGGCGCGGGAGGCCGATGAGCATGTTGCTGCGGCCCGGCAGCGCGTGGACCCTGCACGAATTGCCCGCAAGGAGGTACTGCGCGCGCTGGCCGAGGAGGGCGAAGTCGCCGCACGTCGCACGGAGAGCGAGCCGGAAACGGCATCCGTGCAGGACAAGGTGGATGACTCACCGTCAGTGACTGTGGCGGGACCAGCCGCAGTGGCGGCCGTTCCGGTGATCGTGGGGCAGGCGGTGCCGACGGGGACGGGTGGGGGGCGTCGACCGCGACCAGCGGCCGCCGACCTGGCAGGCCGGCCTGGGTGCAGGACGTAATGTCGGGGGTCTACCGACAGGTGTTCACAGCGGTCGTCGCAGCCACTGGGCCAGTGACCGCGCAGGAGCTGACACGACTCCTGGGTCGGGACGCGACACGGATGAACGAGGTCGAGAAGGTGCGGCACCGGGCCTATGCGCTCGAAGCACGGGGCTGGCTGTTGCGCGGGCTCGGCGGGGTGTTCACAGCTGCGGCTCAAGCCGATGGGCTCGCCGTTCGGGCCAGTGCAACCGCTGGCGTACCATCCGGCAGGTCAGCGTGAGCAGGCCAGCCCACCACACCATCTGCTCGTGGTGGTCGGGGCGGCGCTCGTGGTCGCGGTTGACCCGGCGGGCCCGTGACAGCCACCCCAAACTGCGTTCCACTACCCACCTTCGCGCGAGCACCACGAACCCCTTCTGCCCGTCGCTTCGCCCTACCACCTGCACCTTCACTCCGTGCCGGGCGAACGCCTCGGCCAAAGCCTGGCCCTGGTAGGCGCCGCGTTGCTGTTCGGCCCGGGGCAGCAGGAGCAGACGACGGTGGAGAGCGACGGCGGAAACCTGATCGGCAAGACGATCGCCTACCGCAAGGCGGGCGGATGGGCGCTGAAGTAGACGGGGCCCGGCACTGGCCGGTTCGAAGGGCCGCCCTCCGGATCCACTGCCGGAACTTGCTACGCTGCGCTCTGATTGTTAGCGCTAACGCTCCTGGGAGAGGACGGCCGGATGTCGCGCTCCTCCGACACGTCCGCGGAGTTCCATGAGTTCTTTGAACGCCACTACGCGGAACTCGCCCGGTTCGCCCACCTGTTGACCGGCGAGACCGAGGCAGCGGACGACCTCGCCTCCGATGCCCTGGTGTCCCTGTGGCAGCGCTGGGACCGCCTGCGCTCAGCCGACCACCCCCTGGCCTACGCGCGCGGAGTGGTGGCCAACATGGCACGCGAACGGATCCGCAGCGCCGTGCGCGAGCGACGCCGGGTCGCACTGTTCTGGTCCCGCAGCCCGGAACAGGTGGAGGGGCCCGACCTAGCGGCGGTGCTGGACGTCCGCGCGGCGCTGGTCCGGCTGCCGTTCCGCAAACGGGCCTGCGTGGTGCTGCGCCATGCCCTCGACCTGTCCGAGCAGGAGACGGCGGCGGCACTGGGCATATCCGTCGGAACAGTGAAGAGCCAGACCTCCAAGGGGCTGGCCGAGCTGGAGGAGATACTGGGCGCACGAGCGGTAGGGGACTTCGCGACTGGGAGGGGGAACCGGTGAGCCGGGAGATCAAGCGTCAACTGCGGGAGAGCGCCCAGGCCTACCAGCCGGACCACGAGCGGATGGCCGCCCGCGTGCAGCGAGGCACGTCCGCCCCAGCGGTCCGGCACCGCTCGCGCCCGCGCACCAGACCGGGGCCGCGAACTGTCCTCGTCGGCCTGGCTGCAGCCGTCGCCCTGGCGACCGGTGGCTTCGCGGTCGCCGCCATCGTCCACCCGTTCCCGACCTCGGGCACCGCCACCCACACCGCCGTGCCGTCGCCGACCATGCCGTCGCCTTCGGCGGACCCGGCCACGACGTCGGCCGCTGCCAGTAGCGCGGCTGCCGCCCCGGCGGCGTCCCCGAGCAGCTCACCCTCACCCTCACCCTCACCCTCGGCTGCGGCGAGTCAGGTCCAGAGCGGGCCGCTGTGGTCGGCCGGCTCGGTGGACGCCAAGAGCACGGTGTACTGGGAGCAGAACGACCTCGCCCTCAGGACCGCCGGGCCGCTCACCGCGCTCACGGTGGAGGTGCGAATTGCGCTGACCGGCCGGGTGCAGCAGACCGGCAGTTGGCGGACGCTGCCCAGCGACGACTTCACCGTCACCATCCAGCAGACCGGAAATTCGCTGGACTACCGGTGGGTCCTGAAAGCCGGACGCACCGTGCCGCCCGGCCAGCACGTGTTCGCCGTCCAGTTCAACCACACGACGGGTACCCGCAGCGCCGCAGGCGACAACTACCGCGTGGACGCGCGGGGGCCGGCGGGCGGCGCAGTCTCGGTCTGGGGCGGCTTCGCGGGCCGATGACCGTCGCCGCGGTCACTGCCGGCCGGGCCGTTGGCGCCCGCTACTGCGATGCCTCGGACGGCTTCTACGCGTCGCTCAAGGCGGAGCGCTGCCGCCCGCACCGATCCGGGCCTGCAGCTGTCCCCCGACCACACGATCCCGATTCGGAGCGAGGAGTGCACGGGCGCGTCGGGGTTGGGAGCCGGAGGACCTCATCGAGACGGCCCTCTCGGAGCTAGTACTCCAGTTGCGCTTCTCCATTTCTCCTGGTCACAGGGTCCTTTTTGGGCTCTTCGCTCGTATGTGTGGGTCGGTTCGTGTCGTGGCATGCAGAACGCCGCACCCTGCGTAGTTTCTTGATCATCGACGATCAGATTCCACGCGCCATGATCCTGCTCTGCCTGGCCGGTTACGCCCGACCACTCCCCGGACGCGGCCACCCGGAAGTCACCTGAAACCCACAGCAGAGAGCGATGAGCCAGAAATCTGATCGCACCGGCAACCTTTCCGCGTCCGGCGGCAACTCAGGGGTGCAACAGGCGACGGCGAGCCGCGGTCAGCGGTGCCCCGCCACCCCGCATCCATGCACTCCGACCGGGAGCCCACGTGTCACCTGACGACCCGACAACCGCCGCCCAGCACCAGCCCCGGGGCCGCGCGCACCGCCGCAGCCGCACCCGCCGCCGCATCCTGGCAGGGGCGGTGGCGGCCCTGTTGGCCGGGGCCGGCGCGGGCGCCCTGGCGCTCAGCGCGAGTGCCGCGCCGACTGTCGGGATCAGTGTGGATGCCGGTACCTCCCTGGGCACGGTGCCCAGCAGTGGTGTCGGCCTCAACACGGGCGTGGGCGACGAGAACATGGGCACCGCCAAGGTGACATCGCTGATGAAGGCCGCGGGAGTTCGGCAGCTGCGCTTTCCCGGCGGCTCCGGCGCGGACGGCTACCACTGGAAGACCCACACCATGAACGGCGGCGGCTGGATCGCGTCCAACACCGACTTCGACCACTTCATGGCCACCGCGAAGACGGTCGGCGCCCAGCCCATCGTGACCGCGAACTACGGTTCCGGCACCCCCCAGGAGGCCGCCGACTGGGTCAAGTACGCCAACGTCGACAAAGGCTACGGCGTGAAGTACTGGGAGATCGGCAACGAGGTCTACGGCAACGGGCACTACGGCAACGGCAAGGGCTGGGAAACCGACAACCACGCCGACAAGAGCCCTACGGCGTACGCGAGGAACCTGATCGCCTACGCAAAGGCGATGAAGGCCGTGGACCCGACCGTGAAGATCGGAGCGGTGCTCACCACCCCCGGCGGCTGGCCGGATGCGGTCAAGGCTCCCGGTGACAGCGCCGACTGGAACCACACGGTGCTCTCCATCGCGGCAAGCTCGATCGACTTCGTCATCGTGCACTGGTATCCGGGCGGCACCACCACGGCCGACCTGCTGAACACCCCCTCCCGGATCGCCGGTGCCACGTCCTCGCTGCGCTCGCTGATCGCCACCTACGCGGGCCCGCACGCCGCTTCGGTGCAGATCGCGGTCACCGAGACCGACGCCGTCGGCTCGCCCGCCTTGACCAGCCAGGCCGCAGCCCTGTATGCGCCGGACAACTACATGAGCTGGTTCGAGCACGGCGCCACCGACGTGGACTGGTGGAACCTGCACAACGGCACGGACCAAGCACCCACCACCGTCGACGGCCAGACCGACTACCAGGACGGGGGCATGCTCTCCGCTGGAACCTGCGCCGGGGGCAAGTGCGAGCCGCCGCGCGATACGCCCTTCCCCACCTACTGGGGCATCCGCTCGCTGACCGCACTGGCGCAGCCCGGCGACACCATGGTCAAGTCGTCCTCGGGCAACCCGTCGGTCGCTGTGCACGCGGTACGAACCAGCAACGGCGGCCTGAACGTCATGCTGATCAACAAGAGCCCGCAGAACACGGCGCAGGTCTCGCTCTCGTACACCGGATTCACCCCGACCGCAGGGGCGGTCACCACCGTCTCGTACGCCAAGGCAGGCACCGCCCTGACCACGGCGAAGCGGGGCACGGCGCTCGCCCAGACGCTGCCGCCGTACTCGATCACGACCCTTCAGCTGAAGCCCGCGTCGGGGACTGCTGGCGCTGACAAGCCCTCACCCGCCCCCACACCGACCGCCGCCACGCCGCTTGTCTCCGCCTCAGGCACGACCGGCACCCGTGCGCAGGCGGAGAGCGGCGCACCCGTCGGCCGGCCGACCCCGAGCAGCACGTCCGGCAGCCTGGCTTCCACCGGGATGAGCAACACTGTCACCTACAGCGCCCTCGGTGGCCTGCTGGCCATCGCCGCTGGCGGCGTGCTGGTGCTTCGCGGACGTCGCCGCAGGGCTTTGCACGGGAAGTGAGACCGCGTGAGTGACCGACGGCCCGGCAGCAACGCCACCCACCCGTGGCGTACGCGCCGGGCCGTCGGCCTCCGCGCCGGCGTCGACGGTCAGGAAACAAACAAAGCCCGGGCCGTTGACCTGGACCTGGCCAACACCGGTCCCGACCCGTGGGGCGGCCCACGGGCCGCGTTCCGGGCCACCGTGGAACTGCCGCGCGAAGACTTCGCGATGAACTACAACCAGGACATCCAAGCCGGCATGGCCACCATCGGCACCACGCTCCGCGTCGGGATCGACCTCCAGGCCGTCCACGGCCCGAGCGAGCTCTGGGCCAGGAGCCTGGGTGGCTAGGGTCTGTAGCGAAAGTGGATCAAGGTTGTGCTTGATCACCTGCTGTGGGGCGTGGTGATTCTGACGAATAGCCAGTGGCTCAAGCTCAAGGATGGTGCACTTGATCCCACGTCTGCGCAGGTAGGCGGGACCTTGCCCTGCAGACTCCCGAGCGCCAGGTCTGCCAAGGCTCGCGGATCGCGTTCGCCGGCGACCAGGGCGTCGAGCATCAGACGGGGGGACTTGCCGGTGATGTCGGACACCACCGAGGAGAGCTTGATCCCGGCGTCCTCCAAGAACATCGACAGCCGGTTCACGTCCCGCACTCGGTCGCGGACGGTCTCGGTGCGGTAGCGGGTCAGATCCCGCAGCTGCCGGAGAGCGATGCTCAGTACCTGTGGATCAGCCCGGCCCAGACCTGTCCGGACGCGACAGTCCCCCCGCCGCCGATCCCCCGTCAAACGGGGTCGCATTTCACCTGTCTCGCGGGGGCAACGGTTGGGCCCTGACGAAGCGTCACGCACACATGTCCACCGGCTGTCCACCGGTACCTGTCGCACGTTCCTGTCCCATCCCGTCCAAGTGAGCAAAAGACCGGGTCATCGGCTTGAGTTGCCCTTACCGTGACGGAAACCAAACCCCTGACCTACGCATTACGATGCGCAGACCACGAGTGCCCGATTTGGGCAGATTCCAAGGTCAGCGAAAACAAGAAACCCTAGGTCAGAGGCCCGACCTGGGGTTCACCATGGAGCCGCCTTCGGGATTCGAACCCGAGACCTACGCATTACGAGTGCACAGGCCCCAGAAGCTCTCCCCTCACGCCGAGCTCTCAGAGGCCTGGGACCTATACGCGCATCCCCGGTGTCGTCGGGGAGGGGTCAAAGCTACCGCCTTCGGTGCAATGTTCGGGCGGGCTCAACCAGCGTCTCAGTCGCCTTTTGGGTGTTCAGCCGCTGACTCCACCGCCGAGCCGGGAATGGTTGCGCTGACGAGCCTTTGGAGTTTTGTCTCCTCCGGACACATCGGCGCAGGCCAGCGGCGCGGCGGGTCGCCTGGGGTCGAACGGATTGGTTGCCTCGCAAGGACGATGCAACGCTCTGACCAGCGGTTTTACAGGCCGCGGACGAGTCGGCCTGTACGACCTGAAGAATCGGAACAGCGGCAAGTGCCTGGACGTCTCGACGTTCAACGAGGGGCAGCCCGCCGTGCAGTGGACCTGCTAGGTGACTGAGTCGCAGCAGTGGCAGCTGCACATCGTCAACGGCAAATGGTGGTTCATCAACTGCGACACCGGCCTGACTCTTGAGGTGATGCAGTCGACCCTGGTCAACTCGGGGAAGGTCGACCAGTGGCCATACAACGGCACGGCCACCCAGTTCTGGACGTACGGCTGATTCGTCAGGGGGACGCAGCACCTTCGGTGCGCGCCTCGGCATTGACCACGCCGCGGCGCGCACCGAAGGTGCGCTGATTCGGTGACGTGCCAGGCAGCGCTCGGGATCTGCTCGGAACTCGCCGGGACACGGCTACGACAGCGCCGACCAGCGCTGTTGCGCGCGGCGCAGCGCCCGGCCGTCGGAGTACCCGGCCAGGCGTGCCCGCCCGTCGGCGGTCTTGGCCGGGGAGTGCCGTAGCCGGTCTTGGCGTGCCTGGTCGAGTTCTTGGCGCCAGCTGGTTCCGGCTTCGGCGAGGCAGCGTTGCAGGGTCCTTGGACGGACGGCCATCCGGTGCGCGATCGTTTCGAGCGAGGCGACACTGTCGACCGGCGCCCCGCCAGGAGGTGCTGCACACGGTCGGGCCAACTTGTCGGGGCCAGCTGTGCCGGCGGCAACGCGGCGGCATGGCGGTGCAGGATCGCGGCGAGCACCGGGTCGGCGCTGCGCAGTGTCCGCCCCAGGTCATTGCTGTGGAGCGTCAGGCTGTGGACAGGTTCCCCGAACTCGATCTGAGAGGTGCCGAAGTACTCACCGAACGCCGCGTGTGTGCGCGGTGCGCGTTGCCGCAACGTCAGTCGGCGCGGACTGATCAGGCGGCCGGTAGCCCAGCGGGCCCGAGCCACTATGTCCACGAAGCCCTCGTGTTTCGCACTTTTTGGATCACCTATGCGGTGGACTGGTGTGCGGTGACTCAGTCGATCGAGTGGTGAAGTCCCCTACTTGGTAGGGGT
>NZ_JBGCBY010000060.1:0-15030 GCF_041262165.1 Streptacidiphilus sp. MAP12-16
GTCTGGGACCGGGGCACCGGTCGGCAGACCGCCACCCTGACCGGCCACACCGACCGGGTGACGGGGGTGGCGATCTCACCGGACGGTACCTGGCTCGCCACCACCAGCGACGACAGGACGGTTCGGATCTGGAACCGGGCCGCAGAGGGTGTTCATACCTTGATGCGAACTGAAGGGCGCCTAGACGCCTGTGCCTGGACACCCGACGGTTTCGGCCTCGCCGTGAGCGGTGAAAAGGGTGTGTACTTCTACGAGTTCCGCCCCGGCACCCCTGGTGCAACCATCCCGGCCGCGGGCGATGCCACCCAAGCCACCATGCAGCCCCCGCCCGGGATCTGACGGCGACTCCACACAGCGAGAGCCTCGCCGTCAACCCCGAGAGACTCCCCGGAGCCGACCACATAGAGTTAGGGCTGTGACGGACCCCCGAAATGCCTCCATCAGAGTCTCCGACGCTCCCGTTTGAAGGCGCAGCTACTCCACAGGGGTGATCGAGCCCTCTGTCTACTGAGGCTCACCAGAGCGTCAGCGGCAATCCCGCCAGCTCTGCCGCACGGATGCGCTGGTCGATGCGTTCGCGGGCCTCGCCGCGAGTGAGGCCAGCGTGTACGGCGGCGGCGATGGCACGGGTGCGACCGGCGGCACCGCGCAGGTCGGCGAGGGGACCGCCGGGATTGCGGTGGCGTTGCGCCCATTCGGTGCGGTTCTGTGCGGAGGTGCCCAGTCGCAGGTGGGCGGGGTTGGTGCAGCCGTGTGAGTCGCACGTATGGCACAGGACCGGGTCCTCGGTGCCGGACCACCCCAGGCGCGGTATCACCCCGCGGGTGAGCTGGAAGGCGAAGAGATGGGCGGGGACCGTTCCGCGACGAGATGCTCCGGGGAGGCTGGCGGCTCGGAAACTCCCGTGCCCCGTGTCGCTGACCGCCGCCAACCAGGGCCAGCACTGATGGGGCCCACGTTCATAGCGTTTGATCTCGAACCGCTGCACGATCTGCGGGTCCGCGAGCCACTTCTCCCACAGGTCGGCGGGCAGGCGGATGGCTACCGGCTGGCCGATAAGGGACAGCTGGACGCCGAATGGCGCTGGTGGTCCACCTGGTGCAGTACTCAGTTCGTCAAGGGGCAGCGGCTGTTGGCCGTTCACGACGGACCCATCGGAAGCGGAGATGTCGGGGGCGAGGCTCGTCGCCGCCGAGTTGAGCGTGCTGGGGGCCATAGGACTTCCATCAGGAGGGAATGCCTGTCGACATTCGTCCGGAGGATGCGCCGGGTGCCGGGGCGGCTGGGATGGTCACGTAGTGGCCCAGCCGCCCCGGCGTGTGCTCAGCGAGGGGACGCGGAGGTCGGCAGCGCGCGGAGAGCGCGGGCTCAGCTCTGGGGGTCGGGTTCGATCAAGGAGTTGGCCGCGCTTCTGAGTCGCTGGACGATCTCGTCCACCAGGGCGTCGAGGCGGCCTTGTTCCTGTGCGTTGGCGGGGGAGCGCACCAGTGTTGTGCTGAGGTCACGCTGGATCGTGGCGACCCGGCGCCGGATGTCCTCCAGCACGAATAGGGCGTCGGGAGCCGATTGCGCAGATGCGAAGTCAGGAGCGGAGACGGCCATGGCCGAAATGGAGGCGCTGCCCGCGGAGACCGGCGTCGGCACCGCCGCCGAACTCGCCACGACGAACGGCGGCACAGGCGCAGTCGCACCACCAGGTACGGGAGTTCCTGTCAAGGTCTCTTGGGGCTGTGGCCCGACGTATTCCTCAGCGGCCCCTTGGGTACTGGCGGGTGGTGTTGCATCCGGAAGGAGGACTCCCGCACTATCGGCCGCCGTGACCTCGTCGTGACTTCCTGCGAAATTTCGCAGGCCGCTGTCGCCATCGACAGGCTGTGGTGAACCGCTGCGCGGTGCGGAGGGGATGGGTGTCGTGCTTGCGTTGGTACCGCTGTTCAGGGTGAGCGCTGGGGCGGCCAGTAGTTGGCGGGCTGCGTCCTGGAAGGCAGTCTGCTCGGCCTGCTTTCCGGCGGCCCGGAGGCCGGCTTTGACGATCTGACTTGTGATGGTCGCGGTCAGGCGGATTCCTTCCGCGTGCGTGCGAAGACGCAGTTGCTGGTACAGGTCGGTGGCGGTGTCCAGCCCGAAGCGGCTGGCCACGGGGAGCAGGGCGCGGGTATGGGAGGCGGTGGCGGGCTTGCCGAGGACCTGGTTGAGGCGCTCGGCGAGTGCCCATTCCTCGATCAGCTGGTAGGCGGTGCGTTCGCCGATCTCCCATCGCTCGGCGATGTAGTCCTCGAAGCGGGCGTGGGTGTGGCGGTAGAGCTTGGCGTCGCGGATCGTCTGCAGGGCCTTACCCGCGAGCCACGCTGCCGCAGCCATGTTCTCCACAGCCCGCTCGCACAGTCCCAGCTCGTGCTGCTCGACCTCGCTGAGCGGACCGCTCGCCCCCGTCAGGGCGGGTACCGGGATCAGCTCCGAGGTGATCACCAGGTCGGCCGGCCGACCGGACGGCGCCCTCGGGACGGAGACCGTGGCGACATCCTGTCCGGCATTGCGGTTGCGCAGGGCTGCGCTGCGGTCGTTGGTGGCACTCATCGCTGGTCTCCGATCGTGGGCAGGAGGCCGCGGTCGGTCATCTCGGTGACGAGTTCGTCGTAGGCGGAGCCCTTGGCGGCGGTGACCGGGCGGAGCATCGACTGGGCATAGCGCTGGAGGCCGGGGATGGTGGTGGTGAAGACGTTCCATCCGCCGTCGGTCAGGTAGGCCCGGTAGTCGTTGGTGGCCTTGGCTCCGGCGGTGGTGCGGTTGAGTAGCACCCAGGTCGGTGGCGGGTTGCCGTCGGGCCGCAGGACGGCGACCTCTTCGATCAGGGCGCGCATCGGCAGGCGGTCGATGCGGTCGATGTCGGCCGTGGTGGGGGCGGTGTTCAGGATCGCCACGTCGGTCACGCGCAGGACCGACTGCACGATGGAGCGGTGGTCCTCGGCGTGGCCGCAGTCCACGACACCGATCTGACCGGGGGCCATGGTGGGGGGCACGTTCTTGAAGAACATGGGGGAGGCCTGCTGTTGGACGGGGAAAGGGAAGCCGCCGGCGCACTCGTCCCACTCGGTGAGCTGACGGCTGTAGTCCGCTTCGAAGGCGGTGACCGGGTAGCCGCGCTCGTACAGGGCGTGGGCGTGCCACCCGACCGAGGTGGTCTTGCCGCCTGTCCGGGGGCTGATGTGGGCGATGATCATGATCGTGATTCCTTGGGTTGGTGGAGCAGTCGCGGGGTGAGGGCGTGGAGCGCTTCGGGGAGGGGCGAATTTCAGGGCGGCGCAATTGCCTGGCTGCGGGTTGACCGGCCTCGGGGGCGCATAGCGGTCCCGGCGCGGCGCAGGAGCCGGTAGAGGGTGCTGGTCGAGCAGTGGTGCTCGGCGGCGAGCGCGGGTACGTCGGCCCCGGCTTCGTAGCGGGAGCGCAGGTGGTCGATCTGTTCCTGCTGCAGGGTTTCGCGGTCGTTGCGCTTCAGGGCGCGGGTCTGGGCGCTGGAGCGCATCACGGTCCCGGCCTCCCGCAGCATTCGCCGCACGGTGCGCACCGAGAGGCTGTGCCGGTCGGCCAGGTCTGTGACGCTGGCCCCGGCCTGGTAACCGGCGCGCAGTCGCTGTGCCTGCGCGGCGCGATCGGTGCCGTGCCGCAGGACGCGGGTCTGCTGTTGGGTGCGCATGGGGGTGTCGACCATGCGGAGCCGGCTGAGGACGGTGGCCGGGGCGAGTCCCTCGGCGGTGGCGAGTTCGCGCACAGTGGCGCCGTGGCGGTAGCGGGCGCTGAGGTCCAGGGCCTGCCGCTGGCGGGCCGCAGCCCACCTTGGTCCCCGTGTGGCCGCCGACGCGGGTGTGGACGCGGGTGTGGGTGTGGTGGTCATGCTGCTGACTCCCATTCGTGCAGGGCTTGGGTGTGGGCGGCGGCGAGCTCGGCGTAGGAGAGCTCGTCGCTGGGGCTGAGGAGGATCAGGTGTCCGTCGGTGGCGACCTGCCAGCCGGGTACGGGGAAGCCGGTGACCGGGTCCAGGACTGCGCCGTCGGGGGTCTGCCAGTGCGCGGGAACCTCGTCGGCGCGCGGGGCGGGGACCAGCACGGTCCGCCCCTGGTGCACCTGGGTCCGGGCGGGGCGGCGCCGCTGTGCCCAGGCCTGGAGCGCGTCGCGGTAGGCGGCCCGCTCGGTGGCGTGCAGGGCCTTGCGGGCAGCCGCGATCCCGGCCGTGCCGTAGGCCAGGGCCATGGCAGCCCAGCCCTGCCGCTGGTCGGGTTCTTCGGGTGGTCCGGTAACAGCTTCCGGAAGGCTGTTACCGATGCCCTCCAGGGCGTGGGGCGTCAGCGCCCATCCGTCGCCGTCCGGTTGGACCAGCCCATGGCTGCGCAGGCGGTCCAGGGTGCGGTAGGCGGTGGCCCGGGACACCGAGGCAGAGGCCACCAGCTGGCGCGGGGTCTGGGCGGGGTGGGCGTGCAGGGCACCGATGACCATCAGGGCGGAGCTGCCCAGGGCGCCGTGGGCGAAGGCGTCGTGCCCCATCAACTGGCCGATGACCCGGGAATCGACGTCAGCGCGACTTTCTGTCTCAGGGGTGGACCACTCCCCAAGGTCCTCGTCGGGGGGGCACTGAATGGGTTGATCACGAGACAGCGCAGGGTCGGGGAGGCCGTCGGCGAGGTACCAGGTGGAGCCCTCGGTGCCGTGGCCGACCCGCAACCGGCGCAGCCAGCCGCCGGGCTTCAGGACGAACCGGTAGGCCTGCCGCAGGGTCTGCCGGGAGATCCCGGCCGCCTCGGCTGCCTGGCGCTCGCTGGCGGCGTGCATCCGCCCGCCGGCGGCCTGGGCGAAGGACAGGTGCGCCTGCAGCACCCGCAGTGCGGTCCGGCCGCGCTCGCCACGCCACGGCGTCGTCTCGATCCGCTCCCGCAGCACAGCCAGGCTCTCGAAGACCCCGGGGCGGGAGTCGACCGCCGCAGTGGTGTCGACCAGGTTCAGGGCGCTGGCCCAGACCCGTTCGATGTAGCCCTGGGCGCGGGCCATGCCCGAGCGCATCGCGATCGTCTGGGCGTGGCGTCCGCCCTCGTGGTCCGGATGCAGCAGCATCCGCGCCAGCGCCTCCACCGTGCCGCCCGAGCGGGCGACGTGGCAGGCGATAGCCGCGGTGACCCGGTGACCGTGCTCCGCCGCGCCCTGGCGCTGCTCGCGGGTGCTGACGGTGCCGGTGGAGCTGAGGCGGGTGTAACTGCCGCTGGCGTACCGACCGGTGAGGTCGCCCAGCAGAACCAGGTCGGCGGCAGCCCGGGGAACCTGGTGCAGGCCGAAGGTCGCGAGGTGACTGCCTCTGACTGCCTCTGAGGGTTTTGTCCTGGGCGCAGAATCGTGCGCTGGGGAGTGCAGAGCAGGGTTCGAATGTGGCATTCTGGGGCTGTCTCGCAAAGACGAGGACACCACCGTCAAGGCCCGCAAAAACCACGGGTGGTGTCCGGAACCGACCTCCAATCGGTGCCAGCGAAGCCTCCAGGACTCCACATCCTGGGGGCTTTCGTATGTCCGGCTACGGTGGAGGCAGGACTGCGCTCACAGCATTGACCCGGGGCCAAACGGGGGCCAGCAACCGGGGCCAATCGGGGGCCAGACAGAGTGACTGCCTCTGACTGCCTCTGACTGCCTCTGACTGCCTTCCCCGCAGGTCACAACCGGTCGGTCATCCTAAAGGTGCAGGTCATAGGGATGGGGCGGAAATACCCGGCGTACAGGCCGACTCGTCCGCCGCCTGTATCAATGCAGGTCAGAGCCTATGTTCTGCATGCGCTCCAATGGCCGGGTCGAATCGGGGTCGAAAGCGGGGTCGATTGGCCCCCGGAAGGCGTTGACCGCCTTCGCGATTCCTCGGCAGAAGTCGCACCTCGTCGATGGTCGTAACGCCCCTCCGGAGAGAGCGCTTTTGATCGCCTGGCCCAAGGCGATCTTTGCAAATGTGCTGATAAGAGCGCCTGCGCCAGCGATCGAGGCAGTTCTGGAACCGGCCAGACGACACCCGGCATGCGGTGCTGCCAGTCCCATCGGGTGCGGGCGTGGGGGCACGGCATATGCATGAGAAATTCCATTTGTCCTAATTCTTGATCCGTCGGAGACTACACTTCGACGCGCTCGGGTTTTGTCTTCTCTGTCCCACCGCGTGGGCGGTGGTCCTGCACTCCGAAGCCGCAGAAGTCTCGTCGAGCTGGACTACGTGAACGCGCCGCTGAATGTCGTGATCGTGACGCCTTCCACGGCTAGGGGCGAGTGGGCGTACGTCTCCCGGGTCTGCGAGAACTCACTGTGCCGCGAGACGGCCTGCACGGTCTTCGGGTCATGCTGGCCGCAGGCGCCCAGCCGCGTTGTGTAGAAGTGCTTGAGGTCGTGGAAGCCTGTCCCCATCGGCAGGCCAGCAAGCTCGACAACTGCGTGCCACTTCCGGTTGAGGTCACTGCGCTGGACGGGCCGGCCGAACCTATTGGTGGTTAACAGCTCCTCGCCCGCGGTGACCAGTAGCGGGCAAGCAGTCAGATGTCCTTTGGATACATGTGAACAGTGCTTGTCGGCGTGCGCGAAGCGGACATGGTGCTCAGCCAAGCGCTCCGTCAGGTAGGCATCGATTGGCAGTGTCGCGTAGCTCGCCTTTGTCTTCAGCGCGGCGGGGCGGCCCCGCAGCCGCTGTTCGCTGACTTGCAGCAGGTTGGCGGATCAATCGACCCGGGCGGTCTTGAGCCCGAGGGCCTCTCCTGATCGCAGACCTGCGCACGCCGCGAGCCAGACGAGGATTTCGTAGCGGGGCTCTACTTTCCGCATTGCCGCCGCAAGTGCCTTTACCTGCACAGGCGTGAGTGCGACGGTGACCCGCGGGTCGACGTTCGGCAGCTCGATGCGTGAGACGACGTTGGGCGGCGGTGGGACGTCCTCGTCGATCATGTAGCCGATCAGGATGCGCCAGGTCTTGAAGACCTGGACGACCGTTCGCGGCGAGTCGCTGCTGGCGGTCTCCAGCAGGTGGTCTACGGCGCGCTGGGACTCCGTTCGACGCCCGGGCCCGTCAGACCGCCTCGCGAGCTCGTACCGCCGCGGGGCGCCGCGCTGCCGCGCGAGGGCAAAGAGTTGGTTGAGGTTTCCCAGGCGGCTGTGTACGAGTTGGTGGCCTCCTCGGCTCGATTGGTGGCGAGGTCGCCGCCGTGGACCAACAGGTGGACGGTGGGCGACTGGGAGAGCCGGCTTGGGCGGTGCGCTGCGTACGAGCTCTCTAGCTTCGGCGGGTGCTCCGGCTTGACGAGGATGCACCGGGCACCGGGCCTCCTGCTCGATCGCCAGCTCAGAGCGGGTGGGGCCTCACTGGAATGACGCCAGCACGGGGCCGGGGTCGGGGCGAGAGCTCAGGCAGTGACCTGGGGTCGTGCCGAGCTGAGGTATTGCACCGCGGTCTGTTCGGTGTGCGGGGCGATGAGGCCCTGCAGTTCCTCGGCCGCTGTCTTGAGGAGGTGGCCGTCGCGGGTGGCGTGGAGGGTTTCGAGGATGAAGGCGACGTGGGTGGAGTTCTCGGTGACGCGGGTGCGGTGGGCGTCGCGGTGGTTCCAGTGGCGGGTCAGGACCCCGGTGGTGTCCGTGTAGATGATCTCGCCGGGTTTCGGGTGCTCGATGGTGTCGGGTTCGCCGAGCGGGGTGAAGGATTCGGTGCCGTCCGCGTGGCGGATGACGACGTCGTCGGTGACGTGGTCGAGGTCGAAGGCTCCGGCGGGCAGGGCGTGGTGCACGGAAACGGCGTTGTAGGAGTCGACGGCCGGGTTGATGCGCGGCAGGGTTCCCTTCTTGGCGAGGCGGCGGCCGAGTGCGTCGACGCTGGGGCGGATGCGACGGGGGTTGGTGCCGAAGGAGCGGTAGGCGGTGTGCCATGCCTCGATGCGGGGGTCGGTCTCGTCGGCGGGCTGCCAGGTGCCGTCGGCGAGCTGGCGTTCCAGTTCGTCCAGGGCGGCGGTGGTGTGGGGCCAGGGTTCGTGGCCGCGCAGGCCGGTGGCGGTGACCAGGGCGATGAGGGTGTCGGGGAAGGCGGTTGTGACGGTGGGGTCGAGGTGGAAGGCGGGCATGGGCGGGGTTCCGTTCGTCCGGGCGGGGTGGGGGTCAGGGTTTCCAGGTGCCGATTCGGTCCAGGCGGCGGCGCTGCTGGTGGGCGGCGGGCGCGTCGAGGCCCTGGCCGCGTTCGGTGAGGTGGTCGGCGACGGCGGTGCGGTGCTCGACGGGCTCCTCGTCGTCGTACTTGAACTTGGCCTTCACGTCGGTGACTTCCAGGCGCAGGCCGCGGATGCCGGGCAGCAGCCGGCCGTACGGGGGCCGGCCGACGGCGACGAGCGCGTAGTCACCGTCCGGCTGGAAGTGGGCGAGCTGGCGCCGCAGCAGTTCGGCCTTGTCTTCGGGGTCGTCGATGATGTGGGCGCGGCCGGTGAACTGGACGGCGGTGTAGTAGCTGGTGGGGACGGCGTCGGTGGGCGGGGTGCCGCCCTCGGCGCGCCAGGGGCCGGGGATGAAGGCGTAGTCGCCGAAGACGGTGAACAGGACGTTCGGGTCGTGCGCGATCGCCTTCCAGGCCGGGTTGGGCCGGGCGAGGTGGATCAGCAGGTCTGGTCCGTCGGGGGCGAAGTGGGTGGGGACGGCGGCGGGCGGGTGGCCCGGCGGGCCGTTGGCGCTCAGCAGGCCGAAGTCGTGGCCTTCGGCGATCCAGGACTGCCATTCGGCGTCGCCCAGGCTCGCGTCCCAGGGGTGGACGAACATCGCGGTCTCCTTCTGTTCGGTGGTGTGGTGGGCTCGGGCGGGTTCAGGTCAGGGCGAGGAGGCTGACGGCGACGGCGGCGGTGCCCAGGCCGAGGAGTTGGCCTCGGTGGATGCGTTCGCCGAGCACGCTGCGGGCGAGCAGGACGGTGCCGGCGGGGTAGAGGGCGGTGATGACGGCGACGACGGTGAGGTCCCCGCTGTGGGCGGCGAACAGGAACAGCAGGTTCGCCACCGAGTCCAGAACCCCCGCGACCGTCGCCAGGCCGTAGGCGGGACGCTCGGACCCGAGCCTGCTGCGCAGCAGCCCCGCCGCGGCGAGGGTGACCGCCGAGGAGATCCCGCGGCCGACGATCAGCGGAGCGACCCCACTGTCGGTCGGCGCCTGGTGCAGGAAGATCAGCTGCAGGGCGATGGCGGCGCCGGCACCGAAGGCCAGCAGCAGCGCAGTGCGCGAGGGACGTGCCGAGCCAGCGCCGCGGCCGGCGCTGACCAGCACCACCGCGACCAGCGCGAGCGGCAGACCCACCAGTCCCGCAGTGCCCAGGTGCTCGCCCTCCAGCAGCCCCACCGCGACAGGAAGCGCGGCGGACACCAGCGCGGTCACGGGCGACAGCACGTTCATCGGACCGATGGCCAGGGTGCGGTAGAGCAGGGCGAACGCGGTGGCCGATGCGATCCCGGAGGCGGAGCCCCAGCCGAGGGTCGCGGGGCTGAACGAGGCGCCGAGGAAGGGCCACAGCACCAACTCGACCGCGAAACTGGTCGGGGCTGCGATCATCACGGTACGCAGCACATGGGCCTTCCGGGCGCCGAGGCCGCCGAGGAAGTCGGCGCACCCGTAGGCGGGAGAGCTGCCCAGGGCCAGCAGCAGAGCGAGCACGGCACATCCCTTACTATGCCAATGGAACGACTAAACGGTACAACGAACCGACCGGTCGATGTCAACCAAACGACCGCACGGTGCATTCCAGTGGTCCCATAGTGAGGATGGTGCTCAGATGGCCGAGACGGCTGCAGCCCTGCGGACGGTCGCGCACAACGTGAGAGCGGCCCGGGTCCGCGCGGGCCTGTCCCTGGAGGAGCTCAGCCGACGCGCCCAGGTCAGCAAAGGCGCCCTGGTAGGACTGGAGAAGGCCCAGGGCAACCCCAACCTGGCCACCCTGGTCCGCCTCGCCGACACCCTCGGCATCTCGGTGTCCGCCCTGATGCAGGGGCCGTCGGAAGGCCGCGTCCGCGTCGTGGCCGCCGACGCGGTGGCACCGCTGTGGACCGGGGAACGGGGCAGCGAGGCCCGGCTCATGCTGACGACCTCGGGCCCGGCTCCCGTCGAGGTCTGGCGCTGGCAACTGGAACCGGGCGAGGACTACCCCAGCCACCCCCACCAGGCCGGAGTCGTGGAAACCGTCAGCGTCACCGCCGGCCGGATGAACCTGGTCGTCGACGGCGCCGAACACACCCTAGAAGCCGGACAGACCGCCACGTTCAACGGCGACACCTCCCACACCTACCGCGGCTCGGGCTCCGAGACCTGCCACCTGATCATGACGGTCCACCTACCGCCCGGCCCCGCTTCCACAACCTGACCCGCGCAGTGCTCCCGGAGGGGGTGCAGAGCCACCCGGCCGGGCTGCCGACTCCGGCTCGCGGATCCGCGTAGACGAGTCGCAATCCGCGTGTCTCATGAGACACATCTCAGCCTGGAGACCCGGGGCTGGTGTAGCCGAGGGAGGTGAGGTCGGCGGAGCGTTGCCCGGCGGACTGCAGGTCGGCCCATGGGTGCAGGGTCGCGCCGGTGGGCTGCGGGATCTGACGCCCCCGCCCGGTTGCGACCGCTGCCGGGCGGGGATGGTCGCCAGTAGCTGGTGGACGGCGTCGGGCCCCTGGTCGCGGCGGGCGGCGGCCAGCTGTTCCAGGTCCCAGACCATGGTGCCGACCACGGCGGCGCGCGGCCCCCACGGTCACCTACGCCGGTGACGACACCATGCCCCTCGACATGGTGTTCGCGGATGTCGACCGCAACCCCATGCTCGGCACCTTGGTGCCGTTCCTGTGCGAGCAGTGATCATTCCCGCTGTCTGAGGGCCTGGGTGTCACGGCGTAGTTGGTCGGTGTGTTCGGTGACGGTGTTGATCAGGGTGGCGAGAGCGGGGTGGGTGGGTTGGAGGTGGGGGCTGGCGTCGGCGAGGGGGCGCAGGAGTCGGGAGGCGTCGTCGTGGGCGAGGGCTTCCCGGAGGAGGGTGATCTGGTTCTGCGCGCCGGTGCCGAGGTTGTCGAGAGTGCTGATCTGTCCGGCGAGCTGGCGCAGGTGGGCGGAGTTGAGGCGGGCCCAGAGTCCCAGCTTGCCCCTGTCCACCGGTGAGCGTCCCGCCTTGTCGCCGCCAGACGGGGCCTTGGTGATGCAGCCGTCGACCGAGACCTCGGCCGGCCCCAGCCCGATCATGCGGTCATAGGCCTCAAGGGCCAAGGGGTGCACCCTCTGCGCTATCCCCAGCTCGGCCCGCTGTTTGACGCGGCGTCGAATCGTGAGGTCCGAACAGCCGGGGCTCGCGATCCGTTCGTATCCCGAGCCGTGGACCAGGGCCAGCACGACGTGCTCGAACACGACGCGATCCGAGACCCGGCGGCGGTGAAACCCCAGCGGATGGCCTGCCGCGTGCCCCTCCCGCACTGGCAGGAGAGCGGCGAACTGCCACAGGGGTTCGAGCGGGCAAGATGGCACCGCAGGCACGGGTCCTCCGTGTGATCACTGAGCGTAGAGAATCCCAATGACTCGTCAAGCCGTGCTCGCGGTCCGGCGGGGTGGAGGTGAACAGCCTCTTGTCACGCAACATGGCCCAGAGCACGTCGATACGGCGGCGGGCGAGCGCGAGCAGTGCTTGCGTGTGGATCAGTCCCTCGGCGCGCTTCTTGAGGTAGCAGTCGCGGGACGGTCCCGGGCGCATCATGGCGGACTGCGCGGCACGAACGTGGGATGTGCGGCGGACCGCCCGGATCGGCGGCCCTTCGGCTCGCCGGTGCTGGAGAAGTCGCGGCGGCGGCGGTAGTCCGCCAACTTGTCAGCTGTCATGGCCTCCTCCTCAAGCCCACCCACCAGGCGGGTCGGCAGTCGTGCGGCGCTGACAACCATGAGGCACCCGGGCCGCCGTCGCATCCTCACTCATCCGGCGCCCCGGGCCCGAGTCAGTCGGCTCTTGCGGCCCTGTCCGGCGGCGCGGCGACGGCCCACCACAGGGAGATCGATCCCCGCGATCGCGGCCGATCCCTCCGGGCCGCGGGGGAGTCATGCCGCTGCCCGGCCGTTTCGTCGGCCTTCACTGTCTCGGGTCTGTGCCGCATGACCATCGTGATGCTCCCCAAGCCGTGCTGTCGACCGGCTGGACGCCGGTCCCGCTCCGCTGGCGCGTCTACCCGTACCCGGCGGCGGCACACACCTCCGGGTACGGCGGCCGGCGTCCCGAAATTCCCAGGCCCGGATCAGGGTTAGGCCCCACCAACCCGGTGTTGTCCTCGGCGATGGCCGTCATGCTGTTGGCCGGGGCGGCGAGCCGCGACGACCAAGCCGACCGCCGGTCGGCGACCACATCGCTGTCCAGGAATGAATCGGCGTAGGCGCCGCGGTAATGCCGGCGCCAGCTGTCGGCGTGCAGCAGCGCTGCCTTCTCGGCGTCATCGGGATGCGCTGCACGGAACCCCGGGGACGTCATGGGACTCCTCTCGACCTCGTGAGCCACGGCTTCGCGAACCGGAACGTCTGCCTTCGACGCGCAGCACGCTGGGCCCGGAAAGCGCCCTGCGGCCATGCGTTTTCCGGCGTTCAGATCAGGAGGTCGAAGAGTTCGAAGGCTTGGTCCCACTGCTCGGTGGCGGGACGGCGGGTTTCCGGGGCGATCGTCCTGAGGGCGCGGCCGAGGGCGACGCTGAGGCCGCCGGCGAGCAGTGGCAGCCGGGCTTCGGTCTCCTCGGAGGCGTCCATCCCGAGGGCCGGGCGGGCGGCGATCTGGTCGAGCAGGGGGTGCAGCTCGATCTCCTCGTCCAGTTTCTTGAAGGCGTGGATGCTCTCCTGCAGGCCCTTGGTGACGGGGAGGTCCTGAGGCTGGATGATGTCCCGGTCGTTGGCCTTGGCGTTGGCCGTGCCGATGACGAAGAGGTCGTAGAGTTTAGCGTCGACGAAGTCGTTGTAGCGCTTGAGGTCGTTCTTGCTGACGTCGAGGCTGGCTGCGGCTCTGAAGAAGTGTTCGAACTTGGCAACTCCCATGACGGGCATGCGATTCACCTTCTCCGGTGGTGGGTGAGTGGGTGTCAGCGGATTCCGGGTGATCCCACCTCTCTGAGGTGCTCGTGGACTAGGCGGACGGCCATCGAGCCTTCGCCGACCGCCGAGGCCACCCGCTTGACCGAGCCGCTGCGGACGTCGCCGGCGGCGAAGATTCCGGGGCGGTCGGTCTCCAGAGCGAACGGGGTGCGAGCGAGGTGGCGCCAGAGTTCTGCGGGGGCGGCGCCGGCCAGGTCCTGTCCGGTGGGGATCGAGCCGTGCGGGTCGAGGCGGATGGTGCCGACGAGCCAGGAGGTGCGGGGGCGCGCGCCGATGAAGACGAACAGGGCGCGTACCTCCAGAACACGCTGTCCGCCGGTGCGGTTGTCCCGGACGGCAACGGACTCGACCCGATCGGTGCCGGTGACTTCCTGGACCTCGGTGTGCAGCATGACCTCGATCCTCGGGTGTTGGGTGATCCGGTCGACCAGGTAGCGGGACATGCCGGCAGCGAGGTTGCCGCCGTGGAGCAACAGGTGGACGGTGGGCGACTGGGCTGCCAGGAAGAGCGCGGCCTGGCCGGCGGAGTTGCCGCCGCCGACGACGGCCACCGGGTCCAGGCGGCAGGTCCTGGCCTCCCAGAGCGTGGCGGCGTAGTGCACCCCGACGCCCTCCAGCCGGTCGACTCCCGGTGCGTGCAGGCGTCGGTACCGGGCACCGGTGGCCACGACGAGCGCGTGGGTGGAGATCGCGGCTCCGTCGGCCAGCCGGACCAGATAGTGACCGCTCTCCTGTTCCAGGCCGACGGCTTCGGCGGGGACGGTGATCCGGGCGCCGAACCGCCCGGCCTGGAGGACCGCGCGTTCGGTGAGCTCGGCCCCCGAGATGCCGGCCGGGAAGCCGAGGTAGTTCTCGATCCGGGAGGAGGTGCCGGCCTGGCCGCCGGTGGCCACTGCGTCCAGCACGACGGTGGCCAGCCCCTCGCTGGCTCCGTAGACGGCGGCGGCCAAACCGGCCGGTCCTGCGCCGACCACCAGAAGGTCGCAGACCGCCGCCACCGCAGTGTCGGTCCGCAGGCCGATCGCCCGGGCCAGGTCGGCGTTGGAGGGATTGCGGAGCACCCGGTCGCCGCGCCACACCACCACCGGCGTCTCCTCGGGCGTGATGCCGAGACGGCGCAGCAGTGTCTCGGCCTCGGCGTCCTTCTCCAGATCGACCCAGCGGTGCGGGAGCCGGTTGCGGGCGGTGAACTCCAGCAGTCGGCGGGTGTCCGGTGAGAAGGCGGAACCGATGATGCGAAAGCCGGTCCCTTGCCCGGCGAGCAGGGTGCGGCGCCGCAGATAGGCGCGCAGGATGAGGTCGCTGAGCGCGGGTTCATGGGCGAGCAGGTCGGGCAGGTTCGACCAGGGCACCGCCAGGACTTCGCCCCGTTCGCGGACCAAGGCGGTGAGGACGGCGGCCTGGCCTTCCAGGAGGCCGAGCTCGCCGAGGAAGGACCCGGGGCCGTGCAGTTGGAGGGTCCTCTCCTGGTCGCCGTGACCTTCGACCACGGCGACCGTGCCGCTCAGGACCACGAAGAACTCCCGGCTGGGCTCGCCCTCCCGGAAGAGCAGCTCACCTTCGCGGACCTGCCGCCGCTGCCCGCTGGCGCTCAGGATGGCGATCTGATCATCTGTCAGTCGCGGGAAGGCGCCGTAGGGGTCCGGTGTCGGCGCGGGTTGGTCGGTGGTCACGCGTGACTCCCTCAGACCATGGCCTCGTGGACGTAGCACCAGCGCCAGTCCTCACCCGACTCGAAGGACTGCACGATGGGGTGACCGACGGTCGCGGCGTGGCCGCGGCCATGCCGCATCGGGGATGCGTCGCAGCAGCCGACGTGCCCGCAGGTGCGGGTCGAGCCGCCGACCAGGATGACCTCGTCGATGTCGTTGTCGGTGACCTTCGCGTCGCCCATCGCCTGCTTCACCGGGCCCAGGCAGCGC
>NZ_JBGCBY010000061.1:0-14104 GCF_041262165.1 Streptacidiphilus sp. MAP12-16
CCTCCGCCCCGCCCAGACTCTCCCCCAAACTTCGTCCGGGGGTGCCCCCTCCCTCGACCCCCTCCTTCACCCACCCCCCATGTGCCGGTCGGTCTGAGCAGCGTCGATGCCGCCTCTCCCGGGGCCATACGGAGAATCCCGTATGGCCCCGGGCATGCCCAGCCTGGTGGAGTGGCAGGTAACGCATCGAGGAGGTGGTTGCCATGGCCACGGCCATGGACGAGGACAAGGTCATGGAGTTCCTGGGCCGAGTGGTGACGGACGCCGGAGCCGCGGTCGCGGGGCTGTGCACCTCGCTCGGCGACCGGTTGGGCCTGTACACGGCGATGGCCGGGGCCGGACCGCTGACGTCCGCGCAGCTCGCGGAGAAGACCGGGCTCACCGAGAGGTACCTGAGGGAGTGGCTGGCCGCCCAGGTGGCCGGCGAGTACGTGCTCTACGACGCCGACCGGGACGCCTACCTGCTGCCGGACGAGCACGCCGCCGTGCTGGCGGACCCCACCGCGCCCACCTACGCGGCCGGGTTCCTCACCATGATGCAGGCGCTGTACGGGAGCGAGGACGCGCTGATGGAGGCGTTCCGCACCGGGGAGGGCGTGGGCTGGGAGGAGCACAGCGCCGCGTTGTTCGCGGGCACCGCCAAGTTCTTCCGCCCGGGCTACACCGGGGCCCTGGTCTCCGAATGGCTGCCCGCGATGAACGGGACGGTCGGCAAACTGGAGCGCGGCGCCGAGGTCGCCGACATCGGCTGCGGCTACGGCTACTCCACCATGCTGATGGCGCAGGCCTACCCCAAGTCGCACTTCCACGGCTTCGACTTCCACCAGCCGTCGATCGACGCCGCCAGGCAGATCGCCCAGGAACAGGGAGTGGCCGACCGGGTCAGCTTCGATGTGGCCACCGCCCAGAACTTCCCCGGCGACGGCTACGACCTGATCACCTTCTTCGACTGCCTGCACGACATGGGCGACCCCGGTCAGGCCCTGGAACACGCGCAACAGGCCCTCGCCGAGGACGGCAGCTGCATGATCGTCGAGCCCAACGTCTCGGCGGACGTGCGCGAGAACATGAACCCCATCGGCCGCGCGGTGGTCTCCGCCTCGGTCGCCGTCTGCCTGCCCTCCGCGCTCGCCCAGCACGGACCGCAGACGATGGGCAACCATGCCGGAGAGGCCGCGATGCGCCACCTCGCGGACGACGCCGGACTGCACCACTGGAAGCTCGCCGCCGAGAGCCCGGTGAACCGGGTGTACGCCGCGAGCCGGTAGCACACGGCAGACCCTGCCTGGATACGGCTGTGCCGGCAGGGCCACCCGAGGCCACCCGAGCCGCTGCCGGTCCCGGCTTGACCAGGCGCCCCGGGCGGAGCACGCTCCAAGAGTGACTCCGTCCGGGGAGGCCGGACTACGGCGCATCCTGGCCGTCATCGACCTCCTGCTCGATGCCGTCGACGAGGAGACGCTCCTCCCAGCGCTCCTCCCGATGCTGCTCCAGGCAGTCCCGGGGGACAGCCTCACCTGGTCGCTGCGCACCCCCACCGGCCGTCACCCGATCAGCGCGCCGGCCGGACTCTTCGGTCCCGACGCCGTGCACACCTTCTTCCTGCACGCAGCCGCCGACCCGCTCTTCCGCCACACCGACACCGGCAGCGGAGTCCCGCTGCGCCGCTCCGACTTGCAGACCCGCGCCGAATACCATCGGCTCGCCACCTACACCGACGTGCTGCGCCCGGTCGGCGCCGAGTACCAGCTCGCCATGGCCTTTCCGGCCGGCTACACCCGTACCGGTCGGCGCACCGTCTGCTTGTCCGTCAACCGCAGCGGCCGCGACTTCACCCAGACCGATGTGGCCGGAGCGTCCCTGCTGCGAGCCCGGCTGACCCATGCGCTGGACCGGCTCGCCCCACCACTGCCGACACCCGCCGGAGTCACCGCCCGCGAGTCCGCCGTCCTCGACCTGCTCGCCCGTGGACTGACGGACCAGCAGATCGCACACTGCCTCGACGTCTCCGCCCGCACCGTCGACAAGCATCTGGAGCACGCCTACGCGAAGCTCCAGGTGCACGGCCGCGTGGAGGCCGCGAACCTCTGGCTCGCCGCCTCCACCCCGCGCCCACGGTCCAGCTGAGCCCGTGAACCGCCCGGCGCCGCTCCCCAGGCCGCTAGGCGGTGAGCGGCGGGCGGCGGTACTCCTCGGTCGCGTCCAGCAGCCAGTCCGCCAGGTACTGGGCGAAGGACCCGCGTACCAGGAGCCGGTAGGTCGGTTCCGGGTCGACCTGGTGCAGGACCACGTTCACCTTCGAGAGCAGCGTCTGCGCGCAACGGCCAGGCGCGAACGCGCGCGGGTGCAGGTCGAGGGCGCAGCCCTGCTCCAGTACCTGGCGGGCGGCGGGACCGGACAGTTCGAGCGTGGTGCGGTTGGCGGAGACGTCGACCACCGATCCCGGCTCGTCCTCCAGCGCCGCACGCAGCATCGCCGCCGTGGCCGGTGCGGAGCCGTCCGGGCCGACCACGAGCCACTCCTCCGGGCCGAGCCAGAGCACTCGCACGCGGCCCGCCACGGCGACGGTGTTCGGCTCGTTCGGCAGCGGCGCACCCAGTGCCCGCCCGATCCGCTGCGCCGCCGTTCCGCGCGGCTGCAGCTGGAGGTCGAGCTGCGCCAGGAAGGGGATCTCACGCAGACTCACCCCCCGCTCGCCGGTGGTCGAGTGTGCTGCGAAGACGTCGGTGAGGTGCCCGAGCGGGCTGCGGCGCAGGGTGTCAGCCGTCACGGCGGGTTCCCTTCGAGTCGTAGAGGACGGTGTCGGTGATGGTCGCGGCGATTACGCCGCCGGGCAGCGGTGCGTACACCGTCTCGCCCAGCCGTTCCCGGCCGCCCGAGACGAGGGCGAGGGCGAAGGTGCGGCCCAGAGCAGCGCTGCGGTAGCTGGAGGTGACGTGTCCGAGCGCCCGCGTGGGCACGGCCGCTTCGGCGTTCAGCACCAGCTGCGCACCCTCCGGCAGCAGCACGGCGGGATCGACCGGCAGCAGGCCGACCAGCTGCCTGCGGTCGCCTCGCGCGGTGTCGGCCCGCTGGAATGAGCGTTTGCCGACGAAGTCCTTCTGCTTGGAGACGACCCACTCCATGCCGAGGTCCTGCGGGGTGACCGTGCCGTCGGTGTCCTGCCCGACGATCGGGTAGCCCTTCTCGGCGCGCAGCACGTGCATGGTCTCCGTCCCGTACGGGGTGATGCCCAGCGGCTCGCCGGCCTGGATCACCGACTCCCAGGTGGCGAGGCCGTACCAGCTTGCGACGTTGATCTCGTAGGCCAGCTCGCCGGAGAAGGAGATCCGGCAGATGCGGGCCGGAACGCCGCTCGCCAGGCGGGTCTCACGGGCCGTCATGAACGGGAAGGCGTCGTTGGTCACGTCCAGGTCGGGGGCGAGTGCGGCGACGACCTCGCGGGACCGGGGGCCGACGACCGCGACCGTGGCCCACTGCTCGGTGACCGAGGTGAACCGGACCCGCAGCTCGGGCCACTCGGTCTGCGACCACTCCTCCAGCCAGTCCAGGACGCCTGCGGCGTTCCCGGTCGTGGTCGTCATGACGTAGTGGTCGTCCGCGAGGCGCAGGGTCACGCCGTCGTCGAAGACCATGCCGTCGGCCCGGCACATCACGCCGTAGCGGGCCGAGCCGACGGCCAGTTTGGCGAAGGCGTTGGTGTAGACGCGGTTCAGGAACACCCCGGCGTCCGGGCCGATCACGTCGATCTTGCCGAGTGTGGTGGCGTCCATCACCGCGACGCCCTCGCGGGCCGCCCGGCACTCGCGCAGGACGGCCGCCTCCATGTCCTCCCCGGGTTGCGGGTAGTACCAGGGGCGCTTCCACTGGCCGACGTTCTCGAAGACCGCGCCGTGCTCGACGTGCCAGGGGTGGACCGCGGTGGTGCGCACCGGGTCGAACAGCTTGCCGCGCTCGCGGCCGGCCAGCAGCGCGAAGGAGACGGGGACGTAGGGGCCGCGGAAGGTGGTGGTGCCGATCTCGCCCGGCGATCGGGCGCCCAGCAGCCGGGCGATGACGCCGGTGGAGCTCACTCCGGACGCCTTGCCCTGGTCGTGGGCGGTGCCGATGGTGGTGTACCGCTTGATGTGCTCGGCCGAGCGCATACCGGCCCGGATCGCGCGCTGCACGTCCGCCACGGTGGCGTCACGCTGCAGGTCCACGAAGTGGTCCTGCCAGTCGGCCGGGTCGCCGTTCTCGCCGGGCACGATCCACACCGGTCGCGGCCGCGAGGGCGGCGCGTCCCCGGAGTTGGGCGGGGTGGCGGGCACGGCGATCGGGAAGCCGGCCTGTCCGGCCGCGCCGGCCCCGGCGGCGAACCCGTCGTCGAGGCATCCGGCGAGATCGAGGACGCCGCGCGCGGCGCCGGCGCTCTCGACGCGCTGCGCCGCCTGCGCCGGGATGAACGCGGCGAGCTCCTCGTCGTAACGCAGGCTGCCCTGGGACTGGCTCCACAGCTGCACGGCCGGGCTCCAGCCCCCCGACACCGCGAGCAGGTCGCAGGCAAGCTCGCGGACGGTGCCGGCGATCGCGTCGTCGGCGTCGAGCGCGGCGATCCGGACGGCCGTCACCCGCGCGTCTCCCCGGGTGCCGACCACCGCCGATCCGGTGAGCACCTCGATCCCGGCCCGGCGTGCGGCCTCGACGAGGCCGGCTGGCGGCTCGGGCCTGGTGTCGACCAGGGCCGGCACCTCCGCACCGGCGGCGACCAGCGCCAGCGCGGTCGCGTAGGCGTGGTCGTTGGTGGTCAGCACGACGGCGCGGCGACCCGGCAGCACCGCGTACCGGTTCACGTAGCTGCGCACGGCGGCGGCGGACATGACGCCGGGCAGGTCGTTGCCCGCGAAGACCATCGGCCGCTCGTGCGAGCCGGTCGCCAACACCACCCGCCGGGCCCGGACGTGCCACAGCCGCTGCCGCGAGACGCCGGGGACCGGGGCCGGGCCGAGGTGGTCGGTGCGGTGCTCGGCGACGAGCAGGAAGTTGTGGTCGTAGTAGCCGGTCGCGGTGGACCTGGTGAGGATCCGGGTGTCCGCCTGCGCGGACAGCTCCGCACGCACGGCCTGCACCCAGTCGAGGGCCGGACCGCCGTCGATCTCCTCCTGGCCGGAGAGCAGTGATCCGCCGAGTTCCGGCTGGTCGTCGACCAGCACCACCCGTGCGCCCGAGCGCCCCGCCGCGAGTGCGGCGGCGAGGCCGGCCGGGCCGCCGCCGACGACCAGGACGTCGGTGTGGACGTGCATCTTGTCGTACACGGACTCGTCCGGGTTGGGGTCGAGCCGACCGAGGCCGGAGAGGCTGGTCGCGGTCAGGCCCTCGTACAGCTCGACCGTCGTCGCCAACTGCATCGGCTCGGAGCAGGGTCCGTCGATCTGGACCAGGGCGTTGGGCTCCTCCACCCCGGCCGTGACGACGCCGCGCGGCCGCCTGCGGTAGAGGCTGGGGGCCGCGTGCAGCACGCCGTTGGCGAGCAGGGCGGAGGCGAGGGTGTCGCCGCGCAGTCCGGTGTACTCCACGCCGTCGTAGCGGAAGCGCAGCGGAGCGGAGCGGTCGAGCCGTCCGCCGTGGGGGAGGCGGCTGGAGAGCAGGTGCGACGTGGTCATGGGGTGATCACCGGCTTCGGCTGGCCGACCGCCACCGAGCGATTGCTCTGCACGGCCAGGATCTCGTGGGTGACGGTGTCGCGGACGACGTTGAACCAGCGCCGGCATCCGGCGGCGTGCGACCAGCGTTCCGCGAACGGTCCCTTGGGGTTGTCGCGGACGAACAGGTACTCGCCCCACTCGTCGTCGGACAGCGCCGAGGGGTCGGCGGGGTGGCCGACGTGGGCCTGGCCGCCGTAATGGAACTCGAGCTCTTCGCGTTCGCCGCACCAGGGACAGGCGATCAGCAGCATGGGGACTCCTGCCGGGTGGTGGTCAGTGGGCCACGGCGGCGGCGCCGTGCTCGTCGATGAGGGCGCCGGTGGTGAACCGCTCCAGCGCGAAGGGCGCGGCCAGCGGGTGCGGCTCGCCGGTGGCGATCGTGTGCGCGTAGACCCACCCGGAGGAGGGCGTCGCCTTGAAACCGCCGGTGCCCCAGCCGCAGTTGAGGTAGAGGTTCTCCACCGGCGTGGGGCCGATGATCGGCGAGGCGTCGGGGGTGACGTCGACGATGCCGCCCCAGGTGCGCAGCACGTGCGCCCGGGCGAAGATCGGGAACAGTTCGAGTGCGGCTGCCATCTGATGCTCGATCATATGGAAGGAGCCGCGCTGGCCGTAGCCGTTGTAGGAGTCCACGCCGGCGCCCATGACCAGCTCGCCCTTGTGCGCCTGGCTCACGTACACATGCACGTGGTTGGACATCACCACGGTGGGGTGCACGGGTTCCAGCAGCTCGGACACGAGTGCCTGCAGCGGGTGGCTCTGCACCGGCAGCCGCAGCCCGGCCAGTTCGGCGAGAACGCTGCTGTGCCCGGCCGCTGCCAGCGCGACCCTGCCGGCGGCGATCGGGCCCCGGTTGGTCTGCACGCCCACCACGCGGTCGCCGTCCCGCAGGAATCCGGTGACCTCGCAGCCCTGGATCAGGTCGACGCCGTACTCGTCCGCCCTGCGGGCCAGCGCCCAGGCGACGTGGTCGTGCTTGGCGATGCCGGCCCGGGGTTGCAGTGTGGCGCCGAGCACCGGGTAGCGGACGTCGGGGGAGGTGTTGACGATCGGGCAGAAGTCGCGCACCTGGTCGGTGTCGAGCCACTCCGCGTCGACCCCGCCGAGCCGGTTGGCGTTGACCCGGCGGGTGCCCTCGCGGACGTCCTGCAGGGTGTGCGCCAGGTTGAGCACGCCGCGCTGGCTGAACAGGAAGTCGTAGTCCAACTCCTCCGGCAGCACCTCCCAGAGCTTGAGCGCGTGCTCGTACAGCGCCGCGCTCTCCTCACAGAGGTAGTTGGAGCGGATGATGGTGGTGTTGCGGGCCATGTTGCCGCCGGCCAGCCAGCCGCGCTCGAGCACGGCGACGTTGGTGATGCCGTGGTTGCGGGCGAGGTAGTAGGCGGTGGCCAGCCCGTGCCCGCCCGCGCCGACGATGACCACGTCGTAGGAGCGCTTGGGGTCGGGGGTGCGCCACAGCCAGTCGGGGTGCTCGGGCAGCTGGTGGGACATCGCGGGACTCCTGGAGAGGTGCGGCGTCGGGGCGGTGGCGTCGGGGCAGTGGGCTTCAGTGGAAGACGACGGTGCGGGAGCCGTTGAGCAGGACCCGGCGCTCGACGTGCCACTGCACGGCATGCGCCAACGCGAGCGACTCCGCGTCGCGGCCGACGGCGACCAGGTCCTCGGGCGAGAGTGCGTGGTCCACGCGGATGACCTCCTGCTCGATGATCGGGCCCTCGTCGAGGTCCGGGGTCACGTAGTGGGCGGTCGCGCCGACCAGCTTGACGCCGCGGGCGGCGGCCTGGTGGTACGGCTTGGCGCCCTTGAAGCTGGGCAGGAACGAGTGGTGGATGTTGATGGCCCGCCCGTCCAGCTTCTTGCACAGGTCCTCGGAGAGGACCTGCATGTAGCGGGCGAGCACCACCAGGTCGATCCGGTGCTCGGCCACCAGGCCCAGCAGCCGTGCCTCGGCCGCGGGCTTGGTCGCCGCGGTCACCGGGATGTGCTCGAAGGGGATGCCGTACGAGGCGGCGAGACCCGCGAACTCGGTGTGGTTGGACACGATCAGCGGGATGTCGACCGGTAGCGAGCCGGTGCTCCACCGGTACAGCAGATCATTGAGGCAGTGACCGAATCTGGAGACCATGAGCAGCAGCCGCGGCCGCTCGGCGACATCGTGCAGCTCCCACTCCATCGCGTGGTGGGCGGCGATCGCGCCGAAGCCGTCCCGGAGGGAGTCGACGGTCGTGTCGGGATCGGCGGTGGTGAAGTGGACCCGCATGAAGAAGCGGCCGGACTCCCGGTCGCCGTACTGCCGGTTGTCGACGATGTCGCAGGTCCGCTCGACCAGGAAGCCGGAGATCGCGTGCACGATGCCGGGGCGTTCCGCGCAGGTCAGCGTCAGGAGGAATCCTTCGCTGTTCGCCATGGTGAGTCACCTCCTCAGCGCTGTTTCAGACTACGCACACTGTTGCGCCAATCACAACAGTTTGGCAAGGGGGTGGCCGGGGCCTTGACGGCTCCTTACCCGTTCCGGAAACTGTTGCGCAGTATGAACGCAGTTTCGCTAAGAGAAACTCGCTGCTTGCAGCACCCTCGCCAGACTCGGAGAATCGGCCTCAGCGCCCCGGAGAGCAACGGCAGGACACCATGACCTTGCAGCAGTACGACTTCATCATCGTCGGCGGAGGCTCGGCGGGCTGCGCGCTCGCGGCCCGGCTCAGCGCCGACCCTGCCAACCGGGTGCTGGTGCTGGAGGCGGGCCGGCCCGACTACCCGTGGGACGTCTTCATCCACATGCCGGCCGCGCTGACCTTCCCGATCGGCAGCCGGTTCTACGACTGGAAGTACGAGTCCGAGCCGGAACCCTTCATGAACGGGCGGAAGATCTACCACGCCCGCGGCAAGGTCCTCGGCGGCTCCAGCAGCATCAACGGCATGATCTTCCAGCGCGGCAACCCGCTCGACTACGAGCGCTGGGCCGCCGACCCGGGGATGAAGGACTGGGACTACGCCCACTGCCTCCCCTACTTCAAGCGCATGGAGAACTGCCTCGCCGACCAGGAGGGCGTCGGCGGCTTCCGCGGACACGAGGGCCCCCTCGTGCTGGAACGCGGACCGGTCACCAACCCGCTGTTCGGCGCGTTCTTCGAGGCCGTGCAGCAGGCCGGCTACCCGCTCACCGACGACGTCAACGGCTACCGCCAGGAGGGCTTCGCCGCCTTCGACCGCAACCTGCGGCGCGGCCGCCGGCTCAGCGCCGCCCGCGCCTACCTGCACCCGGTCATGGGCCGGCCCAACCTCGACGTGCAGACCCGTGCGCTGGTCACCCGAGTGCTCTTCGACGGCAAGCGCGCGGCCGGCGTGGAGTACAGCCAGGGCAAGACCCTGCACCGCGTCAGCGGCGGCAAGGTGATCCTCTCCGGCGGCGCGATCAACTCCCCGCAGCTGCTCCAGCTCTCCGGGGTCGGCAACGAGGCGGAGCTGGACGCGCTCGGCATCAAGACCGTGCAGCACCTGCCGGGCGTCGGCGAGAACCTCCAGGACCACCTGGAGGTGTACGTCCAGCACGCGTGCAAGCAGCCGGTGTCCATGCAGCCGGCCATGAAGATGTGGCGGCGCCCCTTCATCGGGGCCGAGTGGCTGTTCCTGCGCAAGGGCCCCGGGGCGACCAACCACTTCGAGGGCGGGGGCTTCGTTCGCAGCAACGAGGACGTCGCCTACCCCAACCTGATGTTCCACTTCCTGCCCATCGCGGTGCGCTACGACGGCTCCGCGCCGGCCGGCGGGCATGGCTACCAGGTGCACATCGGCCCCATGTACTCGGACGCCCGCGGCTCCGTGAAGATCAAGTCGAGGGATCCGCGCGAACATCCGGCGCTGACGTTCAACTACCTCTCCACCGAGCAGGACCGGCGCGAGTGGGTCGAGGCGATCCGGGTCACCCGCAAGATCCTCGGCCAGGACGCCTTCGCCGAGTACAGCGACGGCGAGATCTCGCCCGGCCCGGACGTCTCGACCGACGAGGAGATCCTGCAGTGGGTCGCCCGGGACGGCGAGACCGCCCTGCACCCCTCCTGCACCGCGAAGATGGGCACCGACGAGATGTCGGTCCTTGACCCGTCCACCCTGGAGGTCCACGGCCTGGAAGGGCTGCATGTGGTCGACGCGTCCTCGATGCCGTACGTGACCAACGGAAACATCTACGCCCCCGTGATGATGCTCGCCGAGAAGGCCGCCGACCTCATCCTGGGCAACACCCCGCTGGAGCCCGATACGGCCGAGTTCTACCGCCACCAGTCGGCCGCGAGCTGACCCGACACCGCTCGACCACCGCGACCCGTGCGGCGGACCGGACCCCCACCGGCCCGCCGCACGTCCCCGAAAGCCCCTAGGAGGGTGCCGGTCAGGTCTGCCAGTAGACGTTGTAGTGCTGGTGGTGCATGCGGGCGATCGGGACGAGGGTGACCGTCTCGCCGTCCGCGTTGGCCTGGAACGTCAGCGGCCGGGTCGCGGTCACCGTGGGCGAGGCGGGATCGAGCCGTGGCATCTGGGCGACGGCGCGGTCGCCGTAGGCGCCGCTCAGGACGATCGGACCGTAGGTTACCGCCTGCGCGGAGGGCTCGTCCGGCGTCGGGTTGAGTGCGAGCCGCATCGGCAGGGTGACCGCGATCTGGTCGCCGGTGCGCCAGCGCCGGTCGAGGACGAGCCAGCCGCCCGGTGCCGGTGCCGCGGGGAGCTGGACGCCGTTCAGTCGCACCTGCGGAGTCGCGGCGACCCAGGACGGGACGCGCACGCGCAGGACCATGGCGGCGTCGCCGGACACGATCTCGATCCGGGTCCCGGGTTCGTCGGGGAAGCCGGTGGTCTGCCGCAGCGTCACCCCCTTGTCGGCCCAGGTCACCTCCGAGGGGATGAACAGGTTGACCGACAGGCTGTCCCGGTCGTGGGAGTAGATGGTGTCGGCGAACTTCGCCTGGGTCTCCAGGCCGGTGGCGTGGTCGCAGGAGAAGTTGTCGTAGTCCGTGGAGTACACGTCCGGGTCGGAGCCCATGAAGCGGGGCTGTTGCTTGAACGCCCCCGGCGACAGGCCGGTGTAGTAGATGTTGAAGCCGTGCGCGGAGTCCGGGTCCTGTTCGCCCAGCATCTGGTTGAACAGTGTGCGCTCGTAGTAGTCGAGCAGGTCCACCCGGTCGGGCTGGTTGAAGTGCAGCAGCCTGGTCAGTTTGAGCATGTGGTAGCTGCAGCAGTTCTCGCAGGTGAGATTGCTCAGCTGGGCTGCGATGCTGTCCGGTTCCTGGAAGTGCTCGTAGTTGCTGGTCCCGCCGGTGACATAGGTGTGGTGGGCGGTGACGATCTGCCAGAAGTTCGCGGCGATGGCGTGGTAGCGGCTGTCTCCGGTCTCCTCCCAGAGGCGCAGGCAGGAGATCATCTTGGGGATGGTGGTGTTGGCGTGGTTCCCGGCGAGCTCGTCGGTACCGCGCGCCAGCGGGTCGAAGATCCGGGCGTGGTAGAACCGATCCGCGGCCCGGAGGTACTTCGCGTCACCGGTGAGCCGGTACACGTTCGCCAGTGCCTCGGCGATCGCGCCGTGCTCGTCCTCCAGCACCTGCTGCATCTGCGCGTAGGACAGGCGCCCGGTGCGCCGGTCCACCCAGTCGGCGAGGCGGACCGCGACCTCCAGCGCCTGCGCGTTGCCGACCAGTTCGTACTGGTCGATCAGGCCCGCCATGATCTTGTGGATCATGTAGTAGGGGGCCCAGACCGGGCGGCCGGCTTCGAGCAGGTCGAAGAACGTCTCCGGGAAGGCGGACAGATAGCCCTCGTTCCGGCCCATCCGCGGGGACCGTGCCTGGCACAGTGCGAGCTGGGAGACGAGATAGCTCCCCTTGTCGGCGGCTGCCTGGTCCGCGGTGTTGGCGTAGGTCAGCGCCAGTGCGGACAGCAGGTGTCCGGTGCAGTGGCCGCGTACCTCGGAATCCGGAGCCTCCCACCCACCGCACGGCCCGGCCATGGGCGGCAGGTCGACGTTGCGACGGAACGTGTACAGCAACCGGTCCGGGTCCACGAAGTGCAGGTAGTCGGTGTTGCGCGTCTGGTTCGCCCGGAACGGGCCGTCCAGCAGCCGTACCGCCGCCAGCGGGAACGCCCCAGCCAGCCCGGCGACGCCGTCGCCGACGTAACCGCCGGTCGGCACCGCCCGCCCGCCCCGCGCCGCGTGCGCGCCCTTCGACAGGCACCCCGCCAGCGCGGCACCAGCCGCGACCCCTCCCGCAGCGGCGAGGACCGTCCTTCTGCTGACCGGATGCGAGGTCATACTGGACTCCTCGCTGCCACTCGGGACGCGGTCGAGGGTAGAACCTTCAACCAGCGTACCGGCGCGGCAGTTCGGCAGGCGATGGCCTCCCGGCGGCCGGCCGGGCCGACACAGCGCACCGGTCCTTCGGAAGCGTCGGGGTACCCGGTTGCTTTGCCCAAACGCCGCTGACAGGGTCTTGGCCATGCCTACCTTCTCCGCGCCTGATGGAACCCAGCTCGCCTACCGCGTCGGCGGAGACGGCGACCCGGTCATCTGCCTCCCGGGAGGGCCCACGGACTCCAGCTACCTCGGGGAGCTCGGGGACCTGTCCAGGCACCGCCGGCTGATCCGTCTGGACCTTCGCGGTACTGGCCGGTCGGCGATTCCCGAAGACACCACCTCCTACCGCTGCGACCGTCTTGTCGACGATGTCGAAGCCCTGCGCGAACACCTCGGACTTCCCCGGATTGATGTGCTCGCTCACTGCGCGGGCGCGAACGTCGCGGCCCAGTACGTGGCCCGGTACCCGGCGAACGTCAGCAAGCTGACTCTGATCACTCCCAGCACCAGGGCCGTCGGCATCACGATCACTGCGGAGACGCGACGGGAGACCGCGCAGCTCCGGAAGAACGAGCCATGGTTCCCGGCGGCGTTCGCCGCTCTGGAGGCGATCAGTGCCGGCAAGGCCAAGGACGACGACTGGCAAGCCATCGCTCCCTTCTTCTGCGGCCGATGGGACGCCGCGGCAAAGGATCTTCATGCGGCGAGCCAGCCGACCAACATGGAGGCTGTCAGTCTCTTCGGATCCGACGGCGCGTTTGATCCCGAGACCACGCGATCGGCGCTTGCCGCCTGTCAGGCTCCCGTCCTGCTGCTCGCCGGAGAGTTCGACCTGAACAGCCCTCCTCAGTCGACGGTCGAGTTCGCTGGGCTGTTCCCGAACGCGGAACTCGTCGTTCAGCCCGGTGCAGGCCACTACCCCTGGCTCGACGACGCCGACCAGTTCGTGGCGACCACCGCGGCGTTCCTGCGGTAGCCGACCACCCGGTCAGCTGATGGACCCCACCGGCAGGTCAACGACATGCTCGGGCCAGAAGGGCCGCATGCGGCAGCACCAGCCGGCCGTCAGCCCCGGCGAACTCCCTGCAGAGCAGCTCGAAGTGACGCTTGATCTCCGCACGGGTCTCACTCGGCCGGCTCACCACGATCTGGCCGATGAAGCCGACGCTGGCAGCCGGGCCGCTCCACCACTCCTCGGCAGTGGCCCGGTGATCCCAGCGGATCGTCTCGCACGCCGCTTCCCGTAGCCCGGCCGACGCCATCAGACCGGTCAGGCCCTCCGGGTCGCGCGGGAAGTCGTCCTCGGGCGCGAGTGGGGGCAGATGCGGCGGCCGCACCACGCCAGCGGCTTCGACTGCCCGGCCCAGCAACGCCTGACCGGACGCGGCAGGGACAGCCCAGATGGTCAGCGCGATCCGTCCCCCGGGCCGGACCACCCGCCGGAGCTCTGCCAGGGCATCCCTGGGGCTACCTACGTGGTTGAGCACGAAGTTGCCGACCACGGCGTCGAACGTGCCGTCGCCGAACGGAAGCTCCGGCAGGACCGCCAACTGGACCTCGGCAGAGGGGACCGCCCGCGCGGCCAACTCCACCATGCTGGGCTCGGCGTCGACCGCCGTCACCTTCGCCCCGCGCTCGCACGCCGCCGCCGCGACCGTCCCGGTCCCCGTCCCCACGTCGAGAACCCCGACACCCTCCCGAACCTCTGCCGCGTCCAGCAGCTGCGGGACCGGATACGCACACAGACCGGCGAAGCTCCCGGCGAACGCAGCCGCCCGCCCAGCCCAGGTCCGCCGTTCATACGCATCGAAGATCGTCACCGTGGCCATTCCCCTCCCCGCTCCCCGCCGCGAAGAGATCGACATCACGGCTGGCCAGGACCCTAGCGCAGAGCAGCTGGTTACAGGTCGGGGTAGAGGGGGTGTTTGTCGGCCAGGGCGGTGACGCGGGCCGCCAGTGCGGTGCGGGTGGTGTCGTCGAAGGTGGGCTTGAGGGTTTCGGCGATGATGTCGGCGACTTCGGTGAAGTCGGTGGGGCCGAAGCCGCGGGTGGCCAGGGCGGGGGCGCCGATGCGTAGGCCGGA
>NZ_JBGCBY010000062.1:0-12765 GCF_041262165.1 Streptacidiphilus sp. MAP12-16
TGAGGACGGACGCACCGCCGGCCCGCACGATCCGACCACCACCCAGCTCCAGCCCGGCCACCAGGGCAAACCCTTTTTCAGGGGCAAGTAGCTAGCCGCTGTACAGCAGTGAAACCACAACGGTGGCGATCGTGGCGGACCGCAGCCGACCGCCGTAGGCCAGGTGACCTGGACGGGAGACCTCAAGGACCGCGATGCCGGTAGTTCGCATGGAGGGGCCGGGTCCGCACCAGATCCGCACCAGAAACAGCGGTGAGCCACGGTAAGTCCCAGGCGCTCATCAGAGGTTGGACGAGATCGGGCAGCCCCATTCCAGCAGGTCAAGAGCTATGCGAGCCGGCCACCTGCTGTGATTCCCAAGCTCAGAGCGCGAGTTCGATTCTCGTCACCCGCTCCATGGAAAACCCCCAGGCCAGAGGCTTGGGGGTTGTTTGTTGTCCAGACCAATCAGGGGCCCGCGTGCCCGATGCGTGCCCGATCAGACCGGGACGGGCACCCCAGCGGCCCCGCCGTCCTCCTCGTCGCCCTTCTCACGGGCCGCCCGAGCAAGAGCTTCCAGGGCTTCGGCGATCACCCGGTCACGGTCGCTGGAGGCGTGCTGGTAGATCAGCGCCGCCCGCGGAGTTGAGTGCCCCATTCGGGCCATCAGTTCACGCAGGCTCGTGCCTGTCGTCGAGGCCAAGGTGTTTCCAGTGTGGCGAAGATCATGGACCCTGACATTCTTCAACTCTGCTTTGGCGAGAGCCTTTCGCCACGGTCGGGAGAACGTCGGTCGAGCGAGCGCAGCGCCCTTTGCACCGACGAACACGAGACCATCCGGGTCCTGCTGTGCATAGAGCCGGAGATGAAGGCGCAGCTCCTGGACGACCGACTCAGGCAGGTGAACGGTGCGGACACCAGCCTTGGATTTGGGAGCGCCAGTGATGCGCGTGTAGTCACGCAACACGGTCACCGACTCGCGGACATGCAGTCGGGCAAGGCCGAGGTCCAGGTGACTCCGGCGAAGAGCCGCCAGCTCGCCCCAGCGCAGGCCGGCGAAGACAGCCAGCAGCACCAAGAGGCGGAAGCGCGGTTCGATGGCGTCGGCGAGTCGGTACACCTCTTCCACGGTGAGGACTGGCCGTTCTGGCGCGTGCTCGACAGCGGCACCCTTGATCCGGCAGGGATTCCGGCGGACCGCACCGTCGTCCACGGCCGTACTCATGATCGCCCGGAATAGGCGGTAGCCCTTCGCCACCGTCGATTCACCGACCCCAGCATCAAGGCGCGCCTTCCGCCAGCGACGCACGGCGGGCTCGTTGATTTCCTTCGTGGCAACCGGCCGAAGGTCGGTGCCAGGTGCAACCGGAAGAGGCTGTTGTAGAGCTGCAGCGTGGACGGCCGCAGGTTCGGTCGCTCATCGATCCAGGCTCGTCCGAAGGTCTCGAACGTGACGTTCCCCGCATCGGGGTCGACCCACTCGCCCTGGCCGATCTCGGTCTGCTTCTGAGCGAGCCAGTCATCGGCGTCACGCTTGGTCCGGAAGGTCTCCGGGGCCGGGCGGTCGATACCGTCCGGGCCCAGGTAGCGCGCCTGGTACCGCATCGAGGGGAGCTTGCGGACACGGCCGAATGGACGCTTCTTTGCCATCAGGCTGCCCTCCTGAGCACCTTGCGGGGCCGGAGCGGCTGCACCGTGTTGATCTCGATGAAGGCGGCCAATGCCGGCTCCCGGATACGGACATGCCGCCCCACGTGGACGAAGGTGATGCGCCGCTCCGCGATGAGCCGCCGCACGAAGCGGACTCCCGTGTTCAGCCGGTCCGCCGCCTCATCCACGGTCAGCAGCGCGGTTGCTGACTTCCCGTTCATGCCGCCCTCCCCTCAGACTCCGTGTCGTTGACGCCTTCCGCTCGTGCGCGTGCTTCGTCCATCGCTTGCCGCCACCGCACTCGTTCGGCGACCGCTCGCAGGAGCCGGTAGGACAGCGGTGAGACGTCGGGGTCGCCGTAGCGCACGGGTTCCCACAGGTACCGGGAGGGGTCGGGAGTTCCGCCGTCCACGCCCAGGACGCCCAGCACCCAGGCACGGCGCTCAGCCCGGTGATCGGCCAGGGTCTTGCCGGACCATTTGCGCGAGACCAGGACGCGACGCCCGCCGTAGCCGAGGTGTTCGCGCTTGTGTGCCTTGGCCCGGCAGGCACCGGCCCGGAGCCCTGGACGGGCGTTCTTCGGCTGCACTCCGTACAGCAGCCAGTTCGCGCAGGTTGGCGAGCACGGCTCGGAGCGCAGCACAGCGGCGAGGCGGTCGACGTGTTCCCGCTCGGTGTCGCTGTCCGGGGTGTGGCACTCGGCGACACCCTTGGTGAGGTACTTGGTCAGGTAGCGGACGCACCGTGCCGCCTGCGGGGAGCCGACGAGGACGCCCTGCGCGTCCAACTGCGTTCCGAAGCGCCCGACGTGGAGCGGTTCGGCGTCGGGGTCGTCGTCGAGCTGGTCGAGCGCCTCGTCCCAGGTGTCCAGGGGCTCCCCGGTCGTCGGGTCGATGTAGGTCCCGTGCTCGGTCGACCAGACCGGGCCCGAGTCCGCCGAGTAGACCGGTTCCCCGCACGGTGGCCACCACACCTGGTGATAGGTCGCCGCCACGGCCTGCCGCAGCTCGGACCGCGAGATCGTGCCGCGAAGCGCGAGATGCAGATGGGGCGCGAGGCGCCGCTGCGGCTCGACCACGGCGAAGTACTGGACGTCGTAGCCGACGAAGCGCCGCAGGTTCTGGATGAACCGGTCGACCAGCTTCGAGAAGTGCAGAGCGTCCCGAGCTGCGCTCCGATAGTCGTACTTCGCCGGATTGACCGGCGTCCCATCCTGCCTCACCCGCCCGTACGAGGGGAGGGTGAGGGTCAGGAAGAGCGAGGGACGGAAACTCTTGCCATCGGGCGTGATGTACGCCTTGCCGAGAGTGCGTGACTCGACCGGGCGTCGCGGAAGGTCCGGCGCATCCTGCCTGCGGCGAGTCGAGCGGACCCGTCGGGCGGGAGTCCCGGGGTCGAGAGTGCCGCGGACGCCGCTGTCGGCGAGTTGCTCGTCCACTTCGGCGAGCACCCCGGCAAGTTCGTCGGCGTCGGCACCGTTGGCGTCGGCCTGCTCCTTGGTCAGGTCGGCACGCACCTCGGCGAGGAAGCGCTGTTCATCGGTGGCCGGGTCGGGTTCGAGGATGGGCTCTTCGGTGAGGTGCCAGCCCTCTCGGCACTGGGCAGCGCGCAGACGGCGCTTCCGCTCGGCGCAGGAGGGGCAAAGACTGGCCCGTGTGGCGCCGCAGGGGACGTCGATGACCTCGGTCTCACCGGTGATGATGTCGGTGCGGCGGACGGCTACGGGCCGGATGCACACGCCATGTTCCTCGGCCGTTGCGCGCAGGACATCACGGGCGAACGGCATCCGAGCGCGCTCAGCGCGGGTGGTGGCGGTCACTCGTCCTCCCCGTAGCAAAAGCCGTAGAGAGCGCCCATCAGCCGGACGAGGTCCCGGCCGGAGGTGATCTGCGGGTACCCGGCCGCCTCGATCCGCCTCGCGACGTCGAAGATCAAGCCGAGGCTGAAGCGCGCGTCCTCCCCTGTCGCCGGTTGCGCGACGGGGTATGGGCCGAGGGCTTCAGGGGCTGTGCTGGTCATGGCGACAACTCCCGTTCAGGGGTGGATGGCGGCGAAGATCGAGGCGATCCAGGCCAGGACGTTGTGGATGAGCGAGGCGGCCCCAGTACCGGCGAGCAGGAAGCCGAAGGTTCCGCAGAGCAGCAGGTCCGGGACGCGGATGATCCGGTAGCGGACGAGGAGGGTGATGATCAGCCCGAGGACCAGGACGAGGGAGCCAGTGATGATCACGGGTTGGGTGCTCCTTCCGGTGGGGTCGGATGCGGTACGGCGTATAGGGGGCTAGACACCGTATAGACGGAGTCATCAGGGCAGTACTCGGCGACGAGTGCGGTGATCTCGGAATCGGGCACATATGCCGCGCGGACACGAACGGGATCAGGGCTGGAGTCGCTGCGGACATAGCCGACTCCCGCGCCGGTACGCGGGTCGGACGAGATCAGGTCGGCAAGCGCACCCCGAGCACGAGCCCCAGCGCCGAGGACCATGTCCACCTGGCCCGCCTCGTCCAGCCGGAGGGCGACGCGGTCGGGGAACAGATTGCGGATGTTCATGACCTCCTTGCGCGGGTCCTGCAGCGCCCCGAGGACGCAGAAGCCGACGGAACGCCCTTGGCTGGTGAGTGTTGCTATGGCCGCCTCGGCTCGGCGCCGCAAGTCCCGATCCGGTTGGTAGGCCGTCAGGAAGGCGAGTTCGTCGACCACCACCAGGACGAAGGGGCAGCCGGGGGAGGGTGTGTGCGTCCGCAGTCGGCCGGCGAAGGCGTCGGCGCGCTTCTGCATCTCGGCCGCAGCCCTTTCGAGCAGGTCGACCATCCGCTCAGGCTCTGAGGCGTACTGGTTGAACAGCGCCCGGCCGAAGGACAGTTCCATGCGCTTGGGGTCGCAGGCCCAGATCTCCACCAGTCCGGCCGCCACAGCTGGAAGCAGCTTCCGGATGATTCCCCACACCACAGAGCCCTTCCCCGCCCCGGTGACTCCAGCAACCAGGACGTGAGTACCGTGGAGCCGCTGCCGCCAAGGTGCTCCGTCCTCACGGGTGCCGATCTCTACCGCCGCCCACTCCGGCTCGACTTGGCCCAGCGCTCCGGCCGGATCTCCACCTCCTGCCAGAGCCAGAGGGCGACCCGTGCTGCCAGTCGTAACAGCCTCAACAGCGCGACTAGCTGACGGAAGGCCCACCGCCGAAGCCGACCAGGCCGAGACAAGGACCTGCCGGACGCGGAGAACGAAGGCAATGCTGCGAAATCGCCTCCGGCCTGCCAGCGCCGCTCGCTTGGTGGCCCACCACTTCCCCAGCCTCTTCATCCGAGCGACTCGGACCAGAGCGGCGGCACGGGACTCTGAGGTGAAGGGTTCGGCGAGTGGGTCGGTGCGCCAGGCCCTCAGCAGTAGCGCACCGCGTCGGGGGCTGGTGATCTCCACCCGGTGGACGCGCCAGGCGTGCGCAATCGCCTCAGCGCGCGTCGCGACCAGTTCAGGGACTTGCCCAGGGAGGAGCCCTATCAGCACGTCCAGGCCGCCAGGATGGCGACGGATGCGCGCGATCCGAGGCTTCCCAATGCTGATGTCAAGCCGCTTCGGTGACAGGTGGTGTCATCTCGTAGCACCGTCGGTCACGGATCAGAGCCCACAGCACGTTGACGCGGCGGCGGGCGAGAGCGATGACGGCCTGTGTGTGTCGCTTGCCCTCTGCCCTCTTGCGGTCGTAGAAGGCACGGGAGTTGGGGTCGCATTGGACGCTGATGAGCGCGGAGGTGTAGAAGACGCGCTGCAGGCGTCGGTGGTATCGCTGTGGTCGGTGGAGGTTGCCGCTGACCTTGCCCGAGTCCCTCGGGGCCGGGGAGACGCCGGCGAACGCGGCGAGGCGGTCCGCGGTGGGGAAGGCGTCCAGGCTCCCGCCGACAGCGGCGAGGAACTCCGCGCCGAGCGTCGTCCCGATGCCGGGCATGGAGCTGATCACCTCGGCGAGTTCGTGCTCGCGAAACCGGCCCTCGATGAGCTTGTCGATCACGGCGATCTTCTCGTTGAGGGTCATCACCTCCTCGGCCAGGGTGTGGACCATCTTGGCGATGGCCTTCTCACCGGCGACCGCGGTGTGCTGCCGGTCGGCGGCCTCGACAGCCTTGGCTGCGAGGGCCTCGGCGCTGCGGACCTTGCGGTTGCGCAGCCACGTCGTCAGCCGCTTGGCGCCGGCGCGGCGGATCGCGGCCGGGGTCTGGTAGCCCGTGAGCAGTCGCAGCGGCCCGGCGTTGCCCAGATCCAGGGCCCGTTCCAGGGCGGGGAACATGCTGTTCAGCAGGGCCCGGAGCCGGTTGGTGACGCGGGTGCGGTCGGCGACGAGGTCCGCACGGTGCTCGGTCAGCAGCCGCAGCTCGATGACAGCCTCCTCGTCGAGGCGGACGGGCAGCAGGTCCTTTCGCATTCTGGCCTGGTCGGCTATCACGTGGGCGTCGCGGGCATCGGTCTTGCCCTGCCCGCGGTAGCTGTCGGTGGCGCGGTTGACCGCGACGCCGGGGATGTAGACGAGCTCCTGGCCGTGGTTGGCCAGAAGGTTGATCAGCAAACCGGGCTCACCGCCGGTCATGTCCATCGCCCAGGTCACCGCGCTGCCCTCGGCGAGGTCCAAGACCTCGGCGATCAGCTGGAGCAGTTCCGGCTCGTCACTGGCCACGCGCCGCGACAGCAGCGTGTGGCCCTCCGCGTCCATGACCAGGGTGTGGTGGTGGGTTTTGCCGCAGTCGGTCCCCGCCCATATCCGGCTCATCGCTCCCCATCAGGTCGTAAGTGCATTGCGTACCACGGACGACCTCGCCGGCATTGCTCTACACAGCGACTTTCTCGCACTTCCCAATCGGCGGCCGAGTCGTCGTGGGGAACCGGGCGGCCAAGCCTCCGGAGCCATGGTCGGCAGCCACTTGAAAGCCACACCCGGTTCCCCTGGGTGCCACAACCCTACGAATGGCTGGGGCGATCCCAGAAGGAAGGTAGAGCCACTTGTACTCGTACTCGGCATCGAAGCGGGGGAGTGGCGCTTGCTCCCAGAGGCCGAGCGCATGGCTCAACTCGGCCCAGCCCCGGCGGATGCGGGCCCGCAGCGCGTACGTGCGGTAGACCAGCCAGGACAGCGGCGCGGCCACGTACAGGACCAGGACCAGGACGCCGCCGACAGAGCCGAGGCGCGCGACGGCCCAGGCGTACCCCGACCAGGCAGCAAGCAGGATGAGCAGTCCGTTCCTCAACGGATGCGTGCTCAGAATCTTGGACATGATGTCCGTTCACCTCTTCTGTGTGATGAGTGATCTGGGAAGGTCCCCGGCGGGTCGGATTCCTTGCGCCGATGTCCGCCGGGGACGGGGTATGAAGCGGAGCGGGTCAGGCCGCTGTCTTCGCCGAGGCCCGAGCTCCGCCAGGGGCGCGAACCGCCGTTGCACGCAGCGAGTAGGCAACGCGGTTGCTGTTGTTCACGTACGCCGTCACGGTCAGACCGTCGAACTCAACCGGCCGGAACGGCAGTCCCGGGGCAGGCTCCGGCAGCACCGGCATCACCGGAGCCGCGACCTTGACCCGTGGGGACGTGTCCCTCGCTTCCGGATCGGGGTCGACCACCGCGACCACCCACAAGGGGTGACCAGTCGCCTTGTCCCGCGCCTGCACCTTGTTTCCGGCCTTGCTCGCGTCGAAGTCTGCGACCGGCTCGACCGACACTGCGAAGGCGCCAGCCGGGAACACGTCGTCGAACCGGACCGGAATCGCACCACGGATCGCCATCGGGAATCCTCTCCTTGTCTACCCCCCTAGACAGCCGAGACTGGCCGCCCCGGAGCTCTGTATAGGGGGGTAGACACGAAGGTACGCCCACATGCTGGACGTTGTCTAGGGGGATATACAACGGAGTTGACGTTTCATCACGAGAAATCGGCCACCGCGCGCGGCCTGTCCCATCTGAACTGCACACCCCGCCTCAGAGCTGAGTGGAGCTCGTTCCTAGGATGTGGCGCGCCGCCAGGGTGTGCGCCGGAAGAACGGGGGAGCAGCATGACAGCAGAGGGTGCGAATCAGCCGCGAAGAATGGGGCGTCTGCCTGTATGGCTGGCTTTGGCTGTGGCGTGCTTGGGGATCTTGATGATCGTTGCCGGAGGCGTCGCCCTCCACTCCAGCTTCCACACGTACAGCGTGAGCAGTGACGCCATGTCTCCGACCCTGGTGCACGGTGACTTGGTGGTGGGGGAGCGCGTCGACTCAGCCGCTCTGCGGCATGGTGACGTGGTCCTGACCGATCCCACCGGGTGGAATCTTCGGGGACCGGTCCTCAAACGCGTGATCGGTACCGGCGGTGATCGAATCGCCTGTTGCGCCTCGGGAAAGGTGACCATCAACGGGCAGTTGCTGGAGGAGCCTTACGCCCCTTCGGCGAACGGCGGGATGCCGGACTATGCGGTGACCGTTCCCGCAGGTCGGGTGTTTCTAGTTGGTGACAACCGTGCGGACTCCATCGACTCGCGGATGTTCCTGGACCAGGCCCAGGGCAGCCTCCCCGCATCCTCCGCTCAGATGCGCGTGGTGTGGGCGTCCAGGGGTGGCTTTGAAGCCGGCGCGTCCAAGTCTCTACTGGTCTATCTCACCGTGGCTGGCTTCGGCGTGATCTTCCTCGCTCTAGGGCTAATAGCCCTGCCTATCACCCTGGTCATCTCCGCTCGGCGGTCACGAGCAGCCAGGTCCGCACAGTGGCCAGCAGAGCTGTGACCGTGACGAGCGGCATCATCCTTTGAGGATCCGTGGATCCGAAGCCGTCCCGGTGCGGGGGAGCCACAAGGCCGCGTATCCGAAGGAGTAGGGCGGTTGCCGCCGGAGCTTCTTTCTCGGTGCAGATGCCGCGGAATGTGTCATGCCGCTGCTGAGCCGCAGGTCACCGATGCACACGTTTCCGTGGTTGAGCTCTGGAACCGCCAGCCCCTCACTTTGCAGCGCGTCCAAGACCTCGTCAGCCGACCAGCCGAAGACATCGATCCCGACGAACCCGACCGGCCAGGGTTCGACAGTCAACAGCGGCAATTTAACTACTGAGACGCAGTCGAGACCGCTCGCCCTACCGGCCGACAATGTGACCCCAACCCCCGGCAGGGTGAAGCCGACCGCCCATTCCGCCCCGCAGACGAACCTGCTCGACACCCCACCATGCGGCTCCAGAAGCTGACGGACGTCCTCCTTGGACATGCCGAAGGCCAAATCGGGCCAGGGGCGGGACAGCCGGACCCCGAAGCCCGGCACCAGGTCAATGGTCACGCCTTATGTTGCGGTCCAGCACCCGCCCGACGCACGCCATTTCTCGCACGGCACGGCCGCAAGGTGGAAGCTCTATGTTTTCGAGTTGGCTACTTCCGAGGCGGAGAGACATCGATTTCGTACGCCAACCGGTAGCGGTCCGCCGACATCACGATGTCCGCGGTCTCGACGGCCAGGCCGTCCGCCCAATGCGTGCGTTCGATCGTGAGCATGGTGCAGCCGACCGGCAAACCCAGCGCACGCGCTTCAGTCTGCAAAGCAGGTCTAGCAGAGACATCTTCAACCACCCGCGTCACCAGGATCCCGATCGCGGCCATACGCTCGACCACCCCGACCCCGCCGAGGGGGCCGTTCTCCGGGAGCACCACCGGTGTGCCGCCGACGACCGACATCGGCTCCCAACTGGTCGAGAGCTGCACGGGTATGTCATCAGCTCGGAAGAGGTACCGGGTCTGCATCAATGGGTCGCTCACAGCAACGCCGAGCCGGTTCGCGAGCCCTACGGTTGCGTGCGTGCGCTCTGAGTCGAACGACCAGGACGGTTCCGCACCCTGCTGCCGGACCTCTGCCGCATACGGACTGCCGACGGCTCCGTAGCGTCCACGCCCCATCCGCCTCGGAGTCGGGCGCTCCAGCACATAGGTTCCGGATCCAGGCCGCCCCTCGACGAGCCCTTCGGACGTGAGCACCCGCAGCGCCTGGCGAACCGGCTGTTCCGACACCCCGTATTCCCGCTGGAGGGCAGCGATGCTCGGCATCCGTGAGCCGGGTGCGCGCTCGCCAGACAGAATCTCGGCACGCAGGGCATCCGCGAGCCGCAGATACGCCGGGCGCGCCAACTCCGTCATACACCCACCAATCTCACGGATCCTCAGTTCAGCTTGACAAGCTTGGACCCTAGCTTTCAAGCTCGGATACGAGCCTGACACACAGTAATTGATCGAGAGCCGCTCGGCGACGAAGGAGCAGTTACTCATGCCATGGATTGCCCAGTTTCCGGGAGAGCCCGGCTCGGCCGGAGCCGCACGCCGCATGGTGCGTGACGCACTCGGGTGTGACCCCCGAACCGAGGAGGCCGAACTGATCGCCTCCGAGCTCGTGACCAACGCCTTGCTCCACAGCGCTTCCGGCCAGGGTGGAATCGTCTGGGTGATGGTCGCCTACAAGTCCGAGGCCATCCGCATCGAGGTCACCGACGAGGGGAAGCACGGCGAGCCACTTTCCGGACGCAACCCGGAGGAAGCTGAGGACTTCGGGCGCGGCCTGGCCATCGTCGACGCACTCGCGCAGGCGTGGGGTGCGCACGGTGAGATAGACGAGTGCCACACGGTCTGGGCCGAACTCGGTCCCGTGGGCGCAAAGCACGTGCGATGCCAGGAGCAGGATCAGTCAATCCGGGCTCACGGTGTATAGCCCCCTATACGTACAACTATTCGAATCGATGCAGTTGGAGCCGAGTCCGTGAACGAGCCACCAGCCACGACGGTCCGCCGCTGGCGCTTCCTGCTGCTGTCTATCCCCCTAGACTCATCCCTGATCGGTCCAGGACCAGGAGGAGCCATGGCGGGAGAAACCCAGCGGATCGCCGCCATCAAGGACCCCTTTGCGCTCCTACGTGCCGCGACGAACCGCCTGGCCGAGGCTCAGCAAGAGGTCACTGAGCTGTCCCGCCTGCGCCAACGCGTCATTGCCGAACTCCACGACCAAGGCATGTCGTACGCACAGATCGCGGCCGAAGCCGGACTTACCCGGGGGCGCATCCACCAGCTCAGGCAGTCCGCACCAGGCCCCGAGAGCGCATTCCTCGGCAACACCCGGCTCATCATCGCCACTCCGCTCAAGCAGGAGGCCCAAAACGCGCGCCCCGTGCTGGCCGCCGAGGACTTCGCCGCAGCACAGCGTCTCGGGGACCTGGCCCGCTCCTACAAGCTCGATCCCTCCTTCGAGCATGTGCCCATCGGCGGAGACATCGACCTCAACCGCGAAGACCTGATCGTCATCTGTGGCCCGCGTCTCTCTAGCCACGTCGCCGGAGTACTCGCGCAGGACCCGTCCATCCAGTTCGAGCGAGCTCCCGACGGCCCATGGACCCTGCGCGATCAGGAGACCGGCACCGCGTACCGCTCCGGGATGGACTCCACCCCAGCGACGAACTCGGACGTTGCCTACCTCGGCCGCCTGCCCAGACCGGACGGCCGCGGACTGGTGATGGTCCTCACCGGCATCCACCCGCAGGGCACCCTCGGCGTGATCCACCTCATCGTTCACGATCTCGCCGACCTCTACGAGAAGGTCGGTACCGGCCGCTTCTCCGTGCTGGTCAATGTCGACTACGACCCCGCCAGCAACGAGCCGATGAACGTCCGCCTCCTGTCCCCGTTCTACCGCCACGGGGCAAACTGATCAGGTGCGCATCGAGATCGCTACCGAACCCGCTCGTTCCGGCCGACCAAACGAAGACTTCATCGCTGCCAGCCCCAGCGCTGTCGTCCTTCTGGACGGCGCCGGCACGCCCGTCGGCTCGGACTCCGGCTGCACCCACGGCGTCCCTTGGTACGTCGCTCGCCTTGGCGTCCATCTCTTGGCCCAGGCCACCAATCACTCCGATCAGGCCCTGACTGACTGCCTCTCAGCTGCCATTGCCGAAACCGCCGAGCTGCACGTGGATACCTGCGACCTCAGCCACCCAGGCACCCCCTCAGCAACCGTCATCGCCGCACGGCTCACAGACAGCGCTCTCGAATACCTCGTCCTAGCCGACTCAACCTTGGTCATCGCCCCCGCCTCGGGCGCCGCTCCAGTCGCTATCACCGATGACCGCGAAGCCGCAGTCGGCGCTGCCCTGCGCGGCCCCATGGACGCCGAGGCATCCGGAACCCCCGAACACACAGCGGCACTCCGCGCCTACGTCGAGGCGATGCGTGCCCATCGCAACCAGCGCGGGGGATTCTGGGTCGCTGCAGCTGACCCCAGGGCCGCCGCCGAAGCCATCACTGGCAGCATCCCTCGTGCAGACATCAACGGCTTCGCGCTGCTGAGCGACGGCGCGTCGCGTCTGGTCGACCGCTTCCAACTCGCCGACTGGCGCCAGGCACTGCAGCTCATCCGCGACCAGGGCCCCGCCGCCCTCATCGACCATGTCCGCGACGCGGAGCACTCCGACCCGGAGGGCCGCCGATGGCCCCGGGGCAAGGTTCACGACGACACCGCCATCGCAGTTGTCACGCTGGAACAGCCACGTCCCGGTAACTGACCGCTCTCACTGCCGAATTCAGCTCTACTAGGTCAAGAGCGCGCGCCCTCCGCTCGCCGCCGCTCCGCCGGGCGGCTGACGCCGGGCGTGCGGGCTGGCGCCCGGTCCCGGCGCGACCGCCCGACGGAGCGGCCACACAGCTCACCAACACGCAACGGCAAATCCGAGTAGACCTGAAGCGGACTAGCGTGCATGGACGTGGGGCTCTGCCCCACACCCCGGCCCTCCTCGGAGGGGCACCGGCCCGGGCTACGCGTGCGGCATCGGGGGGAGTGACACGGTCGCGGGGCGGGTCCCTCCTCGACCGGCCCCCGGAGGCGTACCAGGAACCTCCAGGGGCCGCCAAGGCCAAGCGCGAGCGTCACGGACGTGAGCCTTGGCGGCCCCTGGAGAACCCTGGTCCGGCGAAGCCGCCCGATCGAGGAGGGACCCGCCCCGCTCAGCCTCTGCCCGAGGAGTCGTTACAGGGCGCGCGGTTCGTCCCGGAGATCCACGTGGTATCCCTCTAGCTACTTGCCCCTGAAAAAGGGTTTGCCCTGGTGGCCGGGCTGGAGCTGGGTGGTGGTCGGATCGTGCGGGCCGGCGGTGCGTCCGTCCTCA
>NZ_JBGCBY010000063.1:0-12205 GCF_041262165.1 Streptacidiphilus sp. MAP12-16
GAAATCGCCCGCGACCTGTTCATCACCGTCAGCACCGTCGAACAACACCTCACCCGCGTCTACCGCAAACTCAACGTCACCCGACGCAGCGACCTACCAGGCGAGCTGTTCCTGGCGACGACAGGCAGCGCCAACTCGGCCTGACCCAGCAGGTTCCGAGGCAGCGATCGGCGACCAGGCCCCACCCGCTGGGGGGCTTGGTCGCCGTTGCTGTGCGGTCAGCCGACGTAGGTCGTCAGCCGCTCGGTGATCTCGGCGAGCACCGCCTTCTGGTGCGCGGCGAGGTAGAAGTGGCCGCCCGGGAAGACCCGGATCGAGAAGTCCCCCGTGGTCTCGTCCGACCAGGCGCGGGCCTCGTCGACGGTCGACTTGGGGTCGTCGTCGCCGATCAGGGTAACGATGGGGATGCTCAGTGGTCCGCCCGGCTCGCGGCGGTAGGTCTCGATGGCCCGGTAGTCGTTCCGGATGGCCGGAAGGATCATTCGGAGGATCTCCTCGTCGCCGAGCAGCGCCGTGTTGGTGCCGCTGAGCGTCTTCAACTCGGCCACCACACCATCGTCGTCGCGCCGGTGGACGAACTCTTCGCGGTATGTTCCGGGACCGCGCCGTCCGGAGGCGAAGAGCACAGCGGGCGGCTGCCCGTCGGCTTCGAGCCGACGGGCCAGCTCGAAGCCGAGGACCGCGCCCATGCTGTGGCCAAAGATCGCCAGCGGTCGGTCGTCCAGCGGGCGCACCATCCGGTGGACCAGGTCCGCCAGCTCGCCGATGCTGTCCACGCTCGGCTCGGACCTGCGGTCCTGGCGCCCGGGGTACTGGACCGCGAGGACTTCGATCCCGGGCGACAGCGCCGCCGAGACCGGGTGGTAGAAGCTCGCGGAGCCACCGGCGTGCGGCAGGCACAACAGGCGCACCTTACTGTCCGGAGCCTGGTGGAAGCGGCGGATCCAGAGGTCGTACTCGGTGCTGGACGGCGCGGTCATCGGTCCCTCGTTCCCTTACTGTGTGACACATCATCAATTTGACTTCGGCAGTGGACTACAGCCGACTGCCAAGCCGTCCCGGCCCGCGGGGGAAGGCGGGCCGGGACGGCGGTACGGGGGCGCCGCTCGTCGCGGCGCGTTCAGCACACCTCGCGCAGCCAGCCCTCGATCAGCGCGGCGGTTTCGGCGGCGTGCTCCTCCATGACGGTGAAGTGGTCGCCCCGGCCGTCCAGGGTGGTGTGCTCCAGCGGCCAGGACGACTGCGGTCCGGACGCCTGGGGCCAGGACTCCCGCGCACCGGACGCCTCCGGTGCGGCCCCGCCGACGCCGTGGCCCGGGGCCGTGAGCGGCTCGGTGGCGCGGACCAAGAGGGTGGGCGCGGCGATCTCGGCCGGTTCCCGGTCGGCGAACAGCCGGATGTAGCCGCCCATGGCGGTCAGTCGGGCGTCGTCCATCGGGACGTAGGCGCCCTCGCGCGCCAGCATCGCGCCGGCCAGGACCGGGAGCAGGTCCTCGGCCCGGCCGTCGCCGTCGAAGGGGTAGGTGTCCACCAGGACGACACCGGACGGGCTCGCGCCCAGTTCCTCAAGCCTGGCAGCCGTGGACTGTGCGAGCAGACCACCGGTGGAGTGCCCGAGGAGTACGAACGGGCCTCCCCCGGTGGCCCGCAGGACGGCCTGCGCGCCGAGTTCGAGGATCGCCTCCGCGGTGGCGGGCAGCGGCTCGCCGTCCACGAAGCCGGGCAGCGGGAGCGCGGAGACCGCGCGCCTGCCGCGGAAGGCCGCGGCCAGACGGGCGTACTGGTGCGGACCCGAGATAGCCAGCAGGGAGGGCAGGCAGATCAAGGCGGGGCCTTCAGGGCCTTCGGACAGCCGGATCAGGTCCATTGACTGGCGGGTCGCCTCGGCGGTGTCGAAGGAGGGCCGGAAGCGGGAGGCAGCGAACAGCAGCTCCATGAACTCCTGGCTCCTGCCGCTCTCGGTGGCATGCCGCAGCATCACCCCGATGCTGCCCGAGGGGCGGTCGGCGGCAGGACCCGTAGCGGCATCGGCGCCGGGGGTACCGGCCGAGGCGAGTTGCTCCCGCACCCGGTCGGCCAGGGCCCTCGGGTTGGGGTGGTCGAACAGCAGCGTGGCCGGCATCCTCAGGCCGGTCGCCGCGTTGAGGCGGTTGCGCAGTTCCACGGAGGTGAGCGAGTCGAAGCCCAGCTCCAGGAAGTCCCGTTCGGCGTCGACGGCCTCCGGTCCCGGATGGCCGAGCGTGGCGGCGGCCTGGACGCGCACCAGGTCGAGGACGATGCCGTGCTGCTCCTGCGCCGAGCATCCGGCGAGTCGATCGAGCAGCGCGGCAACCGAGGCCTGCCCGGTGTTGGCCGCCCGGCGGGCGGGGAGGCGCAGCAGGCCGCGCAGCAGCGCCGGCACCTGCCCGGTGGAGGCGGCCTGGGCCCGCAGGCCGGCGAGGTTCAGCCGGGCCGGGATGAGTACCGCAGTGTCCATTTCGGCCGCAGCGTCGAACAGGGCCAGGCCGTCCTGCGGGGACAGCGGGGCGATGCCGCCGCGGGCGAGGCGCTGGAGGTCGGCCTCGCCAAGGCGGTCGCCCATGCCGTCGCCTTCCGCCCACAGCCCCCAGGCCAGGGAGGTCGCCGCGAGGCCTTGAGCGCGCCGGTGCTCGGCGAGGGCGTCCAGAAAGGCGTTGGCGGCGGCGTAGTTGGCCTGCCCGGGCGCGCCGAGGACGCCAGCGACCGAGGAGAACAGCACAAAGGACGCGAGGTTATGATGCTGCGTCAGCTCGTGCAGGTGCCAGGCCGCGTCCGCCTTGGGGCGCAGCACCCGGTCGACCCTCTCCGCGGTGAGGGAGGGAACGGCTCCGTCGTCGAGGACGCCTGCGGCATGCACCACGGCGGTCAGCGGGTGTTCGTCGGGCACGGCCGCGAGCAGCGCGGCGACGGCGTCGCGGTCGGCCGCGTCGCAGGCGGCGAGGCGGACGTCGGCGCCCAGTTCGGTCAGCTCCCGGCGCAGTTCGGGGGCGCCCTCGGCCTGGTCGCCCCGGCGGGAGAGCAGCAGCAGGTGGCGCACGCCGCGCTCGGCGACCAGGTGCCTGGCCAGCAGCCGGCCCAGCGATCCGGTGGCGCCGGTGATGAGCACGGTGCCGGACGGGTCCCAGCCGGGCTGGTCGGGGGCGGCGGCCGGGGCCGGCGGAGTCGCCGGGCCCACCCGAGCCAGCCGAGGGGCTAGCAGGGTTCCCGCACGCAGGGCGAGTTGGGGTTCGTCGACGGCCGTCACAGCAGTCAGTGCCCGGTACGACTCCGCGTCGTCGTCCAGGTCGAGCAGGACGAAGCGGTCGGGGTTCTCGGTCTGGGCCGAGCGCACCAGACCCCAGAGGGCGGCTGAGGCCAGGTCCGGTACGTCCTCTCCCGGTCCGGTGGACACGGCACCTCGGGTGACGAGGACCAGCCGCGAGGCGCCGGTGAGCTCCTCCGCGAGCCATGCCTGGACCAGCTCCAGCGCCCGATGTGCGGCGTGGTGCGCGGCCGTAGCGACGTCCTGGCCCGTGTCGGCGCCGGCCGGGCAGAGCGCGAGAACGCTCCCGGGCATCGGCGCACCCGTTGCCACCGCCCCGAGCAGCGAGGCGAGGTCCGGGTGGGCGGCGGGAAGGACGCCGGCGCTCCGTAGTGCGGCGGTCACCGCCGAGCCGTCCGGGCCCAGCACGGCCCAGCCCGCGGCGGCCGAGGAGGGTCCGGCGGGGGCGGGCACGCTGACCCACTCCTGGCGGAACAGCGAATCGTGGTGACCGCTGCCGGCCGGGACCAGGTGCTCGGCGGAGATCGGGCGCAGCACCAGGGAGTCGATGGACGCCACCGGGCTTCCGGTGGCGTCCGCCACGTCCAGTGCCAGCGCGTCGCGCCCGACGGCGCGAAGCCGCACGCGCAGCTCGGACGCCCCTGCGGCGAGCAGCGACACACCGCTCCAGGCGAAGGGAAGCCGTCCGCTCCCGGTGTCCTGGAGCAATCCGCCGAGGCCCAGGGTATGCAGCGCGGAATCAAGGAGGGCCGGGTGCAGGCCGAACGCGGCGGCCTGCCCGGCGGACTCCTCGGGCAGCGCCAGTTCGGCGAAGAGCTCACCGTCGCGGCGCCAGACGGCGCGCAGCCCCTGGAACGCAGGGCCGTAGCTGAAGCCGAGCGCATCGAAGCGGGCGTACAGGCCGTCCACCGACACCGCCTCGGCGCCCTGCGGCGGCCACTCGGCCAGGTCGAAGGTCCGGCCCGGCGTGCCGGGAGACACCACGCCGGTGGCGTGCCTGGTCCAGGGCAGGTCGAGCGGAGCGCCTTCCGGTCGCGAGTGCAGACTGAGCCGGCGCCGCCCGGAATCGTCCGGCGCGCCGACGGCGACCTGCAGTTGGACGGCTCCATGCTCGGGCAGGACGAGCGGCGCCTCCAGCGTCAGTTCCTCCAGCCGGTCGCAGCCGACCTGGTCGCCGGCCCGGATCGCCAGCTCCACGAAGGCCGTGCCCGGCAGCAGCACCGCGCCCATCACGGTGTGGTCGGCGATCCAGGGATGGGTGTCGAGAGCGAGCCGGCCGGTGAAGAGGTGGCCTTCGGCATCCGCCAGGGCCACGGAGCCACCGAGCAGCGGGTGGTCGGCCGAGCCGATCCCGACCGCCGTGACGTCACCGGGGTGTCCTGCGTATGCCTTGGGCCAGTAGCGCTCGCGCTGGAAGGCGTAGGTGGGCAGGTCGATACGCCGGGCGTCGCGCCCGGCGAAGACGGCCGGCCAGTCCGGCTTGCCGCCTCGAACGTGCAGCTGGGCCAGGGCGGCCATGCACGTCTCCGCCTCGGAGCGGTCGCGGCGCAGCGTCGCCGTGAAGGCGGCGTCGCCGGTCGTCTCACCGGCCAGGCAGTCCTGGGCCAGAGCGGTCAGTACTCCGTCGGGGCCGAGCTCCACGAAGGTCCGGACACCCTCACCCTCCAAGGTCCGCACGGCGTCGCAGAAACGGACGGCCTCGCGGACGTGCCGCACCCAGTACTCGGCCGAGCACAACTCCTCTGCCGAGGCGAGCGCACCGGTCAGGGTGGAGACGATCGGGATGCGCGGCTCGTGGAACTCCAGGCCCTCCGCTGTCTTGCGGAAGTCGGCCAACATGCCGTCCATCAGCGGCGAGTGGAAGGCATGGCTGACGGTCAGCCGCCTGGTCTTCCGGCCTTGCCGCTCGAAATGCGCAGCAACCGCGAGAACTGCGTCCTCGCTGCCCGAAACCACGACCGACGCCGGGCCGTTGACTGCCGCGACGGCCGCCTGATCCCCGCGACCGGCAAGCAGCGGCAGCACCTCAGCCTCGGTGGCCTGCACCGCCACCATCGCGCCACCGGAGGGCAGTTCCTGCATCAATCGGCCACGAGCGGATACCAGCGCCGCAGCGTCGGCCATCGACAGCACACCTGCGACATGTGCGGCCGCCAACTCGCCGATCGAGTGCCCCATCAGGAACTCCGGGCGCGCACCCCATGACTCCAGCAACCGGAACAGCGCCACCTCGACCGCGAACAGCGCGGGCTGAGCGTAGACGGTCTGGTGGATCAGATCGGACTGGGCAGACCTCTCCCCCGCGTGGACCACCTCCCGCAGCGGACGTTCCAGATGCCTGTCCAGCTCCGCACAGAGCGCGTCGAACGCCTCAGCGAACACCGGGAACGCCGCATACAGTTCGGCTCCCATGCCGACGCGCTGGCTGCCCTGCCCCGCGAAGAGGAAGGCCGACCGGCCCGAGGACCCGGCCGTGCCGCGCACCAATTTCGCCGCCGACTCCCCTCGTGCCAGAGCCTCCAGGCCCCGGCGCAGCTCCACCGGGTCCGCGCCCACTACTGCGGCCCTGTGCTCGAGTACCGCCCGTGTCCTCGCGAGCGAGAACCCGACATCCGCAACGTCGAGGTCCGGCTCGGCGTCCAGGCGCGCCAGCAGCCGTTCGGCCTGGCCGCGCAGGGATTCCGCCGAGCGGGCCGACAGCACCCACGGCAGCGCCGTGGAGGCAGCCGTGGAGGCATCCGAGGCTTGCGGCGAGATGTCGGTCTGCTCGGTCGACGGCTGCGGCTCCTTTGCCGCGAGGGGAGCCTGCTCGAGGATGACGTGCGCATTGGTTCCGCTGAAGCCGAACGAGGACACCCCGGCCCTGCGCGGCTGCCCGGTCTCCGGCCACGGCCGTGCCTCGGTCAGCAGCTCGACAGCGCCCGCCGACCAGTCCACGTGCGTGGACGGCTCCCCGACGTGCAGGGTCTGCGGCAGCACGCCGTGCCGCATCGCCAGCACCATCTTGATGATCCCGGCGGCGCCGGCGGCGGCCTGCGTGTGAGCGATGTTGGACTTCAGCGAGCCCAGCCAGAGTGGCCGGTCCTCGGAGCGCCCCTGGCCGTAGGTGGCCAGAAGCGCCTGCGCCTCGATCGGGTCGCCGAGCCTGGTGCCGGTGCCGTGCGCCTCCACGGCGTCGACCTGCTGACCCGTCAGCCCCGCCGAGGCCAGGGCCTGCCGGATCACCCGCTGCTGGGAGGGTCCGTTGGGGGCGGTAAGGCCGTTGCTGGCACCGTCCTGGTTCACCGCGCTGCCGCGAACGATCGCCAGCACCGGGTGCTCGTGGCGCAGCGCGTCCGACAACCGCTCCACCAGGAGCATGCCGACGCCCTCACCCCACCCCGTGCCGTCCGCGTCGTCCGAGAACGCCTTGCAACGCCCGTCAGCAGAGAGGCCCCGCTGCCGGCTGAACTCCACGAACGTGCCGGGCGTGGCCATCACGGTCACGCCTCCGGCCAGCGCCATCGTGCACTCGCCCGACCGCAGTGCCTGCACGGCAAGGTGCAGAGCCACCAGGGAGGAGGAGCAGGCCGTGTCGATGGTGACGGCGGGGCCCTCCAGCCCGAGAGTGTAGGACACCCGGCCGGAGGCGACGCTGCCGGAGCTGCCGGTGCCGACGTGCCCCTCGAAGTCCTCGGCCGCGCTGAGCAGCAGCGATCCGTAGTCGTGGTACATCACCCCGGCGAAGACTCCGGTCCGGCTGCCACGGGCCGAGTTCGGGTCGATGCCTGCGCTCTCGAATGCCTCCCAGGAGGTTTCCAGGAGCAGCCGGTGCTGCGGGTCCAGCGACACGGCTTCGCGCGGCGAGATCCCGAAGAATCCGGGGTCGAACTCGCTGGCGTTGTGCAGGAAGCCACCCTCGCGGGTGTAGGAGGCGCCTTGCTGATCGGGGTCGCTGTCGTAGAGGGCTTCGACGTCCCAGCCGCGGTCACCGGGGAAGCCCGAGACGCCGTCGACACCGTCGGCGACCATCCGCCACAGGTCCTCGGGCGAGGCCACACCGCCCGGGAAGCGGCAGGCCATGCCCACGATGGCGATCGGGTCGTCATCGGTGGCGACCGCTGTCCGGACCGGGACATCGTCGGAGGGCAGAGTGCCCAGCACCTCGCCACGCAGCAGATCGGCGAGGGCGGCCGGATTGGGGTAGTCGAAGACCAGAGTGGCCGGGAGGCGCAGGCCGGTGGCTGCGTTCAGGCGGTTGCGCAGCTCGACCGCCGTCAGCGAGTCGAAGCCGAGGTCCTTGAAGGCCCGGTCGGCGTCCACCGCGTGCGAGCCGGCGTAGCCCAGCACCGCGGCGGCCTCGGAACGAACCACCTCGAGAAGCGCCGCCTCACGCTCGGCCTCGGGCAGAGCCGCGAGCCGTTGCGCCAGCGGAGAGTTGCCGCCCGAGCGCATGCCCGCTTCAGCCGTCCGCCGCAGCGGCATCCGTAGCAGACTGCGGAGCAGCGGCGGCAGCATGCCGGAGTCGGCCTGCGCTCGCAGACCCGCCAGGTCGAGCCGGATGGGCACCAGCAACGCTTCGTCCGCCCCTGCGGAGACGTCGAACAGGTGCAATCCCTCTGCCGGCGACAGCGCGGCCACGCCGCCTCGCGCCATCCGCTGGGCGTCCGAGCTGCCCAGGGCGCCGCCCATGCCGCCCGTGCCGCCCTCGTCGGCCCACAGGCCCCAGGCCAGGGAGGTGGCGGGAAGGCCGAGCGCGCGCCGGTGCTGGGCCAGAGCGTCCAGGAAGGCGTTCGCTGCTGCGTAGTTGCCCTGGCCACCAGCGCCGAACACCCCGGCCGCGGAGGAGAAGAGGACGAACGCCGACAGGTCGAGGTCCGCGGTCAGTTCGTGCAGGTGCCAGGCCGCGTCCACCTTCGGACGCAGCACGCCGTCGATCCGCTCCGGGGTCAGCGAGGAAATCACGCCGTCATCCAGGACACCGGCCGTGTGGACGACCGCAGTCAGCGGGTGTGCAGCGGGCACCGAGTCCAGGAGCGCGGCCAGCGCGTCGCGGTCCGCGACATCGCACGCCGCCACCGTCACCTCCGCGCCCAGCTCCTGCAGGCTTTCCTCCAACTCGGCCACGCCATTGGCAGCCCGACCCCGACGCGACACCAGCAGCAGACGCCGTGCACCGTACTGCGCTACCAGATGACGGGCCATCAGTCCGCCCAGCGAACCCGTCGCACCCGTGACGAGCACCGTGCCCTCGGGGTCCAGGGCCACCTGCGCGGCGTCAGCGGCCACGGGCAGCCGCGCCAACCGCGCGGCGTAGGCCACGCCCGCCCGTATCGCCAACTGCGGCTCGCCCGAAGCAATCGCGGCAGGCAGCGCATCACACGAAGCGGCGTCCTCATCGAGGTCGACCAGGACGATGCGGCCGGGGTTCTCCGACTGGGCTGAACGCACCAGGCCCCAGATCGCTGACGACCCGAGATCCGCCACCTCGTCGCCCACCCGGGTGGCAATCGCGCCCCGGGTGACGAGGACCAACTGCGAGGGGGCGAAGGCGTCCTCGGCCAGCCATTGCTGAAGGAGGGCCAGCACCTCGTGCGCACGCTGGTGCGCCGTCCCGGCGACGTCCGCATCGGCGTCGGCGTCGACCCCCGCGACGACGAACGGCACGACGATGGTGTCCGGCGCCGTGGCTCCAGCGGCGACCGCCTCGGCCAACGCACATGCGTCGACGTACTCAGCCACCTGGCCGAGGCCCAGGGTGTTGTTGCTGCCCAGCACAACCCAGCGGTCGGTGGCAGAGCCGGTCAGAGATCCGCTCGGCATCGTCACCGCCGACCAGTCCATACAGAACAGCGACTCGTGATGGGCGATGCGCCCGGCCGACAGCTGGTCGGCTGCGAACGGCCGCAGCACGAGGGATTCCACGGAGGCCACCGGGGCTCCCGTGCCGTCGGCGACGGCGAGCGAGACCGCATCGGGGCCCTGCGGTGCGATCCGCACCCGCAAGGTGGAGGCGCCCGCCGCGTGCAGGGAGACCCCGGACCACGCGAACGGCAACCTGGCCTGCCCGGTGTCCTCCAGGACGCCACCGAGACCGATCGCGTGCAGCGCCGCATCGAGCAACGCCGGGTGCAGACCGAACTGGCCAGCCTGCGCCCAGCTCTCTTCCGGCAGCTCAACCTCGGCGAACACCTCACGGCCGCGCCGCCATGCCGCCCGAAGGCCCTGGAACACCGGCCCGTAGGAGAACCCAGCGGCTGCGAAGCCTTCGTAGAGCAAGTCGACGGCTAGGGCCTCCGCATCCGCCGGGGGCCACTCAGCCGCGTCGAACGCGGTAACTGCCGCACCTGAGGTGAGGAGCCCGACGGCATGCTGGGTCCAGGGCTGGTCGGCGGGCGCATCCTCGGCCCGGGAGTACAGGCTGACGGTGCGCCGACCCGAGTCGTCCGGGGTCCCCACCCATACCTGGATTTGGATCCCGCCCTTGTCGGGCAGGATCAGTGGTGCCTCCAGTGTCAGTTCTTCCAGGCGGTCGCAGCCGACCTGGTCGCCGGCTCGGATCGCCAGCTCGACGAAGGCCGTGCCCGGCAGCAGCACCATCTCGCCGACAGCGTGGTCGGCCAACCACGGATGCATCTCCAGCGACAGGCGCCCGGTGAACAGGTGGCCGTCCCCGTCCGCCAGAGCGACCGACGCGCCCAGCAGCGGATGGTCGGCCGACCCCAGGCCGGCCGAGGCGACATCGCCGACCCACCCGGTGTACGGACGCGGCCAGAACCGCTCCCGCTGGAAGGCATACGTCGGCAGGTCGACACGCCGCGCACCACGCCCGGCGAACACCGCCTCCCAGTCCACCTTCACCCCGCGCACGTGCAACCCGGCCACGGCCGCCGTCAAGCTCTCCGCCTCGCCACGGTCCCGGCGCAGGACCGGCACGACCTCGGCCGCGACGTCGTCGTCCAGGCAGCCCTGGGCCATGGCCGTCAGCGTGCCGTCCGGGCCCAACTCCAGGAACGTACGGACGCCTTCGGCCTCCAGAGCCTGGACGGCGTCATGGAAGCGGACGGCCTCGCGGACATGGCGCACCCAGTACTCGGGCGAGCACAGCTCCTCCGCCGAGGCGAGCACCCCGGTCAGGGTCGAGACGACCGGAATGCGAGGAGCATGGAACTCCAGACCCTCCGCCACCTTCCGGAACTCCGCCAGCATGCCGTCCATCAGCGGCGAGTGGAACGCATGACTGACCGTCAGCCGCTTGATCCGGCGACCATCGGCCTCCAGGAGTGCGGCAATGTCCAGGACCGCGTGCTCGCTCCCAGAGACCACTAGCGAGTTCGGGCCGTTCACCGCCGCAATGCTCACGTCGGCCTCGTGGCCCGCAAGCAGCGGCAGCACCTCCGCCTCGCTAGCCTGCACCGCCACCATCGCCCCACCACTCGGCAGCGCCTGCATCAACCGACCACGCGCCGCAACCAACACAGCCGCATCCGCCAACGACAACACACCCGCAACATGCGCCGCCGCCAACTCACCGATCGAATGCCCAGCCACGAAATCCGGCCGCACACCCCACGCCTCCACCAGACGGAACAACGCCACCTCAACCGCGAACAGCACCGGCTGGGTGAACCCCGTCTCATGGATCAGACCAGCCTCCCCGGAACCCTCAGCCGCGAAGACCACCTCCCGCAGCGGACGATCCAAGTGCCGGTCCAGCTCCACACACACAGCGTCGAACGCCGCCGTGAACACCGGGAACGAGTCATACAACTCACGCCCCATCCCCAGCCGCTGACTGCCCTGCCCCGCGAACAAGAACGCGACCTTGCCGCCAGGACCCGCCGACACACCGACCGTGGCGCTGCCCGGGGTCTCCCCGCGCGCGAGCGCGTCCAGCCCCTCCAACACTCCTTCGCGGCCCCGCACCACCAACGCCGCACGATGCTCAAACACCGACCGCGCCGTAGCCAACGAATAGCCCGCATCCACGACGTCCAGCTCCGCGCGCGCAGCAAGATGCACCCGCAACCGCTCAGCCTGACCCCGCAGAGCCTCCGCCGTCCGAGCCGACAACACCAGCGGCACCACCGAGGACATCACCGGCGACTCAGGTGCGACCTCCGGCTCCTCCTCCTCGGCCTCAACGGCCTCAACAGGAGATGCCTGCTCCAAAATTATGTGCGCGTTGGTACCGCTGAAGCCGAACGAGGACACACCCGCCCGACGCGGCTGCCCCGTTTCCGGCCACACCTGCTCCTGGCTCAGCAGCGACACCGCGCCCGCCGACCAGTCCACATGCGACGACACCTCACCCACGTGCAGACTCTGCGGCAGCACACCATGCTGCATCGCCAACACCATCTTGATCACACCAGCCGCACCCGCCGCCGCCTGCGTATGACCCAGATTCGACTTCACCGACCCCAGCCACAACGGCCGATCGTCAGAATGCTCTCGCCCGTACGTGGCCAGAAGAGCCTGCGCCTCGATCGGGTCACCCAAGGACGTCCCCGTGCCGTGCGCCTCGACGGCGTCGACCTGATCAGCCGTCAATCCAGCCGATGCAAGTGCCTGCTTGATCACGCGCTGTTGTGAGGGTCCGTTCGGCGCAGTCAGACCGTTGCTCGCGCCGTCCTGGTTGACGGCGGACCCGCGAACAATCGCCAGCACCGGATGCCCGTTACGCCGCGCATCCGACAGCCGCTCCACCAGCAGCATCCCGACACCCTCACCCCACCCCGTGCCGTCCGCATCATCCGAAAACGCCTTGCAACGCCCATCCGCCGCCAACCCACGCTGCCGACTGAACTCCACGAACGTCCCCGGCGTCAGCATCACCGTCACACCACCGGCCAACGCCAACGTCGACTCACCCGACCGCAACGACTGACACGCCAAATGCAACGCAACCAACGACGACGAACACGCCGTATCGATCGTCACCGC
>NZ_JBGCBY010000064.1:0-10752 GCF_041262165.1 Streptacidiphilus sp. MAP12-16
TGCTACTCGCTCACGCCGCTGCCGTTACGTTGATCGGGGTCGCCGGTTCAAGATGGCAGGTGGGGGAGTTCTTCCAGTCCGGAACGGGCTTGACCTGGATGAACCCCAGGTCCGCGCCAGCCGCCTGGGGTTGCCTGGTGAGCGGCTTCCCGGTTCCTGGTTGCCTCGCGGTCACGTCAGCGCGGCCCGGCCACGACCGTCATCGACTGCGTGACTGCCCGGTGAGCGAGAGCGGCCCCAAACGAAGGCCGGCCCCCCGACGCCTTGCGCTGCCCAGCCCGGGTACGGCGGGAACGGCACCGAACGTGACGGGTTCGCCCCTGAACCTGCGTCGGGACTGGCCCTAGGTTCTTGGTGATCCACCAGCCTCACCCAGCGGGCCCCGGCTATGCAGGGAACCGCCGCACCACCGACCGCTGCAGCCCTAACCAGGGGGCAGCGGAAGGACCGTTTCGGCCGCGACCGCGCCATGAGGGCTCGGCCGCATTCCCACCCGCAGCGGCCCGACATCAGAAACCACGAGAGATCGGATCTTTCTATGCAGTTCATCAACCGTAAGAGGGCGGCTGCCGCCACCCTCGGCGCGCTGGCCGGCCTGATCGGCCTGACGGGATCGGCCGGCGCCGCCACTGTGACCGCCTCCGCCGCCGGCAGCGGTGTGCACGCGGCGTCGGCCGTGACGTCGGCCCTTGCCGACGGCTATGTGATCGCCCTCAAGTGGGACACCGAGTGAGGGATGGGCACCCGCAGACGCGGCACCGGTTCGCACCTTCGAACCACCCATTACGGCGCTTGAGATGAGAACGGTTCTCTGATGACGACAGACCCCCGATCGGACGTGGCACACCTGCTGCGCCGCGCCTGCTTCGGGGGTCTGCCCGAAGAGATCGACGCCGCTGCCGGCGACGGCTATGAGGCCACCGTGCAGCGCCTGGTGGAGCGGGCCCGGGACGGCTCTGGAGAGCGGGCCCACTGCCTGGTGAAGCTTGAGGCGGAACTGCCGATGGACAGCGCGAGGACACCCGAGGACCGCGCCCTGGTCGAGCGGCAACGCGGCGAGCAGGCCCGGCAGCTGGCGGCCCGGTGGATCGACGAGATGGCCTGGACACAGGCCCCGCTGCTGGAGAAGCGGACCTTCTTCTGGCACGGCCATTTCGCCACCTCTGTCCAGAAGGTGACAAGCGCCCATCTGATGCTGCGACAGTACGAGACGCTCCGCGCCCTGGGTGGTGGCGACTTTCGTTCACTGGTCACGGAACTGGTCCGCGATCCGGCGATGCTGCTCTGGCTGGACGCGGACGACAACCGCCGCAGCTCGCCCAACGAGAATCTGGCGCGCGAGCTGATGGAACTCTTCACCCTGGGCGTGGGCCACTACACCGACACCGACGTGCGCGAAGCCGCCCGAGCACTCACCGCAGTGCGCTATGACGCCCGGACTGGGCTCACGACGCTGGATGCCGCGCGACACGACCGCGGCCCCATGACCGTCCTCGGCGTCAGCTCCGGCTTCGACGACGCGGCGCTGGTGGCGCTTCTGGTGGACCGGCCCCAGTCCCCCCGATTCCTCGTCTCCCGCCTGTGGCGGCGCTACGTGGCGCCTGACGAGCCGTCCGAGACCGCCACCCAGAGGCTGCTCCACGCCTACGGGCCCCGACGTGACCTCACCGCACTGCTCACCGCCCTATTCCTGGAACCAGATTTCCGCAGCCCTGCAGCTCGGCGCTCCCTGGTCAAACAGCCCGTGGAATACGTGGTCGGCACGCTGCGCTCGCTGGGCATCCGGGCCGACCACGGGCCCGGACAGGACCGCGCTTTGCTCCTGTCCACCCTGACCGCGCTCGGCCAGGCGCCGTTCTCGCCACCGAACGTCGGCGGCTGGCCTGCCGGCCGCGCCTGGCTGACCGCCTCCTCCGCCAAGGTCAGGCTCGACTTCGCGCACTGGGCGGTGCGCAGGGGCGACATCGCCGCCGTCCGCACCGCCTCCGCGCGCAGTCGTGCGACGGCGGCCGCACGGCTGCTGGGTCTGGACGGCTGGAGCCGGCGAACACGTGCGGCTCTGGACCAGGTGCGCCGCGACCCCGAGGCACTGCTGGTACTCGCCCTGACGTCCCCCGAATACCTCGCGAACTGACTTCCACCGAAAGGACGGTCACCGCCATGATGCATCCCGCCCTGCGCAGCAGGTTCCTGCGGGCTTCCAAGGTTACCGGTACGAGCGCCTCGGCCGCGCCACCGAGTGCCCGCTCCGTGCGACGGCTGCTGGGCCAGGTCAGTGAACGTCCATGGGCGAGCCCGGAGAAGGTCCTGGTGGTAGTGACGCTCTACGGCGGTAACGACGGTCTGAGCACGGTGGTGCCCTACGACGACGGGGCCTACCAGGACGCACGCCCGGGCCTGGCCTATCAGGTCGGCGAGATCCTCGACCTCGGTCCGGGCCCGGGCGCGGGCCTGGGCCTGAATCCGGCGATGACGGGACTGCACGCCCTGTGGCGCACTGGCCGGCTGGCGATCGTCCAGGGCGTCGGCTACCCGAACCCGAGCCGAAGCCACTTCACCTCGATGGATATCTGGCAGACCGCCGCCGCTGCAGAACCTCTCTACACCGGCTGGCTGGGCCGCTGGCTCGATCTGCAGGAACCAGCCGATCAGGATCCCTTGCGGGCTGTTTCGATCGGCAGCGTCCTGCCTCCGATGCTGGCCGGTGAACGGGCCAGCGGCGCCGCCGTCCCATTGGGAGCCATGCCGCTCCCGGGCCGCCTCAGAGCGAAGGACGTGGCCCGGTTGGGTCGCCCGGATGCCGGCGATCCGGTGGTCGAGTCGGCCGTAGCCGCCTCGCTCTGCGATTTCCTGACGGTCCGTGACACCTTTGATCCCGTTGTCCGCCACTGGCAGCAGAGCACGCACGGCCGCCGCCCCGACGGGGGCAGCCTGGCGACGCAGCTCGACTTCGTCGCCGCCTGCGTCCAGGCAGGCGTCTCCACCCGCGTTTACGCGGTGAGTCTGGCGGGCTTCGACGGGCACGCCGACGCCAAGCCCACGCAGTCGAGCCTGCTCGCCGAAGTGGACACGGCGGTGTCACGTTTCCTTGGCCGACTCGACGGCGCGGCGACCACTCCCACCGTGCTGATCTACTCCGAGTTCGGACGCAGGGTCGCGGCCAACGACAGTCACGGCACCGACCACGGCACCGCCGGCCCGGTCCTCGTGGCCGGCCCCGCCGTGCGGGGCGGCTGCTACGGCGAGCGGCCCAACCTCAGGGATCTTCACGACGGCGATCTCAAGTTCACCACCGACTTCCGATCTGTCTACAGCGCTCTGCTCGACAGCGTCCTTGACACCGAGCCGGCCCGCGTCCTCGGCTCGCAGTTCCCCCGGCTCGCTCTCCTGTGCCCGCGGACGACGGTGCCCGCGCACGGTGGGGGATCCGATCAGGGAGATCAGCATCGACGGGCGCGCGAGGCGGCCCTGCCCGGGGATGGGTGACGGCGCCGCTGCCTGCGTGCGGGGACGTTTCGGCGGGCAGGCGGTTCAGCAGTGCCGAGTTGTCCTCGCAGGCCGGCGTCCGCCAGTCGATCGGCAGCGGTGCAACGGCCAGACGCGAGCCGCGTACGGCCAACTCCCGGCCGAGCGTGACCAGTGCCTGCACGTCACCACGGGCCTGTTCAGCCGCCGGCCAGTGGTGTAGGCCGCTCGCGCCTCCGGGAACTGGTCACTGCCGTCCAGGCAGCGATTCGGCAGCTTCAGGCCAGGCGCCGGGACGCGCTGGCCAACAATGCTCTGAGCAGTTCGATCTCCTCGTTGCCTATGGCCCCCACCAGATCGTCGTGTTCGCGTTCCACGATGGCGTTCCACTGATGCAGTTCCTGGACCCCGCGCTCCGACGCGAAGGCCAGCACGCGACGGCGGTCCGCATCGTCAACCCGGCGGTGGACGAGGTTCGCGGACACCATGCGGTCGACGACCTTCGTGAGGGACGGTGCCGGCAGCATCGCGAACTCGGCGATCTCCGTCATGGCATGGCCGTTGCCGTCGCCCAGGAGCGACAGCACACGCCATTCCTCGATTGTGGAGCCGTTCGCCTTGAGCGCCCCGCCAAGCCTCAGCACGACACTCCGCTCGACGAGCGTGAGCAGCCGGGCGAGGTCGTGGTCGCGGTGAGCGGTTGCTGCGGTCGTTGTCATCGCCCTACCAACGGATCGTCCTAGTGTTGCGTCGTCCTCGAAGATACCGCTTGTTACTGCTCGGTGCGAAATATTCCTGTAGCAAGTAATCGCTACGATGGGCTGCTGTGATCGAGAAGGCACGTCTGTGGCCCGGCTCGTCGGTAGGACCGAGGAGCCGCGAGACACTGGACGTCGCCCTGGTGGTGCCGCTCCAGGGGCCTGCCGGGATCTTCGGCCCGTCCTGTGAATGCTGCGCCCAACTGGCGGCCGAAGAGGTCAACGCCGAGTCCGGAGTGCTCGGCAGGGAACTGCGGCTGCTGCTCGTCGACGGTGGTGCGCCGCCCGGGCAGGTGGCCGACGAGGTCGGCGCACTGATCTCCGCCGGCGTCGTCGACGCCGTGGCCGGGTGGCACATCTCCGCCGTTCGCGAAGTCGTCGCTCCGCGCATCGACGGCCGGGTGCCGTACGTCTACACAGCGCTCTACGAGGGCGGCGAGCGGTCCCCCGGAGTGTTCCTCACCGGGGAGACGCCGAACCGCCAACTTCGGCCGGCCCTGCACTGGTTCGCGAGAGAACTGGGAATCCGGCGGTGGACGATCGTCGGTGACGACTACGTCTGGCCGCGCTCCTCGGCCCGTGCGGCCCACCGCTACCTGGCCGAACTGGGTGGCGTCGTCTGCGACGAGATCTATGTCCCACTCGGCACCGAAGACTTCGAGGAGACCCTGGGCCGGGTGGTGGCCAGCGCATGCGAGGCCGTCCTCATGCTGCTGATCGGCAATGACGCGGTCGCCTTCAACCGCGCGTTCGGCCGGGCCGGGCTGGATCGGGACCACATCCGGTTCAGCTCGCTGATCGAGGAGAACGTGCTGCTCGCGACGGGTCCGGACAACACACGCGGGCTGATGACCTCGGCCGGGTACTTCGAGGACCTGCCGACCGCGTCGGGCCTCGACTTCGCCGCCGCCTACTTCCGCAGGTTCGGCCCGCAGGCCCCGGTGCTCAACAGTCTCGGCGAGTCCTGCTACGAGGGCGTGCGCCTGCTCACCGAACTGCTGCGCCGCGCGGGCGTCGTGGACGTGGCGCGGATCGAGGCGACGACCGAGGGGCTGGAGTACGAAAGTCCGCGTGGAACGGTCCAGGTGCAGGACCGTCACCTGAAGCAGCGCGTGTTCCTCGCCGTCGCCGACGGCCTGCAGTGGGACGTGCTCCAGCAGCTCCCGTAGCAGCACTCCGCGGTTTTACGCGCATGTAACACACAGAGGCTTGACCACTTGCTTCCCCAATGAATACTTTCCAATGGAAGTATTTGGAGGTAGCTCATGGCGACATACCGGTACCGCTGCACCGGCTGCGGGAGCTTCGAGGTGATCCGTCCGATCGGCGAGGCCCTTCTCGAGGAGCCGTGCGAGGCCTGCGGAGACCCGTCCCGACGGGTCTTCACCGCGCCGATGATCGCCCGCACGCCCGTCGCGTTGGCCCGCGCCCGGCAGACCCAGGAGGCGAGCGCTCACGAACCGGGCGTCGTGAGTGCGGTTCCCGCGGCCCGCCGGGGACCCGCACCGCCCACGGACCCGCGACATGCCCTGCTACCGAAGCCCTGATCTGCCGAACCACTCTGGAGGTAGCCATGCCGGAAGTCGTCTTCAGCGTCGACCAGGCCCTGTCCATGCGCGATCAGAAGATCCCCGGCCACAACCGCTGGCACCCGGGCATCCCCCCGGTCGTCACCGTGCGGCCGGGCTCGGAGTTCCGGGTCGAGTGCCGGGACTGGACCGACAACCAGATCGGCAACAACGACTCGGCCAACGACGTCCGCGACGTCGACCTCACCCACGCGCACATGCTCAGCGGCCCGATCGGGGTCGAAGGGGCGGAGCCGGGCGACCTGCTCGTCGTGGACATTCTGGATCTGGGGCCGATCCCCCAGGCGGTGGGCGAGGTGTCCGGCGCGGGCTGGGGATACACGGGCATTTTCTCCCGCGACAACGGCGGTGGATTCCTCACCGACCACTTCCCCGACTCCTACAAGGCGGTCTGGGACTTCCACGGCCAGCAGGCAACCTCGCGGCACATCCCCGGGGTCCGGTACACCGGGATCACCCACCCCGGACTGATGGGCACCGCTCCGTCCGCCGCGATGCTGGCCCGGTGGAACGCCCGGGAGCAGGCGCTCATCGACACCGATCCGAACCGCGTGCCCGCGCTGGCGCTACCGCCGCAGGCCCACAACGCCCTGGTCGGCCAACTCACCGGCGACGCCGGCACCAGGGCCGCCCGGGAGGGCGCACGCACTGTCCCGGCCCGCGAGAACGGCGGGAACCACGACATCAAGAACCTGACCCGGGGCGCCCGGATCTTCTACCCCGTCCACGTCAGAGGTGGCCTGCTCTCCGTAGGCGACCTGCACTTCAGCCAGGGCGACGGGGAGATCACCTTCTGCGGCGCGATCGAGATGGGCGGCTTCATCGACCTCCACGTCGATCTGATCAAGCGCGGCATGGAGAAGTACGGGGTGACCACGAACCCGATCTTCATGCCCGGCAATGTCGAGCCCCGCTACAGCGAGTTCATCTCGTTCGTCGGCATCTCCGTCGACCACTCCACCGACACCAACCACTACCTCGACGCCACCCTCGCGTACCGCAACGCCTGCCTGAACGCCGTCGAGTACCTGAAGACGTTCGGCTACAGCGGCGAGCAGGCATACCTGTTGCTCGGTTCGGCACCGATCGAGGGCCGACTCAGCGGCGTGGTGGACATCCCCAATGCGTGCTGCACGCTCTACCTGCCCACCGCGATCTTCGACTTCGATATCCGCCCGACGGCCGACGGCCCGCGGCAGGCCGATCGCGGCCGATGCGCGGCAACATCCTGACTTCCCGTCCCTTCCGCTCCACCGTTCACCCTCCGAAAGCAAGGACTACGCTGTGAGAGACCATCAGCTCTTCGCCCTGGGCGACTTCACCACCCAGGGCGGCGCCACCCTTCGCGGCGCCTTCCTGGCCTACACGACGTACGGCGAGCTCAACGCCGACAAGACCAACGCCATCGTCTACCCCACCTGGTACTCCGGGCGGCACTGGGACAACGAATGGCTCATCGGACCGGGGATGGCACTCGACCCGGACCAGTACTTCATCATCGTGCCGAACATGCTCGGCAACGGCCTGTCCACCTCGCCGAGCAACACGCCCGCTCCGTACGACCGCGCACGCTTCCCCCACATCACGGTCCATGACCAGATCGCCGCCCAGTACCGCCTGGTGACCGAGGAGTTCGGCATCGAGCGGCTGGCCCTGGTGACCGGCTGGTCCATGGGCGCGGGGCAGACCTACCAGTGGGCGGTGAGCCACCCGGAGATGGTCGAACGGATCGCCCCGTTCTGCGGCTCGTCGCGCACCAGCCTGCACAACAGGGTCTTTCTGGAAGGCGTCAAGTTCGCGCTGACGGCCGACTCCGCCTTCGCCGGCGGCTGGTACGGCGACAACTGGCCGACCACCGGGTTGCGTGCCCTGGCCCGGGTCTACGCCGGATGGGGCTTCTCCCAGGCGTTCTACTGGGAGAAGGAGTACGAGAAGCTGGGCTACACCTCCCTCGAGGACTTCCTCATCGGCTTCTGGGAGGGCTTCTTCCTCGACGGCCGCGACCCCAACAACCTGCTGACCATGCTGTGGACCTGGCAGAACGGGGACGTCGGCCTCACCCCCGGCTTCAACGGCGACACCGCGTCCGCGCTGGCCTCCATCAAGGCGACGGCGCTCGTGATGCCTGCGGAGAAGGACCTCTACTTCCCGCCGGAGGACGAGGCATGGGCCGTCGGCCACATCCCCGACGCCGAACTTCGGGTGATACCGGGGATCTGGGGCCACTTCGCCGGCCACGGCAGCAACCCCAAGGACACCGAGTTCATCGACACGGCCCTGCGTGAGCTCCTCGCCAAGCCGGGTGGCCTGGCCTACTGAGGCACGCGCGCACCGTGCCGGCCCGCCTGTGGGGCCGTCGGCCGAAGCCGGTCGCCGGCCCCACACCTTCCCTGCCCCTGCAAACCGCCCATATCGGAGTCCCCGCCATGCGCATTCGCCTACCTCATGAGGTCAGCGCCTCGATCGTCGCCTTCGCCACCGTCTTCCTCCTCATGAAGCCGCTCTCCATGCCGACCTGGGCCATCTTCATCACCTGGGCCGGGACCTTCCTCCTCGGTGGCCCGAACAAGGCCAACGCGGTGAAACTGATCACCGCCACCACCGCCGGGGCGGGCTTCGGCGTCGTCGCCGTCCTGCTCAACCGGGAGACCGGCACAATATTCGGACACGGTGAATTCGGCAGGACCGTCGCTCTGGCCCTGGTCGTCTTCGTGGTCAACGGCACGCTGCTGGTGACCGGCCGCATCCCGGCGTTCTCGCTCATACCCGGAATGTTCTTCGGCTTCGCATCACTCTTCGGCACGTACTTCGGAGGATTCGGCTTCGCCTCCGGAAATCTGGCCGCCGCTTTCATCAGCTCCGCCGCGATGAGCGCTCTCGGCCCGCTCTGCGCGTTCCTCGGTCTGTGGCTCACGTTCGCTCCGTCCGAACCGGAACCCACCCCCCGGCCGGAAGCCGTGCTGCCGGCACCCACCGAAGCACCTGCCGAAGCGTGACGCCTTGGTGCGCCGGACGGCCACGGGCGCGATGGTCGCAGCACACCGTAGCCCGGGTTGATGAACGGCGGGGCCCTCACCGGCGTGGACAGACGCACAGCTGAAGATCAGTTGCGGGACAACTTTAATGCAGCTCCGCGTAGATCCTGTGGGCCTGGATCGCCGCGATCGTTGTGTTCGCGACGAGCCATGCGTTGTGGCGCATCGTCAACTCTTGACCACGATGGTCGCCAGCTCGGACAGTGCGGCGTTCGTTTTGGCCAGGTCGAAGGCTGCCGGGTCGAAGGCTGCCGGGTCGAATTCGGTGGCGGTGTTGAAGCCGAGCCACTCCCAGGCGTTCTTCGTGCTCGCATGCTCGGGGTCGGTGAGCACCTCGACGAACTCCCGGTCGCCCCGGATGCCGCCGCAGTCCTCGGGCGGGCAGGCCCGGCGACCGGTGAGGCAGCGGGGGTAGGGCTGCCCGGCTCGGCTGGGGCAACGGATTGGACGAGAGGGTCGTGCTCCCAGTTGTCGCCGTAGGTGTAGGTGTAGGTGTAGGTGTAGCGGAGTTTGGCCGACCTGCGTAGGTACCTGGGAGTGGTCGGCCCGGAAATCCTTCGGAGGTTGATCAGTCTGACTGGGCGGCGGAGGATTCGTCGTGGTGATCGGTAGTGTGCCGGTCGAGTTCGGCCAGCAGATCGTCCAGGTCGGGGGTGGTGAACCTCCACTGGAACGGCTGTGCCGTGGCGCTGTAGCGGTCTCCGAAGGCTCGGAGCCGGTCCCTGACCTGGCCCGCCGCCTGCTACGACGCGGCGAATTCACCTCCCGACAGGACCTCATCGACCAGACCAAGGAGTTCACCGTCGCCTACGACACGACGCCCGTCCCTTCCGCTGGACCTACGACGGAACCAACTCAAAGCCGCATGACGCTCGCAGGACGCCCGCGGAGTTGGACGAGGTGGGTCGTGCCGCGGCTGTTGCGCAGCTCAGGATCCGTCCGACCACGCGGGCCTCGCGGACGGCAAGCGCCTGCAGGACGCGCCAGATGGGTGTGGAGAGGAGGTCAGCCTCGGTCACGATCTTGCCGAGAGCGGCTGCCCAGGCTACCCGAAGCACTGCGTGGGGGTGCGGCGGCCACCTTCCGTAGCCGTCAAACGTTTCTGTTGAGGACGCCTGACGGGCTGTGGGTGGAGGGTCGCGTGCGCGGCTCGCCGGCTCGGGCTTGCGGACCAGCCTGCGGCCGTGCGTGGCAGGGGAGTTGGTTCGGGAGGTGGGGGAGTGGCTTGGGTTCAGGGGCGGTGGCGGTGTTGGCTGATGGTGCGGCCGGTGCGTTCGCGTAGGAGGTTGCGCAGGGTGTTGCAGTCTTCGTAGCCGACGCGCCGGGCGATGGCTTCGACGGACTGGTCGGTGGTGCGCAGGAGGTAGGTGGCCTGTTCGACGCGGAGGCTCTGCACGAAGCGCACGGGTGAGGTGCCCAGGACGGTTTGGAAGGTGCGTTGGAGGGTGCGTTCGCTGACGCCGAGGGTGCCAGCGGCGTCTTTGACGCTGAAGGGCTCGTGGAGGTGGTGGCGGGCCCAGCGTTCGAAGGCCGCGATCGTCGGGTCGCTCTCGGCGAGTGTGCCGGTCATGGTGTAGGCGGCTTGGGAGGGACGTTCGTCGATGACGAGGTGGTTGGCGACCAGGTCGCTCAGGGCGGGGCTGACGCGGCGCACGATGGACAGGGCCAGGTCGATGTGGCCGAAGGCGGCTCCGGCGGTGGTGACGCCGTCGCTGCTGGTGACCATGCGGTTCTGGTCGAGTGTTACGTGGGGGTAGCGGTTGCGGAATGCCGGGACGAGCCACCAGGTGGTGGTGGCGTGCAGGCCGTTGAGGATTCCGCACTCGGCGAGCAGGAACGTTCCCGCGCAGGCGGACGCGATGGGTGTGCGCCTGGCGCGGGTCTGGATGAGCAGTTCGCGGGCCG
>NZ_JBGCBY010000065.1:0-9772 GCF_041262165.1 Streptacidiphilus sp. MAP12-16
GTGCGGTCATCGTGCGGATCTCCTTCAAGAGCTTGGTCGTTCTCGAAGAATCAGCCGATGGCCGTCTCACGTTCTCAGGCGACACCCACTACCGGTACGAAACCCCCGGAACGGGTGGAACCCGTACACCACTTCCCTGGACGCAACCTGCCCGGAGAACGCGGTCCGACGCCCGCCCTCCTCCGCCCTCAGCAGACTCAACCTGGCCCGGATAGCACCGTGCTGCACCTCCCAGGCCCGCCACTCGCACCAGCGGACGCTGTGCTCCAGCATCATCTGCCGAGCAGCGTCTGTGAGAAGCGACCAGAAGCCCAAGGGAACGGAGTACTCGTTCCCGATCTCCATCAGAAGATCCAGCACGAGCTCCCACTCCTGGTGCCGCTCGTAGTCGCGCACGTCTTCGAGCGTCACGCCGTTTTCGGCACGGGCGCCCTCGGGAAGCAGATCGGCCGCGTGCCGAAGGAGCGTGAAGGCATCATCCATGCCGGGCATTCTCCACGGCGCTGACCGTCTCCTCACCGACACCCTGACGACATCGATCTCCGCGACACGCCCGGAAACCGCCGGTCCACAAGAATCCTGGCCGCTACTCTCCGCGACCCGCTGGGAGGCGGCCTGCACCTGACGGTCGGCCAGGCATCGGCGAACGAAAGACAGATATGCTCTGGGCGACTCAGCAGATCGGGAGCGAAGTCGGGGGTGCCATGAGTCGACCTTTGCTGTTCCTCGATGTCGACGGCCCCCTGAATCCCTATGCAGCGAAGCCTGAGAAGCGACCCGAGGGCTACACCACTCTCCGCGTCCCACCAGAAATCGGGGTTGCCGGTGAGCCCAGGGGGTCACGAGGCCATCGGAGGCCACTGCGGGTGTGGCTCAACCCCGGCCACGGGTCGGCCCTGATGGCTCTCGGCTACGAGTTGTGCTGGGCCACGACCTGGATGAGCGACGCCAACCAGTGGATCGGACCGGTGCTTGGCCTGCCCGAGTTGCCGTTTGTCGATTTCGGTGACGCTCTGTTCAATGAGCGTGCGGATGGGGTTCATTGGAAGTCCCAACCGTTGGTGGCGTACGCCAGTGGTCGGCCCTTTGCCTGGGTGGACGACGAGCAAGGCGACGCGGATCATGCACACGTGGCCGCAAGCCACAGCGCACCAGCCCTTCTCCATCACGTCAATCCCCGGATCGGTCTGAGGAACGCCGACTTCACTGCCCTCGCCGCCTTCGCAGCATCCATTGGCCCGTCCGCGATCGTTAGGGGGTCCAGTGGGACGTAGCAGGTTCCCCGTGGAGAACGTAGGCGACAGGGTTGCCTGCCTCTTCATCGAGCCCTACGGTGAGGACTACTGGATGAACCCGGGCGAGGTCTTCACAGTCGGGCCGATCATCGAGGGGATCGACGTCTGGTTCTCTACCTTCGTCTCACGGGACTGCATCACTGTCTGGCTATACGAGGACGGCGACCCCACCAAGGTCGTACTCGACTACGCAGTCGTCGATGCCCATGGCACCCGGCTGGATTGCGGACACCAGAGACCCCAGAGGTCGGCTGAGGCGGGCTGAGCCGAGGGAGTGCCGTTTCGATCACTCGCCTTTTACATACATCCCCACGCCGTGAAGGGCCTGCTGACCAAAGCCTGCCGACAGGCCGTCCGCGACACGCCGAACGCCGCAACATCACACGATTCGTGACGGTCACTCACGGTCATGGCACGAGGTCGATGTCTCCGAGACCCGCTTCAAGATCAGTTCGGTTAAGCCTGTTTGCGATGCGCCATGCTCCGACCCGACCCCGCCGAGCGCCCCCGACTCGCCGAGATCCGCGACAACCTCATCGACCGCATCGGCGAGGCAAAGGACGAAGGCTGGCTCGGGGAGGTCGAAGGCCTCGAAACCAGCCTCGCCGGCGCCGAGGAAAAGCTCGCCCAGATGGACGCGTCCAGCGCCCGCAGGGCCAGCGCGATCGATCTCGGTATGCCCACCTTCAGCCAGATCGCTGGACGCGCCACCGCCACCCCAGGACCCGCACCTTCGTCCACTTCATGAGCGACACGCTGGTACCTACCTCAGAAAGGAACGTCTACGCCGGCCTCGCGAAGGTAGACCAGGGCTCGGGACAAACACTCCTGGGCGGTGGCTCCGTCAGCCCGCAGCGGATGGCTCAAAGGACCGCCACCAGCAGCGAACGTCCACGCGGGCTTCTGGTCCCGCACCCGCTCGGCATCCACTCTGATCATGGCGCCCACACCCTGTTCGCCCAACCACTCCAGGATGGGCAGCACCGCATCCTCAATGCCGCTGTCCGGATCGATCTTCGGCCACCGGCCCCGATTCGCTGTCACCAGCGTGACTCTACGTTCAAACCCGAGATGCCGCCCCGCCCGGGACGACCGAGGCATCCACGGATGCCTCATCATGGTCCGATGCCGACTACCAACAGCACGCTCGGCCCTGCGGTCACCGTCCTGGAAGCCCACCAGGCCAGCGACGTGATCGACGCCGCGGGCCGATGGCTCGCGGGCCAGCAGGCGCTGGAGGGCTTCGATTGGGTCAAGAGCCGCAGGGTCCTCGAATCGAGGCGCGACAGTCGCCGTGAGACGGTCACCGTCGAACGGAGCTACCGGGACCGAGCTCATCGTGCCGTCACCTTCAGAGCTGCGGCAATCACGGTCACGGACACGGCCCTGCGGGCTTGGAGGCGCGACAACCCGCAGCGGACCCTGGTCAGACCCGCCTCGGTGGAGGGCATCGTCTGTTCCGCGAGCCTGCTCGACTTCGGCGCGGGAAGCAGCGTGAATCTGGCGGACCACGATAAGCGGCTGCCCCGACTGGAAATGGTGCTCGCGCATCTGCGCGCGCATGCACTGCCATGGTTCGCCGCCACCTCGGCGCCGGGGACGCTTCCCTGCAGCGTCCCGGAAAGCCTTCTCCGTCCATGGGGCTTCGCCGCAGACCTGGTCGAGTACCTCGCTGTCCACGACCACAGAGACGATGCCAGGGAACTGATCCGTCGAGTGCTGGCCCAGGGCCAGGACCACCAGGCCGCGTTCGATGAAGGACGCGACCTCGCCAACCAGCGTGCCCGCCCGCACTGGCACTCGGCTCCCAGCCTCGGCTGGACCGCCACCACCTTGGACCTCACCTAGCCAGCGCATGATCCACGGAGGCTCACGGAACCGACGCGGTCAGAGTCGCCGCAACCTGGCATCACGCCGGCGTCACGAGCCTCGCCATGCCCGTCTTCCCCAGGCCACCGGAAGGACAGCGAGCGAACTGGGACAATCAAGCGGTGGCCAGCAATGATATCCGGTTCGAGTACCGGCAAAAGGACGGTCGTGGCGTGTTCGAGGTCGTCCCCAGCGTCGACGGAACAGCACTCACCGAGCTCATCGACAGGTTCGAGACCAACGCCGGAATGCAGCCCGCCGGCGACGCCTACGGGGGTCTCATCCCGGAGTTCTTTCGGTTCGGCCCTATGCAGGACCACTTCCTCGGACAGTCCACCGATGCGATGGGGCCGAAGACGCCCTTGCTCGGCTGCGAGTGCGGCGAGTGGGGCTGCTGGCCTCTCATGGCCCGCATCACCGTGACAGCCGACGTCGTGACCTGGGACTGCTTCGAGCAGCCCCACCGCAAGACACGCGTCTACGCGGCTTTCGGCCCGTTCCAGTTCGACCGCCACCAATACGAGGACGCTCTGCACACGCTGAGTACGGAGATCGGCTCCGATGCCGACGACAGATGAGCGCTGCCGCTCGCGGCCCGGACACAAAGACAGGACGTGGTTGATGGAAAGGTTCGAGACGGAGAGCCTGGCGCTCATGCCCGGCCAGAAGGTTCGGGCAACCGTCCTGAGCCATCACCCGTGGGGGGTGATCGTCGAGATCATCGGCTACGAGAACGCCGGCCTGTCGGCCTCGATCGACATGATCCAGCAGTTCTCCCGAACCACGAGCAGCCACGACGAACTCCTTGCTCTCTATCCACCCATCGGTTCACAGATCGATGCGGTGATCGAGCAGATCCATCGCTGGCATCCTCCGGTATCAGTACGGCTCAGCATTCGCCCCGCTGACTTGGAGTCGCTGGCCTGGCGCTGCGACTTCTGCGGCGAGCAGATCACCGTGAGCCAAGGCGGAGACGCTCTCATCCTGGACGTTCGCAGCACCGACGGTCCAGGAAGCCACACCGTCATCTCCCATCGGCACTGCCTAGCCGAACGCATCCGTCCGGAGAACACCGGAGAGCGGGCACGAGCGCTCAAGATCGGGAAGATGTGACGCGGCCGTGGACTGGATGCTCCCGGCCGGAATCAACTCGTAGTTCAGAGAAAGCGAAGCCCACCTGACCTGGGCAGCCGTGACACTGATGACCCGTCGGCTGACCCGGAAGCCACCCCCCAGCAGGCACCAGGCCGAGCCAACGGCCCCCACGTTCACCATCGAACCCGCCCAGCTCGAACCGTGCTCCACATGACGATGCCCAGCACTGGCATCCCCCGACCCGCCGCCTCGGGGACCATCCGATGCCGGCGGCGACGGGGCGGCCCGCACCACAGCGGTCCGCCCCGCCTGCTCGATAGCCGCGCCCACATGACGGCGTGGACAACCCATCCAGGGCCGATCGCCACGAGCGGGCTCAGGATTCCTGGTCATGCGCTGGTCGGCACCTGATCGCCAAACGGCAGGCATGAGACCGAGACCTCTGGCAGATAGGTGCCTGGGGACGCGGCAGGGAGCCTCACATCGGGGTAGTCGGCCGAGGTAAGCACGTCCAGTACCTCGGTAGCCGGATACCCGAAGATGTCGATGCCGTCCAGGACCACGGGCAGGGTCGACGGACCGGTGAGGGCGTCGTACTCGGACCGACGAAGAACGACTGCGGCAAGGCCGCTCCTGTCCCGCTCGGCGCGGCCCATACGGTCCACACAGTCACCGAAGGCAAGCAACTCCACACCATCGCACGCGGCCGTGAAGGCCCAGCCGGCCTGGCAGACCCAGGACTCCCGCACGTCTGCCAGGCTCGCGACGACCCACTGCGCGGCTCGCTCGGACATGCCGAACCTCAAAACGCCCGCCTGATACGGCAGGACGAGACCCATCCCGGGCAGCAGCTCGAACATCTGTCGATAGTGAACCCACTGCACTCCCAGGGCAACGGAGATATCGCATCGGCGATGGCCGCTCATCTATCCGTGATCTTGATAGTGGTCTAGAAGCAGGTACTCAGCCTCGCTCAGAGCGTGGTGGTGAAGCGATTGATGTTCGGCTGTCTCGGTGTGGGTGATGCCTCGCACGCAGGTGCTGGTGGCAGGGTGGGCATGAAAGAGCGGGCCTCTCGGTAGAGACGTGGTTGTCGAGACCCGGCCCGTCCAAGGAGACCCGCTGCACACTCAGTTGACCACTCCCGATGCCGCGTGGTCCATTCCGGCCCCTCTTGCGTGTGACTGCTACGTGCACCTGTACGGGGCCATCGCTGCGGGACGGCGTCCCGAGCGCTATCCCACCGACATGACCGACGTGGAATGGGCCCAGATCCGGGCGTCGATGCCGGTCCCGGCCTGGCTGGAGGGCCGGGGCGGGCGCCCGGAGGCGTTCTGCCACCGGGAAATGGTCGACGCGGTGCGCTACATCGTCGACAACGGGGCGAAGTGGCGTGCCGTCCCCGCCGATTTTCCCTGGTGGCGGGCGGTATACGACTTCTTCCGACGCTGGTGCCGGCACGGCTACGTGCGCGAGCTGTACCAGCGGCTGCGGCGCATCGAGCGCCAGCGCGAGGGGCGGCCGGCAGAACCCAGTGCCGGGATCATCGACGCGCAGTCAGTGGACGGCGCGGACACCGTCGCCGCCGACAGTCGCGGCTACGACGGCGCGAAGCTCCGGGACGGACGCAAGCGCCACGTCCTGACCGACACCTTGGGCCTGCTGCTGGAGGTCACCGTCACGCCCGCCAACGTGCACGACTCGGTGGCCGCCCCGGACCTGCTGGCCAGGTTCATGGCCGCACCGGGCAGACTGCTGAAACTGGGCTGGGCCGACAGTGCCTACCAGGGCCAGGCTTTGGCCGAGGCGTTCGCCCGGCACGGAGTGAAGGTGCAGGTGGTACGGCGAAGCGACGGGCAGAAGGGGTTCGTGGTGCTCGCGCGCAGGTGGGTGGTGGAACGCAGTTTGGGGTGGCTGTCACGGGCCCGCCGGCTCAACCGCGACCACGAGCGCCGCCCCGACCACCACGAGCAGGTGGTGTGGTGGGCCGGCCTGCTCACGCTGACCCGCCGGATGGCACGCCAGCGGCTGCACTGGCCCGAACGCCGAGCCCACCGGCTTGACCCGCAGCTGTGAACACCCCGCCGAGCCCGCGCAACAGCCAGCCCCGCGCTTCGAGCGCATACGCGCGGTGCCGCACCTTCTCGACCTCGTTCATCCGTGTCGCGTCCCGGCCCAGGAGCCGTGTCAGCTCCTGCGCGGTCACCGGCTCAGTGGCTGCGACGACCGCTGTGAACACCTGTCGGTAGACCCCCGACAGTACGTCCGCACCCAGGCCGGCCTGCCAGGTCGGCGGCCGCTGGTCGCGGTCGACGCCCGTCCCCGTCGGCACCGCCTGCCCCACGATCACCGGAACGGCCGCCACTGCGGCCGGTCCCGCCACAGGCACTGACGGTGAGTCATCCACCTTGTCCGGCACGGATGCCGTTTCCGGCCTGCTCTCCGCGCGACGTGCGGCGACTTCGCCCTCCTCGGCCAGCGCACGCAGCACCTCCTCGCGGGCAATTCGTGCATGGTCCACACGCTGCCGGGCCGCAGCAACATGCTCCTCGGCCTCCCGCACCGCCTCCAGCCAGGACTCGAGCTCTTCCCGCGCCAGCGCCTCACGGCACTCCAGCAAAGCGATCACCGACGGCACGTCGCACCTCCTGGACGGACAGACCCAACCGTCCACTGGCTGCCCCGCCCCAGCCGCTACCACACCCAACCCGCGAGAAAACTGCAGCTCATCGAGCTGCAACACGGTTCACCACCACGCTCTCACTCTCCATATCTACCCCCGCACCACCCCTGTCCCTGCTCAGACAGGCCGAGGAGAGAAGACCAGGTACTCACCCGCATACCAGCTCATCCGAAGCCGATCGCCGCTGTGATCCAGCACGAACTGGCTGTCTGACCGGACCGCTGGCCCCTCCAGACCCGCCGCCCCGGGTTTGAACCCGTTGCCAGCGGCGACAGGGCAGCCGCCGCCCCGCGGCTGCCCTGCCCGACATACTCGAACGTCGGACCCATCGGGCATGCTCAGGGCCATGATGACCGCGACCGCCGCTGACTACCTGTGGTTCCAGCAGCGTTTTCCCGAACTGGCCAGCGCGTACTGCATCACCTTGGTGAGGGACGTGGCACCGGCAGAACTCCTGCACAGACTGGACGGCCAGGAACAACCGACCGTGACCAGCCTCGACGCTATCGTCCGCGCCGCCGTCGCTCTGGGGGACAGTCGCCGCGGCGCGGACCAGCTGGTCGCCATGACCCGCGTCGGGTCGTGGACGTTGATGATCGAGCCGAACGGTTCACTCGGCGTCACCGAGGAAATCGCCGGACCGGCTTCCACCGGAACCCGGTGGGTCTCGCACTACCACCGTGTCAACGACGTGGACACCTTCCTCGACTACACGGACACCGCCATGCAGACGATCTTCGAATCGCCCGTATCAGAGCACGGCCTCGGTGGCACCCCGGCCGAGATCACGGCCTCCCTGCAGGAGATGGGCTTCAACTTCGGGGACCCGCTCCCCGAAACCGACCTGTCGGCGCCCGCGGCCTTCGCTCTCGCGGAGGTGCTGACCGGGGTCAAGCTGACACCCAACCTTCTCGACCAGGCAACCTTCTACTGCGGAACCTGCCCGCCACCGCCGGTTCGCAGGGTCTGGCCGGCCGAGCTCACATCGTGACGGAGACGTGGGCGGGTCGCGTGACTTGATCGAGGGGTTCAGAAACAGGCACTGAGCTTGTTCTTTAACCTGTGGGGCTCTGAACGGCCTGGCGGGAGGATGAGGGCATGACGTCTGACTCTGCCCCAGACCCTGAAAGCACGCTGGACCGCGAGACCCTCGAACACATCGTCGGCCGTCCGTTGGAGCAAGAGTGGCCAGCGAGTGCGCTGGCGCCAGGAAGCCGGGTACGAGTACTGCGTGATCCCGCATGGGACGGGCCGTGGCAGCGCGAGTTCCTCGGCACGATCGATGATCTCGCTGCTCCGGCGCCTGTGCAGCATGCTCAAGCACGTCATGGGGAGCTTGCGTACTGGATCTGCTTCGATGAGCCGCAGTTCGACAGTGGCGGGGAGGGTCCGTATCGCAAGGCCCTGATCTGGGACCGGTACCTGCGATTTGAGCCGAGTACCGCGGCATAGGTCGAACGTCGCCCCTCCCGAGAGGGCCCGGCTGACGACGGGCTTCGCCGTTCGCCGGACAGCGGTACGGCCTTGGCGTGATCATGTGCGTTGCGAAGCACCCATGATCACCAACCAAGGCCGTGAGGACGAGTGTGCTGGAAGACGCTGCCCGCGTCGAGTCCCTGTCCGTGCTGTCCCGGTTCCGGAATGGCTTCTACGACTGCCTGACCGCCCGCGCGGACGCCCTGTTCGAGCTGGCCGACGCCCTGCTCTGCGCGGACGGGCCGGTCAAGGCCCTGGTCGACCTGACCCTGGCGCCCGAGCACCGCCGCGGGCACGGCGCCCTCTACGACGCTCTGAACGGCGGCCGGATTGATACCGACCGGCTGCGGGCGACGCTGGCCGCGCTGCCGCTTCCCCGGACCAACGACGGGCGGATCGTCCTGGCCGTGGATGTCAGTTCCTGGTTGCGCTCGGACGCGGCGACCAGCCCGGACAGGCTGTTCTGCCACGTCCATGGACGCGCGAAGAACGCCGCACAGTTCATCCCCGGCTGGCCCTACTCCTTCATCGTCGCGCTGGAGAGCGGACGCACCTCCTGGACCAGGATCCTGGACGCCGTCCGCCTCGGCCCCGAGGACGACGCCACCGCCGTGACCGCCGACCAACTCCGCGCCGTCGTCGAGCGTCTGGTCGCGGCCGGACAGTGGGCCGAGGGCGACCCGGACGTCCTGGTGGTCATGGACGCCGGCTACGACGTCACCCGCCTGGCGTTCGTGCTCGCCGACCTGCCCATCGAGCTCCTCGGACGCATCCGCTCAGACCGGGTCCTGCGACGCCCGAAGCCGCCCAGGCTGCCCGGGACCAACGGCCGCCCGCCCAAGCACGGACCAGAGTTCTCCCTCAACAAGCCCGCCACCTGGCCCGCCCCGGAGCACACCACCACGACCGCCACCACGCGCTACGGCACCGCCACCGCCGACAGCTGGGACCGAATGCACCCCCGGCTCACCCACCGCACCTGCTGGCTCGACCACGACGGCGAACTCCCCGTCATCGAGGGCACGTTGATCCGCCTGCAGGTCGACCACCTGCCTGGCGACCGCGATCCCAAGCCGGTGTGGCTGTGGTCCTCGGCCACCGGCGCCACCGCCGCCGACACCGACCGCTGGTGGCAGTCCTACCTCCGGAGATTCGACCTGGAGCACACGTTCCGGCTGTTCAAGCAGACCCTCGGTTGGACCCGCCCCAGGCTCCGCACCCCGGAAGCAGCCGACCGCTGGACCTGGATCGTCATCGCGCAATGCCGCGAAGTTTAGCGCCCGGAGGCGGTGTCAAGGGGGCGTGAAATGCTGCTGGACCTCTGCTATCAAGGGGATCGACCAAGATCTTCCCG
>NZ_JBGCBY010000066.1:0-8654 GCF_041262165.1 Streptacidiphilus sp. MAP12-16
CGGCGTGGGGCTGACGCTGATGGCGCTGCCGAGCTGGAGCAGAGTCTGCGGGCATTGGGCGCTGAGGTGACTCTGGCGGCGTGTGATGTCGCGGACCGTGATGCGTTGGCCGGGTTGTTGGCGTCGGTGTCGGTCGAGCATCCGTTGACGGCGGTGGTGCACACGGCTGGTGTGCTGGATGACGGTGTGATCTCCTCGTTGACCCCGGAGCGGGTCGATGCTGTGCTGCGTCCGAAGGTCGACGCTGCCTGGCACCTGCACGAGTTGACAGCTGACCTCGACCTGTCGGCGTTCGTTGTGTTCTCATCGGCCGCCGGTGTGTTCGGCGCTGGTGGCCAGGGCAACTACGCCGCCGCGAACGCCTTCCTGGACGGATTGGCGCAGCACCGCAGGGCGCAGGGTCTGACCGCTACGTCGCTGGCGTGGGGGCTGTGGGCCGACGAGGGCGGCATGGCGGGCGAGCTGGCGCACGCCGATGTCGAGCGGATGGAACGTGGCGGTGTCGCGGCGCTGACCACCGTGGAGGGTCTGGCGCTGTTGGACCTGGCGGCGGCATCGGCCGAGGCTGTGTTGGTGCCGGCCCGTCTGGATCTGGCCGGGCTGCGTGCCCGGGCGGTGGTGTCGGGTGAAGTTCCGTCGCTGCTGCGTGGCCTGGTGCGGGTGCCGTCCCGCCGGTCGGCGACTGCGGTGGCTGGGGGTGTTGAGTCCTCGTCCCTCGGGCGTCGGCTCGCTGCGCTGGCTGCGGCGGAGCAGGACCAGGTGCTGCTGGACCTGGTCTGCGCGCAGGCGGCCGCGGTCCTGGGCCACAGCGGCCCCGAGGCGGTCGATCCCACCCGTGCCTTCCGCGATCTGGGCTTCGACTCGCTGACCGCGCTCGAACTGCGCAACCGGATGAACACCGCCACCGGCCTGCGTCTGCCGGCCACCCTGGTCTTCGACCACCCCAACCCCCACGCCCTCGCCAACCAACTACGAACCGAACTCCTCGGGCAGCGGGACGCGGGCGTGTTGCCCGTGGTCATCGCAGGAGGCTCCGACGACGATCCGATTGCGATCGTCGCGATGAGCTGCCGCTTCCCGGGCGGCGTGCAGACTCCCGAGGACCTGTGGCAATTGGTCTCAGCCGGCCGCGACGCGGTCTCCGGGTTCCCCGCTGACCGGGGTTGGGACGTCGAATCGCTGTACCACCCGGATCCGGAGCACGCGGGCACCTCCTACACCCGCGAGGGCGGGTTCCTCCACGATGCTGCCGAGTTCGACCCAACCTTCTTCGGCATCAGCCCACGCGAGGCGCTGGCCACGGACCCGCAGCAGCGGCTGCTGCTGGAGACCTCCTGGGAGGCGTTTGAGCGGGCGGGCATCGATCCAGCGTCGGTGCGCGGCAGCCGCACGGGCGTCTTCGTGGGCGTGATGTACCACGACTACGCGACCCGCCTTCAGGATGTGCCGAGCGGCGTCGAAGGCTACCTGGGCAGCGGTGGCGCAGGCAGTATCGCCTCGGGTCGACTGTCCTACACCTTCGGCCTTGAGGGGCCCGCGGTGACGGTCGACACGGCGTGCTCGTCCTCGTTGGTGGCGTTGCACTGGGCGATCCAGGCGCTGCGGTCGGGTGAGTGCACGATGGCCCTGGCCGGCGGCGTCACGGTCATGGCGACCCCAGGGACGTTCGTCGACTTCAGTCGCCAGCGTGGGTTGGCGGCGGACGGGCGTTGCAAGGCGTTTTCGGATGATGCGGACGGCACCGGGTGGGGTGAGGGTGTCGGCATGCTCCTCATCGAGCGGCTGTCGGACGCGCGCCGCAACGGGCATCCGGTGCTGGCCATCGTTCGCGGCAGTGCGGTGAACCAGGACGGCGCCAGCAACGGAATGACGGCCCCCAACGGACCCTCGCAGCAGCGCGTGATCAAGCAGGCCCTGGCATCGGCCGGATTGACGGCTGGTCAGGTCGACGCCGTCGAGGCGCACGGCACCGGCACCAAGCTCGGCGATCCGATCGAGGCCCAGGCCCTCCTCGCGACCTACGGCCAGGACCGCGACGAGGACCGGCCGTTGTGGCTGGGATCGGTGAAGTCGAACCTGGGTCATACCCAGGCGGCGGCGGGTGCAGCTGGAATCATCAAGATGGTCATGGCGATGCGGCATGGCGTTCTTCCGCAGAGCCTGCACGTGAGCGAGCCGTCGTCGCACGTCGACTGGTCGGCGGGCGCGGTCTCGCTGCTGACCCGGAGCGTGCCGTGGCCCGAGACGGGTGAGCCGCGCCGCGCCGGGGTGTCCTCGTTCGGGATCAGCGGCACCAACGCGCACACCATCATCGAGCAGGCACCCTCCGTTGCGGTGGTCGAGAGCGAAGAGGAGGAGCCGAAGGGTACGCCCGGTTCGCCCGAGACGTCCGCGCTCCTGCCGCTGGTGCTGTCGGCCAAAACGGCGGAGGGCCTGCGGGGTCAGGCTGAGCGGTTGCGGGTGCATCTCGCCGCGCGCGCGGAGCTGGGCATCGCGGACGTGGCCTATTCGTTGGCCACGGCGCGGTCCGTGTTTGAGCATCGTGCCGCCGTGGTGGTGCGAGGCCGTGAGGGTGTCCTGGAGGGCTTGGACGCGCTGGTGCGCGGGGATAGCCTGGGCAACGCCGTGGTGGGTGGCGTCGCAGCGGCGGGCGGCAGGCTTGCGTTCGTGTTTGCGGGGCAGGGCAGTCAGCGCTTCGGTATGGGGCGCGAGTTGTGCGACTCGTTCCCGGTGTTCGCGGCGGCGTTCGACGCGGCGTGTGCGGAGTTGGACCTGCACCTGGACCGCCCGCTGCGGGAGGTGCTGTTCGCTGCTGAGGGTGCGGCGGAGACCGCTCTGATTCATGAGACCGCCTATACGCAGCCGGGGTTGTTCGCGGTCGAGGTGGCGCTGTTCCGCCTGCTGGAGTCGTGGGGTGCGCGGCCCGACGTCATGGCTGGGCATTCCATCGGCGAGCTGGCGGCTGCGCACGCGGCAGGGGTGTTGTCGTTGGCAGACGCGGCCACTCTGGTCGCGGCCCGTGGCCGGTTGATGCAGGCGCTCCCAGCCAGTGGCGCGATGGTCGCGCTGCAGGCCACCGAGGCGGAGGTGCTGCCACTTCTCGCGGGTCGCGAGGCCGAGATGGGCATCGCGGCCGTCAACGGGCCGTCGTCGGTGGTGATCTCCGGCGTCGAGGATGCGGTGCTGCACGTGGCAGCGCAGTTTGCGGAACAGGGCCGAAAGACAAAGCGGCTGACGGTCAGTCACGCGTTCCACTCGCCGCTGATGGACGGGATGCTGGGGGAGTTCCGGAAGGTCGCGGAGGGGCTGGAGTTCCATGCTCCGCGGATCCCGATCGTTTCGACCCTCACCGGGGCGCTCGCCTCGGCGGAGGAACTGTGCTCGCCCGAGTACTGGGTGCGGCACGTCCGCGAGGCGGTGCGCTTCTGCGACGCCGTCCAGACCCTGGAGCGCGAAGGCGTCCGTACGTTCCTGGAACTGGGCCCCGACGGCACGCTCACGGCCATGGGCGAGGACTGCCTCCCGTCGGAGGCCGCCGGTACCGCGCTGGTCGCCGCGCTTCGGCGGGACCGCTCGGAGGTCGAGGCGATCGGGCAGGCGCTGGGCCTCCTGCATGTCCGTGGGGCTCTCCGGTTGGACTGGGAGGCCGTGTTCGCCGGGACCGGCGCGCAGCGTGTCGACCTGCCGACTTACGCCTTCCAGCGTGAACGCTACTGGCCTCAGCCTGGCTCGGGCATGGTCGGCGACGTGGCCTCGGCGGGCCTGGGCGTCGCGGAGCACCCGCTGCTGGGCGCGGCGGTCCCGTTGGCCGACGGCGACGGATACCTGTTCACGGGACGCCTCTCGTCGGCGGCACACCCGTGGTTGGCCGACCATGCCGTTGCGGGCAGCATGTTGCTGCCGGGCACGGCGTTCGTGGACATGGCCGTTCTGGCCGGTGACCAGGTCGGTTGCGGACTCCTCGAGGAGCTGACGCTGGAGGCGCCTTTGGTCCTGCCCGACAAGGGCGGGGTGCAGGTGCAGTTGCAGGTTGGGCCACCCGACGCAGAGGGCCGACGTACCGTCAGCGTCCATGCGCGGGTGGCCGACGAGTCGGCTGACGGGCCGTGGACCCGCCACGCAGCTGGCCTGTTGGCAGACAGCGGCTCTGCCGCGTCGTTCGATCTGGCGGAGTGGCCGCCTGCGGGTGCGGAGGTCGTAGCGGTCGACGGCCTCTACGACAGCCTGGCAGGTGTCGGCCTTGAGTACGGCCCGGTGTTCCGGGGGCTGCGCGCGGCGTGGCGTCGTGGCGATGAGGTGTTCGCCGAGGTCGCGCTGCCGGAAGAGAACCGGGCGGAGGCGGCTCAGTTCGGACTGCATCCGGCTTTGCTCGACGGGGCGTTGCACGCCGTGGGTCTGGGCGGCCTGGTGGAGGACACCGGCCAGGCAGGCCGGCTGCCCTTCGCCTGGTCCGGAGTCTCCCTGCACGCAGCGGGTGCCTCGGTGTTGCGGGTGCGGATCGCGCCCGAGGGGCCTGATGCGGTCTCGCTCGCGGTCGCCGACGGTGCGGGTGTGCCCGTGGCCACGGTGGAGTCGTTGGTGTTGCGGGCGTTCTCGGTTGATCAGCTGAGCGGTGCCGGGAGCGGCTACCACGACGCCCTGTTCCGTCCGGAGTGGACGGGCGTGGCACTGCCGTCCGTCGGGTCGGATGGCACGGTGGCGGTGCTGGGTGCCGAAGGGCTCGGTCTGGACCGGGCCGAGCGGCACGCCGACCTGGGCGGGCTGGTCGCGGCGGTGTCCGCTGATGCCGTGGTGCCCGATCTGGTGGTGGTCCCGTGGGCTCCGGATCCGAACGAGGATGTGGTCCCGGCGACGCACGCGGCGGTGCACGGGGTGCTGGCCCTGCTGCAGGAATGGTTGGCGGAGGATCGATTCGCCCGATCGCGGCTGGTACTGGTGACGCGGGGCGCGGTGGCAGTTGGCGCGGGTCCGGAGCCGGTCGATGTCGCGTCGGCGGCGGTGTGGGGTCTCGTGCGTTCGGCACAGTCTGAAGACCCGGGCCGCATCGTGCTGGTCGACCTCGATGAGGACGCGCGCTCCAGCGCCGCGCTCCCCGCGGCACTGGCGTGCGCAGAGCCGCAGTTCGCGCTGCGCGCCGGCGAGATCCTCGCTCCGCGACTAGCGCGGGTGGCAGCCGTCGGCGAATCGGAGTCGTTCGAACCGGACCCTGTGGGTACGGTGCTGGTGACCGGTGCGACCGGATCGCTGGGTCGAGCGGTGGCCCGGCATCTGGTGGCGCGACGCGGCGTGCGCCGGTTGTTGCTGGTGTCGCGTCGGGGCGGGGCAGCGGAGGAAGCGCCGGAGTTGGCGGCCGAGCTGTCGGCTCTGGGCGCCTCGGTCGCCTTCGCTGCCTGTGATCTGGCAGATCGCGAGGCGGTGGAGGCGATGCTGGCAGAGGTGGCCGCGGAGCATCCCCTGTCGGCGGTGATTCATGCGGCGGGTGTACTCGACGACGGTGTGATCTCGTCGTTGACCCCGGCGCGGGTGGACCGGGTGCTGCGTCCAAAGGTGGACGCGGCCTGGAACCTGCACGAGTTGACAGCCGACCTCGACCTTTCGGCGTTCGTCGTGTTCTCTTCCGCGGCCGGGGTCTTCGGTGCTCCTGGCCAGGGCAACTACGCCGCCGCGAACGCCTTCGTGGACGCGTTGGCGCAGCACCGCAGGTCGCTGGGTCTGGTGGCCACGTCGCTGGCGTGGGGTCTGTGGGCCGACGAGGGAGGCATGGCGGGCGAGCTGGCGCAGGCCGACGTCGAGCGAATGGCCCGCGGTGGTGTTGCGGCGCTGACCACCGTCGAGGGATTGGCACTGCTGGACGTGACCTCGACGCTGCCGGACGCGGTACTGGTGCCAGTGCGACTCGACCTGGCCGGCCTGCGTGCCCAAGCGGCAGCCTCCGGCGGGATTCCCCCACTTCTGCGCGGCTTGATTCGCCTGCCCGCCCGCCGCGCAACGGCAGCCGGGAGCGCCGATCCCGGTGCGGCGCTCAAGCAGCGACTGGCCGGGCTCCCCGCAGAGGACCAGGAACGTGTGCTGTTGGAGCTGGTGTGTGGGCAGGTGGCCGCGGTGCTCGGCTATTCAGGGGCCTCCGCGGTCCAACCGACACACGCGTTCCGTGAGTTGGGATTCGACTCGCTGACGGCCATCGAGCTGCGCAACCGGCTCAACGCCGTCACCGGACTGCGACTCCCCGCCACCTTGGTCTTCGACTACCCGAGCCCCGTCGACCTGGTCGGGCATCTGCGGACGGCGATCCCGCAGAATGGTGCGCCAGTTGGGCCGAGCGTCTTCGCCGAGCTGGACAAGCTGGCCGCGGCCCTCGCCTCGACCAGTCCGGACGAGGAGATCGGGACCCGGGTCACCCTGCGTCTGCAGACCCTGCTGGCCCAGTGGAGGGATGTCCTCGGCACGGCCGACGCTGCCGACGACGACCGGGATCTCGAGTCCGCGACGGACGACGAGCTCTTCGACCTCCTCGATGACGAACTTGAAACTTACTGACTTCCCTGGCACGACCCTTTTTGCCGCAAGGAGCAGACGGACATGGTGAACGAGGACAAGCTGCGCGACTACCTCAAGCGCGCGACCGCTGATCTGCGTAACGCCCGTCGGCGCCTGCGCGAGTTGGAGGAGCGTGACCAGGAGCCGATCGCCATCGTTGGGATGAGCTGCCGCTACCCCGGTGGTGTCAGCTCTCCTGAGGACCTCTGGAAGCTTGTCGCCGCTGGCGGGGATGCCATCACGGGCTTTCCGACCGATCGCGGTTGGGACGTCGAGGCGATCATCGACGCGGACCCGGACCAGCACGGCGCCAGCTATGTCAGCGAGGGCGGGTTCCTGCACGACGCCAGCGAGTTCGACCCGGCATTCTTCGGGATTTCGCCGCGTGAGGCGTTGGCGATGGATCCGCAGCAGCGGTTGCTGCTGGAGACGTCCTGGGAGGCGTTCGAGCGGGCGGGTATCGACCCGACCGCTCTCAAGGGCAGCCGGACCGGCATTTTCGCCGGGCTGATGTACCACGAGTACGCCAGTCGCCTCGGCGCAGTTCCCGAAGGCGTCGAAGGACATCTGGGGACCGGCAGCTTCGGCAGTGTGGCCTCAGGCCGGGTGTCCTACACCCTCGGCCTGGAGGGGCCCGCGGTGACGGTCGACACGGCATGCTCGTCCTCGCTCGTTGCGCTGCACCTGGCCGTGCAGGCGCTTCGGTCGGGTGAGTGCACGATGGCCCTGGCCGGCGGTGTGACCGTCATGGCAACGCCCGGCACCTTCGTCGAGTTCAGCCGACAGCGCGGACTGGCCACGGACGGGCGTTGCAAGGCGTTCTCGGATGACGCGGACGGCACCGGGTGGGGCGAGGGTGTCGGGATGTTGTTGGTGGAGCGGTTGTCGGATGCGCGGCGGAATGGGCATCCGGTGTTGGCTGTGGTGCGGGGTAGTGCGATCAATCAGGATGGTGCGAGTAATGGTTTGACGGCGCCGAATGGTCCGTCGCAGCAGCGGGTGATTCGGCAGGCGTTGGCCAGTGCGTCTCTGACGAGTGATCAGGTCGATGTGGTGGAGGCGCACGGCACCGGCACCACCCTTGGCGACCCCATCGAGGCGCAGGCCCTCCTGGCGACCTACGGGCAGGAGCGGCCCGAGGACCGGCCGCTCTGGCTCGGGTCGCTGAAGTCCAACATCGGCCACACGCAGGCCGCCGCCGGCGTCGGCGGGATCATCAAGATGGTGATGGCGATGCGGCACGGGGTGCTGCCGCGGAGCCTGCACGTGAGTGCGCCGTCCACGCATGTGGATTGGGCGTCGGGTGCGGTGGAGTTGTTGACTGAGGCGCGGCCGTGGCCGGTGACGGGTGAGCCGTGGCGGGCTGGGGTGTCGTCGTTCGGGTTCAGCGGTACGAATGCGCACGTGATCATTGAGCAGGCGCCGGTGGTGGAGGATGTACTGGCCTCTGCCTCTGCCTCTGATGCGGATGCTGGGTTGGTGGGGCCGGTTGGGTTGCCGGTGGTTGGTCGGTCGGTGGTGCCGTGGGTGGTGTCGGGTCGTGGTGAGGCGGGGTTGCGGGGGCAGGGGGCGCGGTTGCGGGCGTTCGCGGCCGCTGAGCCCGGCGTGGACGTGCTGGGGGTCGGGCTCTCGTTGGCGGACGGGCGCGCGGTGCTGGAGAACCGCGCGGTAGTCCTGGGCGAGGACACTGACGAACTCGGTGGTGGGCTTGAGGCGTTGGCGGATGGCCGTGTATCAGCCGAGGTGATCCAAGGCGTGGCGGGTCCTGCGGGGAAGGTGGTGTTTGTCTTCCCGGGTCAGGGTTCGCAGTGGGCTTTGATGGGTGTGGAGTTGTGGGAGTGTTCGCCGGTGTTCCGGGCGGCGGTTCAGGAGTGTGGGGCGGCGTTGGCGCCGTTTGTGGACTGGTCGTTGGAAGACGTCCTGTTGGGGCGGACTGGTGAGGACTGGCTTGACCGGGTTGACATTGTGCAGCCGGTGTTGTGGGCGGTGATGGTGTCGTTGGCGGAGGTGTGGCGGGCGGCGGGTGTGGTGCCGGCTGGGGTGGTGGGGCATTCGCAGGGGGAGATTGCTGCGGCGGTGGTGGCGGGTGCGTTGTCGTTGGGGGATGGCGCGCGGGT
>NZ_JBGCBY010000067.1:0-8195 GCF_041262165.1 Streptacidiphilus sp. MAP12-16
ACCGGCTCGCCGTCGAGGTAGACAGCGACCGAGGCGCCCACGTCGTCCTTGCCGAGCGAGGCCGCAAGGGCCTCACGGACTGCGACGAACCGCGGGTCGCATAGTCCCTTAATATCTGTCATGGGCGTAAGTCTCAGGTAACGCCGAGGCTTCCTTCCCAACAATTCCCGCACTGGTTTTGTCGGGCGGGACGCGGCCAAATTTTCTCTAACTCCAGCAAGTAGCAAGGCGGCCTGACGGCCGCGCGGTCGGCCCGTCGGTCGACCGGCCGTATCGGTAGGTGTTCCCACAGGGAACAGCCCGAGATCACCCGTCGAGCATGTGCGTCACGACAGCCCGGCCGAGAACGCAGCGCCGATGACCGCCGGGGCGCCGCACGCGGCAAACGACTCCGGCTTGGGCTCGGGTGCTGGCTGCGGCTGGTTGGCAGGGTGGGCGTTCCCACCGGGAGACACAAGAAGGAAGGACGGATACGCGTGCTGGAGCGGCTGAATCAGGCGCTGAACCACCTGGAGGCCTGCCTGGACCGGGAGGTCGATATGGCCGAGGTGGCCCGGATCGCCGCGGTGTCGGAGTACCACTTCCGGCGGCTGTTCTCCGCCCTCGCCGGGATGCCGCTTCCGGTCTACGTGCGGCGCCGGCGGATGACGCTCGCCGGGGCCGAGGTGCTGGCCGGGGAGCTGACGCTGCTCGATATCGGGGTGCGGTACGGGTACGGCTCGGGCGAGGCGTTCGCCCGGGCATTCCGGTCGGTGCACGGCATCGGGCCGGGTGAGGCCCGGCGCACGGGTGCGGTGCTCACGGCACAGCCGCGCATGTCCTTCCGTGTCAGCGTAGAAGGAAGTACGACCATGCGGTACCGGATCGTGGAGAAGGAGTCGTTTCGGGTCGTCGGCAGGAAGGCCCGGGTCCCGCTCGTGCACGAGGGGGTCAACGCAGCCGCCGCGGCGCACTTGGAGAGCCTGGACGAGCAGGCGATCGTACGGATGAAGGAGCTGTCCGGCCGGGAGCCGGAGGGGATCCTGTCGGCGGCGGTGTACCTGACCGACAGCCGGGAGGAGGGCGCCGAGGCGGACTACTGGATCGGCGTGGCGACCGGTCCCGAGGCGACCGCCGAGGAACTCGACGCCCTCGACGTGCCAGCCGGGACCTGGGCGGTCTTCGACAACCACGGTCCCTATCCGAGCGCACTCCAGGAGCTGTGGCGGGACGTGTTCACGCAGTGGTTTCCCTCGAACTCTTATACGAGCCGGCCCGGTCCGGAGCTCCTGCGGACGCAGCCGGTGGAGATCGGCACGGAAACCGACTCCCAGCTGTGGATCCCAGTCGAGCGGGGCAGCGGGAGCGCCGGGGCGTGAACACCGGTACCTGCGTGCTATCTGTGGGAAGACTTCACGGCCTGCCTGCGTCCAACGGGGCCGTACCTGAAGTAGCCCGGCCCCGCCTCAGCTGTTACGAGGGTGGCGTTTAGCGGTTCGTTCGTTGCCGCGCTTGTAGTTACCGGTCCAGCGAGCCATCACCAGTTGCGGGTCGCCGCTCTGAGCCTCCGCCAGGAATTCCTGCGCCCGCGTCCCGCGCAGCCGGGCGGCCACCCGGGACCCGTGGGTGACGACCACGGTCCCGTCAGGCCGTTCCTCGTAACTGAACCCTGACGGTGCAGGCAAGACTCCCCCTCGGCCACCGGATGTGCGACGGCGTCACCGTCGCACATCCTGCGTGGTCCCGGCCATCGGATATCGGGTGTCAGCCCCGGTCCAGGACCGTGCTGACCAGGTCGCGGGCCTCCTGCAGGATCGGATGCTCGGGTCAGTAAAGCTCGTCCTCCCAGTGCTCCAGTGCGGCTTCTCCGGGTGGGAGCTCTCCCGTGCAGTACTGATAAAGGAACGTGGCAGCGCGTCGCTCCGCGTACTTTTCGTTGACGGGTTCTCCGTGTTCGTCAAGTTCGAGGACGTTGACGAAGGCGGCGAAACAGACCTCCATCTGGCTGGGTGAGTCCTTCAACTCGTCCCAGTAGTTGATCCCCTCCAGCATGGGATGCCCTGCTGAGCCGCGAGCGACCCATCCTGCGAAGCGCCGGATGGCCCCCGATGTGCCATGACTGAGATGGGACGACATGCGTCGAACCCTAGTCCGGATCGTCGTCGGAGCCGCCGGGGGCTGTCGGGGATGCCCAGACGGGACAACCGCCGGTCGGCGGCCGCCCCGCCGCTGCTGGCAGCGGGAGTGGCCCCGGCTGTTTGGTCACGCCCGCCAGCATGGACCCGCCGTGCCGCAGAAGAGCGGAGTTCATGCCTAACCATCGCCAAACCACCCCTCCGACCAGCAACTTCAGGATGAAGCGACCTGGCCGGAGAAAACAGCACCATGCGGAGTAAAAGCCATCGCACGTGACGGATGCAGACATTCCTGCACGTGTTCGAAATTCGCTCGTACTTACCCTGTGCGTTCGGCTAGCTTGGCATTGGTGATCAGCGGGGGGCTGAACGTCTGAACCACGGTCCCTGTGCTGGCCTCTGATTGAGCGTCATACATATGGCCTGATCTATGTCAGGCCCATGACACATGGGGGATTCATGAAGAACGCGCGCCTCAAGTCCAGCCTGGGCGTCGGGCTGGCCGCAGTGGCCACGCTCGCCGCAACAGCCCTGCAGGTTCCGACGGCCCACGCGAGTGCCACCCCGGCCGTGCTCACGGACGTTCAGGTCGCCGCGCTGTCCCCGGCCGCGCAGGCAGCTCTCCTGGCGCCGCTTCGGGCGGTCGGCTACGCACTGACCGATGCGGGGCAGAGCCGCGCCGGGAGCCGGATCTACGCCAACGTGGCCATCGATGCGGGCCACCACCTGGTGAACCTGTACGTCACCGACACGAGCAAGGCCGGATCCTTGATCCGGGCCGCGAAGAAGGCAGCCCCGTCTATCGACACCAGCCTGATCCGCGTCCACAAGGCCGCGTACACCCTGCAGGAACTGCACGCCGCACGGCAGAACTTCGTCAACCAGTCCCACTCCTTCGAGGTGTACGCGGTCGGCCCGGCCGTGGACGGTTCGGGGCTGCTGGTCGAGGTGGCGGATCCCAAGACCACCTCACACAACGCACGCGTGAGCCAGTCCGTCACGGGCAGCTCCGCAACATCCAGCGTGAAGATCATTTTCGAGCACGGCGTCCGCCGCACGAGCAAGGTCCTCCACGTGGCCGGCGCGGCGAAGAACAGCGCTATTCCCATGAGCACGAGTTGGGCCGCCGTGAAGTGGCACGACAGCGCGCCGTTCATCGGCGGCGACGTCATCACCCCGGACGGGCACTCCTACTGCACCACCGGCCTGCCGGCCGTCCGCACGAGCGACAACCACCCGATCATGATCACCGCCGCCCACTGCTTCGGCGTGGGCACCCAGGTCTACACGGGAGGCGGCTCGACCTGGGGCTGGGGCAACGGACTGACCGGAAACTGGGTCGGCAAGGTCACCAGCCGCAACCAGACCTGGGACGCGGAGACCCTCGACGGGGCCAACAACAACGCCGACGAGAGCGACAACGAAAGCTGGAAGCCACTGACCAGCGTCAAGTACTCCCTCGTCGGCGACCCCGTCTGCCAGTCCGGTGCCCGTTCGGCCTACTTCGGCCACGGCACGCCCTGCGGCATCAAGGTGACCAACCAGGACCTGTGGTTCCCGGTCGACGGCTACAACTCGCGCGGCGTCGAGGGGGTGGACGTCAACGGCTGGGGATCGGTCCAGGGGGACAGCGGGGGCATCGTCTTCGCCATCACCGACAGCAGCAACAACCGCCAGGCCCGCGGGGTCATCTCCGCGGGTGGCGCCGACGGCACCGCCGATCAGGCCCGGGTCGACTGGACCGAGGCCATCGACATCTTCAACGCCTACGGCCTGAAGCTCAATCCCACCACCTGAGACCGGCCGCGGGGGGCGACCGGGCAGCCTGCCCGGTCGCCCCCCGCACCACATGCGCTAACCCGCGATCGGCGCGCTCACCACGATCACGGGGTCCGGATTCACGTAGCCGGGCGTGTAGATGGGAGTGCGCGCCGGAGTGCTCAGTTCCCAGTCCGAGACCACCACCGCGACCTGGTATCCGGCCCCGGGCGCCCACAAATCCGTCCAAGCCGCACCGCCGCACGGCGCACCTATTGGCGCCGCCAGCGTCGCCGAGTAGGGATGCGCCGGATCGATCGTGATGAAGTCCGCGGGCTTGCCGGAGACCGGGGGATGCGAGGCGTCGGCAGATAGATCCTGCCCGGCCACGATCTTGCCGTCCTTGAGAACCACCACCCGGGGCCTGCCTGCGTTCTTGACGACGTGCAGGGTCGAGGTCGACGCCACCGTGTAGGTGACCAGCGGAGCTCCGTTCGCTGCCCGCCGCACACCCGAGATCGAGACCGTGACCGTGTCGTGGTGCGTACCGGGGTCGATGGGCGCGGCAATGGTTCCACCGCACGTGTATCGGCGCGTCTGCCCCGACGAGGCGCCGACCCCCGAGGACGCGCTGGCACTTGGCGTCGCCACCGGGCCCGCCGCGGGCTGAACGACACGGGTGGGCTGTCCACCCAGGTGGCTAATGCCGACAAGCGCCGCCGCGGCGACGGCGAGACTGGTGCAGCCGACCGCCGCATAGCGGACCCGTCGACGGTGCCGGGACCGGCCGGCGACGCGCCCGAGGTCGATTTCCAGCGGTCCCGCCAAGTCGGCGGCCCCAGGCAGGCCACCGCGCAGTTCCTCAGGGTTCATCACTTATTACCCCCTACGGGTGCTTCTCGTTGAATGTCCAGGGCTTTGCCCATGCGCACCAGAGCGTCACTGAGGTGACGCTTGACCGTCCCCGGGCTGGCGTTGAGCCGCTCGGCGACATCCGCGACAGACCGGTCCTCGTAGTAGCGCAGGACCACACACGCACGCTGCCGCGGGCTCAAGGAGTCCAGGGCGGTCAGCAGATCCAGACGATGGGCCGATGCCGCACCGTGGTCGGGCACCGTGGGCTTCTGCACCAGGCGCGGCAGGAGCTGCGCCAGGCGCGCCCGGCGCCGATGCAGGTCAAGGAAGCGGTTGAGCATCGTGCGCCGCACATACCCCTCGACATCCCCGACCGTCCACGAGCGATGCGGGTGGGTGAAGACCCGAACCAACGCATCCTGCACCAGATCGGACGCCTCAGTCCGATCACCGCACAACAGAAAGCCGTACCGTTTCAGCTCCGAGCCGCGCGACTGCACCAACTCCGAGAGAAGTTCTGACCACTCGGCCACGTGTCCTCCGATCCCCTCACCTACTAGCACGAACAACAAGCCAGATTCGTTGGGGGCTCTTGTCCCTCAACCTCACCGCCCCAATGGACGGGCACATCGGCACACTGTTGCCTGCCTGTCCGATTCGCCGGTGCCCAGCCGTTGCCTCCGAAAATCGGCAGGAGCAAGCGGGCGGTGCCCCCTCATCTCTCCCCCACCCTTTCCGCACCTCCTGCCCATGGTGCTGGCCGGGGCCGCGCCCTACCGCAGCATTGTGGCCGTCGACCGACGATACGATCCTCCGTCCCTGGGCCTACGCGGCCCAGACCCGCGCCAGCGCCAAGGGCGCGCTGGACCGCCAATGCCGCCTGCCCTGCCCGACACTCGCAGGCTCGCATCGAGCACCGTGCGGGCCTGACGGCCCTTGCTGGGCAGTTGCCCTAGTAAGACTGCACAAGCCCACGCGGACCATTGACTCCATGCACTCGCCGTCGCTGCCGAACCTCCTCCGCCAGCTGTGGTGGCTGAACCGTGGCCGAGGCGGATGGGGGTTGTCGAGCTGAGATGTGCTGTGCCCGCTCGGTGGGTGGTGCGCAGTGGTGGGAGTCGGAAGGCACACTGCGCCGCACCCACCGTGGAAGTGCCACGCGGGGTGAGCCCCGAGTGGTGAGGGACCGTCTACTACGTAGGTATAGAGGGGCACCGGCTTTGCCCTTGTGCCGCCTGGGGGCCGTGTGCAAAACGGTGCCGGATGAGGTGCAACTGCAGACCGGTCGAAGTGCATCCAGAGACTGGTCATCGTGCAACGGCAGTACAGTCATCGTGCAACCAGAGACCGGCTGTGATGCAGTCAGAAACCGGATGCTGTTTCTGAAAGGGCCCGAGGATCGACCCGGTGGAATCCAACGTGGTCGAGCTCCGACAGCGCAGCGCCTGACCGGATCGGATCCTGTGAGGGGGCCCGCCCATCAGCGGCGCCCCCCTCACGCATGTCCGGTACCGGGGGTGCTCTGCAGTACATGTGTCACGTCGCCCGTTGCACGTCACGTGTACTCACAGGCAATTCTCCAGGTCAGAGACGCAGTCGATGGGAATGAATGACCGCGCTGCGCGAACTTTCCTGCATCCACTGACGGGACGGCACCCGCCACCCTTACACCCACTACGCCGCCGCGATCGCGATCACCGTCACCACGTTGGAGCGGTTTGCAGCAGCAGGGGCCGCCCGTTGTGGTGTGGCGGCCTTCGCGCACACCGGGCGCGAGACCCTCTGCGAGGCCCTGGTCAACCCGGACGGCGCGGCTCCTACTGACCGCCGCCAGCGGCCGACCACAGACCGCGAGGGTCGCCCCACCGAGCTGATTATTGAGAGACCGGCCACCGCCGCCGAATCCGTCAGTGATTGCGCCGGTCATCGACCTGAACCTGTAGCTGCGGCCAGGCTGTGGTCAGGCGCGAAAGGTCGCCGGCCGCCGGCACGGTCACCGAACCCAACGACCCGTCCGGCCTGAAATGGACCAGTGTCCCGGTTGTGCCGTCGGCCTCAACGGGCTCAAGATCGGTGACGGGGACGCCGTGTTCGTAGCGCTGAGTCCAGGCCCCGTTGAGGCGGCGGTTGGTATGGACGAGCCACTCGCTGAGCGCCGCAACCACGGACATGCCGCGCCGAGGATGGCCGTCAGGCAGTACCTCGACCTGCGGGAAATCGAAGAACCGGAGATCCTTCGTAGCCATGACCGGCTTCTTCACGCTCCGGCCGTGCTCGTCCACGCGGGTGTCAGTGCCCCGTCCGTCATCCCGGACAGACAGCGAACCGTCGGGATGGAGAACGACGACGCAGCGTCCCCCGCCCGCGCTTGACGCTTCGTCGGCGGCATAGGCAAGTACCTCAACGACGAGGTGCCAAGGTCCATCCGGAGCGAACTCCGCGGGACTCTGTCGGATATGCGCCAGATGATCCGTATCAACGACGCCGGACCAGTCATGCGTCGTGTTAACCCAGGAAGTCCTCGGTACGTCCACCAGGCAAGTATCCCGCCTGGTGTTGACGGCCTTGAGGCCATCCCCCTGGCTGACGACGGCTCACGGAGTCCGTGCCTGAACCCGAAAACCCTGCCAGAACACCAACGGCGAATGGGACGAGGCCGAGGGTCTGGACGCTACCCCGTGGCCCTCCGGTCAGGCCTACGGCGTCGACGCCTGGTGACGAGCTGTCCGGCGACCACGGTCCCGGAGCCGGCGAGTGGGCGCTGCAGCAGAAGCTGGGTGAGGAGGTGGGTCTGGTCCCCCGAGACCTGGTCTGGCTGTTAGTGGGTCCGACTGGACCTGTTCCCGATTCCGCGGCGGGAGACCCGCGGCGAGCCGGACCACCTGCACATCGACTACTGCTACTTCCTGCAGACCTACCACACCCGGTTCCGCCTCCGGCCCGAAGAGCTTCCCTCCGATCGTCCTTCGCATGGTGGCGGCCGTGATCGTCCGCGTAGAGGCGAACCAGGTCGTGCATGCGCCACCGTCCCCACGACGGAGACTCCACCAGATGGCAGCGCTGCAGAGAGAGCAGGAGCTCCTCGGCCCTGCCTCCTCGGGGGGGAGGGCACGCGTAGCTGGATCGCCGCTGCGATCTCCGCCGCCGAGTGCTTTCCGCTGGCGAACTTGAGCACCGCCGGTGGGAGCAGGCGCACCAGTACCCTCGGACGGCTGCTCCTGGTCCTGCTCGTGGTCCTCCGGCCATGGCTCCGGCTGCTCGGTGTGTGAGTGTCGTTGGGGTACCGCGAGTCCTTCAGTGAGGTCTGAGTCGTGTGCCGGCATCGGTTTCCGCATCCAGGCAGGCCCAGTGCGTCGCGCCGCCTGCGTGGGGATGTGTGCCATGTGCGACAGCCAGGGCGTCGATGATGATCAGTCCGCGTCCATGCTCGTCGTCCGGGCAGCGGCCCTTGTGCCCCTGGACGGGTGG
>NZ_JBGCBY010000068.1:0-6971 GCF_041262165.1 Streptacidiphilus sp. MAP12-16
AGCACAAATACCCCCCGCGGCCGTTGGCCACCATCCACGGGCTCGACTCCCGATCAGCCGAGACTACGACCACTGGCTACCGCACACCACGCCGTTAGCCTGCTGCTGGCGATCGGACTCCCCTGGGAGTCTGCGTCAGCGGGTTCGCCAGGATGCTGAGGCGCTGACTGATGCCCTGCAGGCGGAAGCCGTCAAGCAGGGGCAGGGCCTCAGTGAGTTCCCCGGCATCCGCGACCCCTCGCGCTGGCAGTGCAAGCTGCGAGGCCACTGGTGGGCTGAAGTACGGGCTGAGCTGATTGCCCGTCACCGTGCCGTCCAGGATGGCGAAGGCCACCCCTGTCATGTGAGGTCTCGGGACTTTGTTGACAGCTTGGCCTCGGGACATCGTTGACGGTCTCATGTGATGCGCGACAGTGCGTCAGAGCTTCGGTGCGTGGATCTTGGCTCTGAAGCGGGTAACCGGGTGCTGGTTTTTGCGGGGGTGGACTACGAGGTCGGCGCCGTTGAGGGTGACGCGGAAGTAGGTGTCCTCGACGTGGACGGTGACGAGCTCGCCGGCGTAGGTGCGTCCGATGCGGAGCCGTTGGCGGGCGACCATGATGACGCCGTCGGCGGGGACCTTGCGCTCGACGTGGATCGCGCCGGCGGCGGGCGCGGGCAGTTCGCCGGCGGCGACCCGGGCGCCTCGAAGACCGGTGCGTTGTTCGGCGTTGATCGGGGCGGGCAGGGATTTGGCCAGTACGCCGTCGTGGATCACGTGCATGAGCTGCCCGTCGAGTCGGAGGGTGACGCGACGGTTGGCCAGCTCGTAGCCGATCTTCACGCGTGCATTGCCAAGCAGGGCTATGCCGAACTGGTTGACGTTGCGGTCGGCCTCGATGACCGTGCCGGGGTCCGTCTCGCCTGGCCGGACGGCGGCGGCCGCGGGTGGTGGTCCGGCTTTGACCGCGCCGCGCATCGCGAGCTCCCGCAGGTTGTCCGGGCTCAGGCACGATGCGGTGGTCTTGATGAGCTTGCCGTCGAGGCTGATGTGGATGGTGAGCTCGTCGACCCAGACGTGGACCCGGCGTCCGGCGTAGTCCTTGCCGAAGCGGACGCGTTGGACCCGGGGCAGGACACCGACGTGGCCGCTGGGGGTGACGACGGTCTCGAACTCCAGGGCCGGTGCGGACGTCGGCATCAGCAGCGCGGGCGGCCGCGGTTCGGCGACGAGGTCGGGCTCCGTGTCGGGTGTCCGCACGGGGACGACGGTCGTGGGCTCGGGGAGAGGGTTGGGCCGGAACCGGCTGGCCGGGGTGGCCATGTCCAGCGCCTGGTGCGGCCGTGCGGTGTTGTAGGTGTGGACCCAGGCGTCGACTGCGGCCTGGGCGGCGGGCAGGTCAGCGAACGGGCCGGCGACGTCGAGCAGTTCTCGCCGCAGGGTCTGGTGCCAGCGCTCGATCTTCCCGGTGGTCGTCGGTGAGTAGGGCTTGATCAGCTTGGCGGTGATGCCGTTCTCCCGGCAGACGCGCTCGAACAGAACCTCGGCCGGACGGGGCTTGGTGAAGCGGCCGGTGAACTGCTTGCCGTTGTCGGTCAGCACCTCGGCCGGAACGCCGTGGACCCGCATCGCGCGGACGAACGCGTCCGCGACGGCCCGCCCGGAGGGCACCGCGAGGACCGAGGAGACGACGACGAACCGGGAGTGGTCGTCGATCCCGGTGAGCATCTTGCACTCGCGACCGTCCGCCAGGTAGATCCCGCCGACCAGGTCCATCTGCCACAGGTGCATCGGAGTCTCGCGCTGCCAACGCCGGTACTTGCGCCGGTGCTGCTGCTTCTGATGCCGGATCAGTCCGCTGCGGTCCAGCACTCGGTGCACAGTCGCCCGCGACGGCGCCGGGATCGTGCCGGTCCGCGCTATCTCGTGGGCGATCCGGCGGGCTCCCCACCGCGGGTTGGCCCGGCGCATCTCGCAGACGAGCGCCTCGGTCTCGGCCGGGAGCCGGTTCGGGCTGGTGCGCGGCCGCCGGGACTTCTCCTTCAGCCCGTCCAGGCCGTCGGCCGCGTGCTTGGCCTTCCACGTGTAGACCGTCTGGCGGGACACCCCGTAGCGCACGGCCACCTCGCTGACCGGCGAGCCGTCGAGCACCTCAAGAACCGCCCGGTACCGCTGCTCGACCAGCCAAGCCGGGCGCTGCCCAGCAGCGTCGTCCCCCTCAGTCACAGCGACCAATGATCAAGGGCCCACGCGGCATCGTCAAGGATGTACCGAGACAACTGTCAATGAACTGCCGAGACTCTCATGTCGCCTATGTCTTGAGGCCACACATCACAACCCCACCTGGGGTCCGAGGGCGCCTCACTGCGTGATATCCCGTTGGCCCGCCTTGGCGTCCGCGACTGCGGGCCCGTTGACGGCACGGCCGGGATCAGGGGCGACCATCGCGTTCCTTCGGGCGGCGCTCACGGGCGCTTCCTTGGTCCCGCCTGCCGTGCCGGCTATCGCGCGCGGTCTAACGCTTCGGCGGCGGCGTGGTCGACATGGCTTCCTCGTACCAGGACCAGAAGTCGAGCAGGCTGCCGTGGTCGGCTTCAAGCTGTGGAACGATCTTCGAGTCGTGGCCCGGGCGGAACTTCCCGCCAGCTGTGGTTTCCGTGCAACGACAGCCGCACAGGCGGCCCTGCTTTGTAGTCATAGCCTGGATGGTGCCACTCACCCCGTTGTTGTCACCAGTGTGTACGGCGGTACACAGGGGCGTGCGATCCGGTCTCGCCGTCGTCTGCGTGAGCGTCGTGGAGGCAGAACCGCGCGGCCGCCGAGTCGGCCCGGCCCCTGCGGTCGGGCGACCACTCGCTCGTCGGGCCTTCGTGTTCATGTGCTGTGAAGCCAGGCCGGTGCCAGGGAGGCAGCCGTCGAGAACCTAAGCGTGTGCGGGTTCGATGTTTTCGATGCGGTCGGTGCGCCACATGATGATCTGTGTGGTGCCGTGACCGTACCAACCGGTCCCGAGGGCGACCTGGAGCACCGGCTCGGTGGCTTCCCAGAAGGCGAGTCTGTCTTTCATGGCCTTGGTGACGCGGTACGGCGCGGTGCTGATGACGGATGGCCGGCCATCTTTAAGCCAGTACACAGAATGATCCGACCAGTGGGCGTCCTTTGAGTCGATACCTGTCCCCTGACAGCCGATGTCGGGTGTGCACTTCCTGCTCGTGTCGCGTAGGAGCCAGTAGGGGCAGCACCCGCTGGTGCTGGTTTTGAGTCCGTAGCGCTCCGCCCAGTTCACCAGCACACGCTGCCGGGCTTTCAGGTCGGCCTGGTCCTCCAGGGTCTTAGGCTCGACGTTCATGCCGTACGGCCAGTTGATTCCACCCTCTACGCGACCGAGTACGAGTGCTGCGCGCGCATAGAAGTCGGACGTGCCAACCTTTTTGTGGGCTGCCGGAGGCGGGGCGCTGAAGGCCGCCTGGCGGATGTCGACGTGGTGGCCAGCGGTGGGGCCAGCGGCCGGTTCTTCCTGGGCCGACTGAGTGTCGGGGTTCCGGTCGCGGAGGATCAGCAGGTCGTGCTTGAGGGAGGTGTAGGAGCGGTGTTGTGCGGAGTCGGGGCGCACGATCGTGAAGTGGTTTCCCGGCAGGACGTTCGCGTTGCTGAAGACGCTGCGGGCCGAGGCAGGGGTGACGATGTTGTCCGTCTCGCCGGCGTAGGCGGCAATCGGGATCGGACACGTACTCGATGCGATTGTCTGGGCGGCGGAAACCTGGTTGATGACGGTGCGCTGTGCCTCGATGACATCGGGGTTGATAGGTGCCAGTCCTCGTACCTGGGGGTTTCCGCGCAGCCAGGCATGGCGCAGGGGCAATCCGAAGCCAGACCCGGCGTTCGGGCAGGCGAACAGCACGATACGTTTGATGCGAGCCAGTTCGACGCCGCGCCCGTCGTGGAGCATCCGGGCCAGATACCGCTGCACGATCAGTCCGCCCTGGCTGTGTGACACCAGTACCAAGCGTTCGAACCCACCCGCCTCTACCTCCAGGTATCTGCGGAGGCTGTCGGCGATGTCGTTGACTGTGGGGATGCGACCCAGGGGGAGCGGCAGCAACGGAGACGCGTACTCGAAACACAGGGGCGTGACGAACGACAGGTCGGGGTCGTTGGCGATGAGCGGCAAGAACCACCGCCAGACAGCAGGGGAGGAGAAGAGGCCGTGGATGAACACGACACCGACCTGTGTGTCCGACGATTCCACGCATTCCTCCGCGCTCCGCAAACGACTGAGGACAAGCTACCGACCTGTGGCCTCAGCACGGGCCGACTCGCACCTGTCCGGCTGTGCGCCAAGTCACGCGCACAGTTGGGCTCGACGCCGACCAGGAGATCCCAGCGAAGTTCACTGGGGTGAGGGGCGTCCTGTAGCGCGTGCTGAAGGCGTCAGGGGCGCTTGGCGCGGCTTCGGTGCACCTTCGCCGGCAGGATGTAGAGGAATCGGATCATGTGTCCGATGAACTCGGCCAGCTCGGTGGCTTCCTCCATTGAGACGGGATCCAGTGTCGATGGATGGGCGCCGGCGTTGCCGACGGTCCGGATGTGATCGGCGAACTCTCCGAGAGCGGCGTCGAGGTCCTTGTCGTCAGCCATCTGCTTGAGCTGGTCGAAGAGGTTTCTCTTGGCCTTGGCTGCAGCGGAGCCGCGGTCATCCACGATCAGCGCGAGTGCGCTGCGGAACATGACGGCCGCAGCCCGAGGGGCCTGTGTCGCCAGGCAGCGACTGCCTTCGGCGACGGCGTCGGCAATGGCAGCCGGGACGTCCGGGTTTCCGGGTTGCATCCCGGGAGACGGCCACCAGTGCATGCCGCGCCAACGGACTCTGCTACTCTCGCGCTCCTTCTCCTCGACCACCGCGATGCCCTGGCGGCATCCTTGGCAGACCAGCACGGTGACCCGCTCGGTCTCCGTCGGGGTGGGTTGCCCGGCGCGGTTGGTCATCAGCTTCGAATAATCGAAGGTGACCGCGGTGGACCCGAGGTTGGAGAAGTTGCTCTGCCGATCACAGCGGGGACAGGTGCCCCAGGGCTGGTCGGTGTCCGGCAGCTGTTCGTCATGGGAGGTGGGAGCTTGCCGCGCGGCTGCGACGAGGATCGCCGGATTGACCATCGTGTGTCCCTGCTGTTGCTCAAGACGCTGAGTAGAACGATGAGATGAATCAGGATAGGACGTCCGGGTGACACTGGATCAAATCCACGGTCGGCCGGGGGGGATCTGTGCCCTGGTCGTCGCGTACTGCGGTGCTGTGGCGTCGTTGGGAGGCCAGGGCCCGGGCGGGCGTCGGTCGGCCGCGATCGGGACTGGCTGTACAGCGAGGCTGGCGCTGGTGGTGCGCAGGAGTCGGCCAGCTTCACCGGGACGTCCAGCAGCCGTGCCCGCGCTATCACGGTGGCCGCTGGGTTCGGCTCTCGGGGACGGGGGCGGGGCGCGATACTGGTCGGGTGACTGACGACCGCTCGCGACGAGATGAGCTCAGTGAGGCGTTGGCGGTGGCCAGCCCCTCCCCGGGGGAGGTACACGAGGCGTTGAGTGGACCCATGCCCTCGGTCGATGCCGTCGCCCCAGAGGGGCTGATCATCCTGCGTGGCCCTCGGCGTAGAGGAGCGGTGCTGCGCCGTGTTGACGTCTGGATTCTCGTTGGCACACTGGTGTTGGTCGTCCTGACTGCGGTGCTCGTCTTTGAGGCTGGTTGATCGTCAGGGGCTGCCGGGTGCGCGTCTCGTAGTCGTAGCGCACCCGTGCTGCTTGCCAGCCGCGAGCCGCCACCACACCAGCCAGCGGTGCGGGCTTCCTGGGCCTGTGCAGTGATCCCGCACCCATCTGTCGTCGGCTGCTGTCCTCTCCGGCTGTTCGGCTTGGCTGTTCGTCTGGGCCTGGCTCAGTTCCGCTGTGTGCCCTGTTCCTTGACACTGGGACAGGCCGCTGGCCGGCACTGTCCAAAATGGCGTCGACGGTAGCCTCGAAACCACCACCTCGGCCGGTTTGTTGTGGCTTGCAAGCTGGGAACCTGCATGTGGTGTGCCGTTCGGTTGGTGTTCTCCCGGCCTCCTGCCCCTCCTCTCCCGCCCTCTCACCCCGCTCCTGCCCCTCCTGGCTTGTCCTTCGGTCGGGGCTGCCGTAGGCAGCCCCCCTTGGGGGGAGGCGCCGGCACCGGGCAGGCCCGACAGGGCCCACCCTCCCCACCCCTCCTCCAGCGCGGCCCGAAGGGCCCGCCGCCGAGTCCATTCTGACTCTCCCTCAGATCACCCCCACCTATTTCACGGCCACAATTCCCATTCCAATTTCTTTCTGACACGACATCAGAAACAGAAATCTGACGCACCCAAACCCAGAAATAAACAATGACACCATGCTAGATCAATCTCGACATCGAAACACAATTCAACCCACCGGACATAGACCCCAGTCAGCCTGATACGATCACCCCAAGAAAGAAAACCAACCGCCCCCATAAGCACCCCCACCGGACACCCCACCACACCCCCGATAAACCCCCAACGAAAACCCCGCCCACCACCACCGGGCCAACGGCCCGGAACACCCAGCACAGACCCAGGCCTAAGGCCCCACCACCCACTCCCACCATCGAACGAACGCCCCGTCAAGAACTCTCACCAGGCAGGGAGTAGCCCGAATCTCGTAACCACCGAACATCCCAAAACTGATGCACCCTCACCACGCAGCCCCGAAGGGGCCAATCAAAAACAAGTCTGCCAACGGCAGACAATCCCAACCATCACAATTCACCGAAGGTGAAAAATGAATTCCGAAGGAACTCAAAACCCCACCACCAACACACCTGGATTCCCCGAAGGGGAAACCAAAACCGCCAACAAAGAATCCCGAAGGGATTCGACCCAAGCCACCAACGAATTCCCCGAAGGGGAATTATGTGGTGCGGGGAATTCCGAAAGGAATTCCCTAAGGCCATTTATGGCCCCGCCCC
>NZ_JBGCBY010000069.1:0-5310 GCF_041262165.1 Streptacidiphilus sp. MAP12-16
CCTTGCTACCCATCTGTGATCCTTCCCGGCAGAGACCCCGTCTCATGCCTTACTGGGTCACACCGGGCCATACACAAACTTCCGGACAGTCCCGGTCGGGCGCTCGGCGCATCCGCCCGTGGTATGCCTACTCGACGGCGTGCGGCGTCCAGCGCCAACGGGCCGAATACGCCAATCACCACGGAAGGAGATGACTGCCGATTCCACCCGGGACGAGGTGCGGACCCTGGCCCGCCAGATCCTTCTCGCCCGACTGGGCGCACGGCGTCAGCCACTGCCACGCGGCGTGCTGCCGTAACACTTCTACGACTGAGTGCCTAGGCACGAGGTGGGACGGCGACGAGAGGCAAGGTGGGACAGTGCCGCCGTCTCGCTTCTGGTCCGGGGAGCCACTGTGCCTGACCTATTCGGGGAACGGAGTTGACGACACCCCAATCATGGCAGCTCACAGTGGTTCTGCGTAGGACCGACGGCACAGCTCAGCAGCCTTGTTCGGGCGTTCGGCCGAGCCCCAGACTTCCCCCCATGAACTCACCGGGGAATGTCGATCAGGACGAGGTGCTGCGCGCCCGGCACATGCTGCTCGGGTCAGGGAGACTCAGCCATAAGCAGCAGGTCGACGCCTACCGGACGCTGGCGCAGGTGAGCCCGCTCAGCTACCTGCCGCGGCTGGCCCGCGCTCTGCTGATGGTGGGCTACCAGTTGCGCGACAAGCCCGAAACGGAACTCGCGCTGTTCGCCGAGGCGCTGGCGGCGGCACGCGCGATCGGGCAGTCCGAGCCCAAACGCACCGAACTGCTCATGCAGGTGCTGGACGCCTACCAACGCCAGCTGTATGTGATGGGTCGCCGGACGGAGGGGTTCACGGTGCGCGAGGAGATGGCGCGCACGGGCCGGGCCGCCTTCGAGGCTGGCCTGGTGCCGGACCCGGTGTGCGGGCTGCGGCGCCTGGCGGCCGCCCTGGCCGAAGAGGGACGCCACGAGGAGTCCGCAGCCGCACACGCCCGCATCGTGGCGGCCGGACGGGCCGGCACCACCCCTTCGCACAGCACGTTCTGGGCCACCGTCTCCTGGTCGGCCGAGTTGGACGCGGCCGGCCGACACGGGGAGGCCATCGAGGTCTTCTCCGAGCTGGTCGACGCCACCCGTACGCGGCTGGACGAAGGCCGGGGCGCGCTGTCCTCCCTGGTGTGGGAGCTGATCCACCTCTCCCGGCTGCTGGAGTGGCACGGACAGCCCGAGCGGGCCCGCACCGCCCTGCTGGAGGCGGACGGAGCCCTGGCAGAGCTTGCCGCGACCGGTGAGCGCAAGAGCGGGGGCGGATTCCGCACCTGGTGGGTCATCCTCCTCACCCTCTCCGGCCGCCGGGAGGAACCGGTGGTGCCGGGCGAGCCGCAGCCACCGTTCGGCGAAGAACGCCTGGGCTGGTCCCCGGACCTGCGCCACAGCTACTGCGAGGGCCGCGGCGCCCTGGCGGAACGAGCTGCCGCGCTGGCGCCCCTCGCGGCCGCCGCCCCCCGCACCCACCTGCCCGAACTGCTCACCGTCCAGCGCAGGCTGACGATCCGCTCCGCCATGTACTGGGAAGACCGCACTCACCAGATATTCGAGCCGCTGCACCCCCTGTTCGACGAAGGGGTGTCCCTCGCGCGCCGACTGGCCCGTGCGGACCCGGATCTGGGCAGCAAGGCACTCGCCAGAGCACTGACCGACCGTTCCACCCTGTTCCTCGCGTGCGGTCGCCACTACACCGAGGCACTCGCGGACTACCGCGAGGCCAACACCACCCTCACCAGGTGACTCGCTCCGCGCGGGCGACCCGCGGACGCACCCGCAGAACGAGCGGTCCCGTTCGCGAACCGTGCGGGCTCGGGCGTGGCCCCAACCCGTGAGTTGACCGCTGCAGCCCGGGCAGGTCAGACGTCCCGCGCGCAATCGATCCTCCAGCCCGGCCGGATCCCCGTCTCCATGACCAGCGCCAGCACCTCCGCGGCTCGTCCAGCAGTCGCGGCAAGCCTGCTGCCGGCATACAGGCCAACGTGCGCAGGTAGGTACGCCTGAACGTGCACAGCGTTCGTACCGTCGGATGCCAGCCGTGGATGCCCCCACCCGGTAGGCCGCGCCGCTCGGGCGCCTGCAAGCTCAGTGCGCCAGGTCAGGGCCACTTGATCGGCTGGGCCAGGCCTTTGCCGGCCATGAGTGGCCTCGTTCAGGTCCAGGAAGAGGGTGTCGCTGCCGCCGTTGCGGGCGATGGGAAGTAGACCGGTCAGGGAGATGTCCACTGCGAGCCAGCCGTCGCGACTGCGCTGGTACTCGCCCAGGAGCCGTCACGCCCGTCAACAGTCGAAGACCGACCAGCAGATGTCGTTTCGCAACCGCTGATCCTCTAGGACGAGTTCGCGAATCACATCCGGGAGCTGTTCGCGCTGCCAACGGCACTCGAGCCTGCCGGCGCTCTCACCCTCCCGTCCGGGGGCCGCCGCACGCACGGCCTTGATCGCGTAGGCCGCAGCACCAAGCTCGTGTGCGGCGACATGCGCCACCACTGCTGCCTGGCCGGCAGCATATGCGGCGTGCCGAGCGGCTCCGCTCAACTCTCTTGCCGCAGCCATGGCATGGCCACCCGCCGCACGGGACTGAGACATCCTGATCTCGCCGCACGCCCATGCCCGAATCTGCTCGATCGCCTCGCGGGGCCGCGGGTCCGAGGGCTGCACCGACTCGAATAGGGGCAGAACGTGCTCCGCGCACGCGGCAGCCCACAAAGCCAGGAGCCGATGGTCGGAGTCCGTAAGCGTCCCCCCACGGCGGATGGTGATGAAGCGGGGGTCGCGATCTTTGGGGAGGATCATGGTGTTGGAGTCCCGTGGCGTGGCGCGCCGTGCTTGGTTGGCGTTCTGCTCGGTGTGGTTCAGGCGCCAGGCACGAGCTCGACGACGTGAACGGCATCAGTCTGTCGTGATGCATGGAGTTGCGCCATCGATGCGTCGGTCAGGTAGCGGCGCGCGATGACCCACTCGCCGGGCTGGATCGCCCACGACGGCGCCGACGAGACGGATCCGTTCTCCTGATTGACCATTGACCGCTCTGGGAACATCTGGCGAGGTGGGCGCTCCGGCGTACATAACGAGGAGCCGCTATCGTTCGGCGGTGACCGGTCCCGCGGAGCGCCCGCTGCTCTTCCTTGATGTTGATGGGCCGCTCATCCCGTTTGGGGCAGTCGGGTATCCGACCTACCAAACCGGCTACGAGCCATCGGGCAGCGGCTCGAACCCGCTTCTGGCCAGGATCAACCCCGCGCTCGGGCCCAGGTTGTTGGCGCTTCCGTGCGAGCTGGTCTGGGCAACCACGTGGATGGCCGACGCGAACGAGTGCATCTCGCCGCGACTCGGGCGGCCAGAGCTGCCCGTGGTGATCTGGCCGGAGCCGTCCGAGAACGATCAAGGAGATGAGCGAGCCGGCCTTCACTGGAAGACCCACGCACTCGTCGGTTGGGCGAGTTTACTGACCGGCGACTCGATCGCGTCGCCTTTGACCAGCACATACGCATTGCGGACAGTTCCGCGACGTTCAGGCTTCACGCATCCGAGCGGAACGCTGTCCGTGGCTGTGGGCAGACTGACTGCATGAACGCCTCCTCGCTATCTGACACCGAATCACCTGAACCGTCCCGAGCGTGGGTGGAGTCGATGGGTGGGCCGTTGATCGTCGTCCCTGTATCGATACTGGCCAGTTGGGGAGGCTGCACGGAGTCTGGGATGGTGATCGGCAACGCTGATGCACCCGACGACTACGACCGCGCTTGCCAGGTGGACGGTTTCGCCGGCCTGCTTGCCGTAGATGACGAAGGAGCCCAGGCCCTCGTCCTGGCCGATGAGCCTGCTCGCACCTACTACCTCCAGGAGCATCGGGCTTTCCTCCGTTGGCTCGCCGCAGATTCTGAGGCAGACCTGGTCGCGGCTGCCGAGGCCGTCCTCGTAGATCCGGAGAGCGAGTGGGAGGGGTGCGGAACCTGGGAGACGGACGGCCCGGCAGTGCTCATGGACTCCGCGATCGCAGGGGCCGAGCTGAACGTCGAGTACCCAAGCGGCGGATTTCCTGAGCAAGTGGCCGTGCCCCTGCCTGTCGGCAAGTGGACGGTGCGGGCCGTCCATGCCTGGGCCAACGAGCGTGCGTCGGTAGGCCTGGTTCAGCTGCTGCCCGCTGGGACCTGACTGTCGGTGCTGTCGAGTACGGTCGTGGCTGCGCGGTCGGCATCCGAGGAATCCAGCTCCGCAATGCGGCGGCCTCCCTGGTCTGTCCGAGGGTGGCCCGGTCGCGAACCGGGACCTATTCGACGTCCAGGCATTGTTGAGGGGTAAGAGTGGGTCCTGCCAGCGCCGACCGCGCAACGTCGCCCCCACGGTCCTGTTGGAGTTCGAGCACTTGAACCTCCAGGTCGGCCGTGCGCTTCTCCGCGAAGCGGATGTTGGAGCGAGCGCCTTCGAGTCGTTCCTGGAGTTTCCGGTGCTCGCGGGTGAGCTGTTGGACGCGGTGCTTCAGGGTGGTGTTCTCTGTGGTCAGGTTCCAGGGCCCGGAGCAACAGCATTGTGGCCACCGTCACGCCCAGGATCGTGAAGGCATAGGACCGAGCCTCCTGGGCGTACCGGGAGACTGCCGGCATGACCGCGAACGCCAGTCCGGCAAGAACGCCCGCGGACGACGAGAACATCCGTCGGCCTAGCAGCGCCACGCAACCCGCTGCCCCGGCCATCGCCAGTACGGAGGGCAGGCGCAGGGCCACTATGGAGTCGCCGAAGATTTTGATCCAGAAGTGCAAGAAGAGGTAGTACGCACCGCTGGATGTGTCCACATGGCCCAACAACCGGAACAGCTGAGGAACGCTGCGCGAGGCCGCACTCCAGGAGGCGAGTTCGGCACGCCACAGTTCCGGCTGGCTGAGCTTGTAGAGCCCCAGCACGAGGGTCAGCACCATCGGCCACAGCCACACCGAGCACAGAAGTCGCTGGATGAGGGAGGACCTGCTGTCACTGGACGCGGATCCCTGCACCAGCGGAGCCAGATCGGACGGCTCTATGTGACCGGCGTATGAAGTCGTGGACATGAAAAGAAACCATACGGGCAGCGTGATCAGCCAGGGCCACTGGCCCAGTGACCCGGCGAGCTCCGGCCCTGATGCAGGCCGACCACGACCCTGTCCACCGCACCCGCAGCGCCGGGACTGTCCGGAAGTTTGTGTATGGCCCGGTGTGACCCAGTAAGGCATGAGACGGGGTCTCTGCCGGGAAGGATCACAGATGGGTAGCAAGG
>NZ_JBGCBY010000070.1:0-3653 GCF_041262165.1 Streptacidiphilus sp. MAP12-16
GGTACCAATGGGCAGGATTATCTGCCGTTGATCCTCAGTGCGCCGGAGGGTTCCGAGGGTTTCCTGGGCACGGGCAATGCGGCCAGCGTGATGTCCGGCCGCGTCGCCTACAGCCTCGGACTCGAAGGCCCCGCAGTCACCGTCGACACGGCCTGTTCCTCCTCGCTGGTGGCACTGCATCTGGCGGTGCAGGCGCTGCGCAACGGTGAGTGCTCGCTGGCCCTGGCCGGTGGCGTCACCACCATGAACACCCCGGGCATTTTTGTGGACTTCAGTCGGCAGCGGGGTCTTGCCTCCGATGGTCGGTGCAAGCCGTTCGCGGATGCGGCGGATGGTACGGGGTGGGGTGAGGGTGCGGGGATGCTGCTGGTGGAGCGGTTGTCGGACGCGCGCCGGAACGGGCATCCGGTGTTGGCGATCGTGCGCGGTAGCGCGATCAACCAGGATGGTGCGAGCAATGGTCTGACCGCTCCGAACGGGCCTTCGCAGCAGCGGGTGATCCGGCAGGCGCTGGCCTCGGCCGGTCTGTCGGCCGCCGAGGTCGATGCGGTGGAGGCGCACGGTACGGGCACGAGGCTGGGTGACCCGATCGAGGCGCAGGCGCTGCTGGCCACCTACGGCCAGGACCGTGACGAGGCGTCACCGCTGTGGCTGGGTTCGGTGAAGTCCAACATCGGGCACACCCAGGCCGCGGCGGGTGTCGCCGGGATCATCAAGATGGTCATGGCGATGCAGCACGGCATATTGCCGAAGAGTCTGCATGTGGATCAGCCGACGAGGAATGTGGACTGGTCGGCGGGTGCGGTGGAGTTGCTGACCGAGACGATGCCCTGGCCGGAGACCGGCAGGCTCCGCCGCGCCGGTGTCTCCTCCTTCGGGCTCAGCGGCACCAACGCCCACACGATCCTGGAACAGGCACCGGACCCGGTTGACGTTCCCGACGATGAGCAGGGGCGGAGCGCTTCACCTGTTCGCACGACTGTGCCGTTGGTGCTCTCGGGTCGGAACGAGCCGGCGCTGCGGGCGCAGGCGGGGCGCCTGCTGTCCTTGGTCGAAAGCCGGCCTGAGGTGGACCTGTCCGACCTCGGGTACTCGCTGGCGACAGGTCGAGCGGCGTTGGAGCGGCGAGCGGTGATCGTGGCGGGTGCGCGCGAGGACGCCCTGCACGCGCTGAGCGCGCTGGCTGCTGGTGAGTCTGCAGCGAACCTGGTGCAGGGCTCCGCGACTGAAGGCAAGGTGGCGTTCCTGTTCACCGGGCAGGGCAGCCAGCGGGTCGGTATGGGACGTGAGTTGTATGAGGCGTTCCCGGTGTTCGCGGCGGAGTTCGATGCCGTGTGTGCGCATCTGGATGCTCATCTGGAGCGTCCGCTGCGTGAGGTGGTCTTCGGTGTCGATGGGCTGTTGGATCAGACGGGTTATACGCAGCCGGCGTTGTTTGCGGTTGAGGTGGCGTTGTTCCGTCTGGTGGAGGCGTGGGGTGTGCGGCCGGATGTTCTGGCTGGGCATTCGATTGGTGAGTTGGCGGCGGCGCATGTGGCCGGTGTGTTGTCGTTGGCGGATGCGGCTGTGCTGGTTGCGGCGCGTGGGCGGTTGATGCAGGCGCTGCCGAGTGGTGGTGCGATGGTCGCTGTCGGGGCATCCGAGGCTGAGGTGCTTCCGCTCCTCGCGGGGCGTGAGGCGGAGGTGGGCATCGCGGCGGTCAACGGGCCGTCGTCGGTGGTGGTTTCGGGTGTCGAGAGCGCCGTGCTGGCGGTTGCTGGGCAATTTGAGGAGCTGGGCTGCAAGACGAAGCGGCTCACGGTCAGCCACGCCTTCCACTCGCCGCTGATGGACGGCATGCTGGCCGACTTCCGCCGGGTGGTCGAGGGCCTGGTCTTCGAGACGCCGCGCATTCCGATCGTCTCGACGCTGACGGGTCAGGTCGCGACCGCCGAAGAGCTGTGCTCGCCCGAGTACTGGGTGCGGCATGTCCGCGAGGCGGTGCGCTTCTGCGATGCCGTACGGACTCTGCAGCGTGATGGTGTCGCCACGTTTGTGGAGGTGGGTCCGGACGGGGTTCTGAGCGCGATGGGTCAGGACTGCCTGGCCGACACCGACACCGACGCTGACGCCGACGCCGACGCTGATGCCGACGCGGTGGTGTTCGTGCCGGTGTTGCGTGGCGACCGCCCGGAGGTTCAGGCGCTGACGACGGCCGTGGCTCGGGCGTATGTGCGTGGTGTGGTGGTGGACTGGCGGGCGCTGTTTGCGGGTTCGGGTGCGCGCCGTGTCGATTTGCCGACGTATGCGTTTCAGCGTCAGCGGTACTGGCCGAATGTGGTGGCGTGGGGTGAGGGTGATGTTGCGGGTCCGGGGGTGCTGGATCCGGTGGATGTGCGGTTCTGGGAGGTGGTGGAGCGCGGTGATTTGGATGCGCTGACGGCGACGTTGGATGTTGATGGTGAGCAGCCGTTGAGTGCGGTGCTGCCTGCGTTGACGGCGTGGCGTCGGCGCAGTCGTGAGCAGTCGACGGTGGATGGTTGGCGCTACCGGATCAACTGGCGCCCGATCACCGCAACGCCGTCCGCGACACCTTCGGGGACCTGGCTACTCGTGATCCCGGCCGGACACGCCGATGACAGTGCGGTGCCCGGCGTGCTGCGAGCGCTGACGGGGTGCGGCGTCGAGGCCCGTCAGGTCGAGGTCGACGGGGCGGCTGCGCACCGCGCGGACCTCGCCGAGCGAATCAAGCATGCGTTGGGGGCCGAGACCGTCACCGGAGTGCTGTCACTGTTGGCTCTCGACGAGACGCCGTCTGCCGTGGACTCGTCCGTCCCGGCGGGTCTGGCACTGACCGCGGCCCTGGTACAGGCGTTGGGTGATGTCGCCGTCGAGGCGCCGTTGTGGTGCGTGACGCGCGGAGCGGTGTCGACAGGTCGTTCGGATCGACTGGCCAGCGCGGTGCAGGCGCAGGTCTGGGGCCTGGGTCGGGTCGTCGCCCTGGAGTATCCGGAGCGTTGGGGTGGTCTGGTCGACCTTCCCGCGAGCGTGGACGAGCGGGTGCTCTCACGTCTGCTGGGTGTGCTCTCGGGTGCGGGTGGCGAGGATCAGTTGGCGGTGCGGTCCTCGGGTGTGTTCGCACGTCGGTTGGTGCGTGCCGACGCAGGGTCGGAGGGCTCCGGCACGGTGTGGAAACCCCGTGGGACGGTGCTGGTCACCGGCGGTACTGGGGCGCTCGGTGCGCAGGTCGCGCGTTGGCTGGCACGTAGTGGTGCCCAGCACCTGCTGCTGACGAGCCGTCGCGGGTTGGATGCGCCGGGTGCGGCCGAACTGCGCGACGAGCTTGCCGGGTTGGGCGCGGCTGTCACGGTGGCGGCGTGTGATGTGGCGGATCGGGAGGCGCTCGCGGACGCACTGGCGGCCGTGCCTGCGGAGTTCCCGCTGACCGGTGTGTTCCACACTGCCGGCGTGCTCGACGACGGTGTCGTCGATGGTCTGACGGTGGAGCGGTTTGCGGGGGTCGCACGTGCGAAGGTGGCGGCAGCGCTGCACCTGCACGACCTCACCGCGGGTCTCGAACTTTCTGCGTTTGTGTTGTTCTCGTCGTTGGCGGGGACGTTGGGTAGTGCGGGTCAGGGTAATTATGCGGCGGCGAATGCGTTTTTGGATGCGTT
>NZ_JBGCBY010000071.1:0-3576 GCF_041262165.1 Streptacidiphilus sp. MAP12-16
TGGCTGGAGCAGTAGCACCGGACACCACTCGGAATCTCGTGCCGTGCGCGCTCAGCTCACACTGGACGGGCACGGCACGCGTCGCTCAGCGCAACCAGGGGGGCCGGTAGGAACGGCGCGGAAAAACGGTCTTGCTGTCAAAACTCGTCTGCTAGGAAGCTGCTCCGGCACCGGTCAGGTGAGGTGGTCGGCCGTCTCACCGGATGGATCGATCGTCAGTCGAAGTCGGACGGTGCGAAGAGGTGGCGGTCCATCATCAGTGCGGCGTCGGCGAGGATCTCGGGGTCGCCCTCGGCCCGCTCACGGAAGGCCAGGTCAAGCAGCTTGGCCCCGACCTTTACGGCCAGCCCTGCACGTCGCCGTGACGGCTCGGTGTCCGGTATTCCATAGCCGCGGACCAGCGCGCCGTGCAGGTGTCGGGCGATCTCCTCGTTCGTCTCCTTGCCGACCGCGTCCAACGCGGCCAGGCGCGGCCCCTGGAACCAGATCCGGCGGTACCCCGGCTCCTTCCGGAAGCGGTCCGCGTAGGCCGCGAGCAGGCTCTCCACCAACTCCCGCGAGCGCTCGGGCAGAGGCTCCGTCGTGATCTTCTCGGCGATCAGGACGTCCAGCTGCAGCCACTCGCGCACCAGTGAAGCGACGATCGCTTCCTCGGCGAAGTAATGGATAGGTACCAATATCCATCCCTGACGGCACGTCCGGCTCTCGGGGCTGGCGACGCCGCAACGGCTGCGAGACGCGGGTGATGGCGCGGGTGACCCCGTCGCGGGCCGAGCCCCTCGTGGATGTGGCCGTGCCGGGGTCGATGCATGAGCTCGCCCTTCTTAAACGTTCTCAGCGCTCAGGCGACATCACGGGTATGAAGACGTTCGCGATGCCGGGTAGGCGGTGGGCCACCGAATGGGTCGCCCTGACACCGCATCTGTTCGCGTGGCAGGTCACCTGTTTCTTCATTCTTCTCATGGGATCGCTGCGCCTCTTTTCCGAGCGGTCACGCCGCAAGACTCTGGTTGCCGTCCTGACCACAGCGCCGGCCGGGTCCGTGATCGTTCAGGCCGGCTGGCTAGGAGGCCCTGCCATGTGGATCCAACTCGGAGCCGGCGACTCCCCGACCAAGCCGGTCCTACCTGGTCAGAGCCGCTGATGCCGTCCAGAATTCCCAGGGAGCACTGGGAAGAAATCGCGCGCCTCTACGGCGTGCTGTACTCGGACATGCTCCCGTTCGCATCCCGACTACTCGGGGTCGACTGTGAGCTGGCGCACGACACGGTGCAGGACACCTTCAAGGCCTGCGCTGAGGCATGGGACGAGCTGCAGGAGCTCGGCTTCGATCGTCAGCGCTCCTGGCTCTACCTGGTGTTGAGGCGCCGAATCTTCGACGTCTGGCGGGCGAGGACAACCTCGCGAATGCTGTTTGAGGATCTCGTCCGCGACTTTGATCCCGTGGCGGACGTCGACATCCCCCGCACGGTGGCTTCCAAGATGCTGTTGGAGAAGACCTGGAAGATCATCGATGAGATGCCGGAGCGTCGCCGGCGGGTCACGCTGATGAAGCATCAAGGGCACCTGAGCAATCAAGAGATCGCAGCGCATCTAGGCATCACGGAGGGAACCGTGCGCGTGCATCTGCTCCATGCTCGCGCGGACCTCACCAGCGCACTGGGGCAGGAGGTCCTCCCCGACTTGGGAGACCTCAACGATGATGGAGGAGTGGAGGCAGCAGGATGACCGATCAAGAAGAGTTCAACGAGGCCCCCCGTGATGCCGCGAGCCCTCCCGCGGAGGAGGTTGGCCCCTGCGCGCTGACGGTGGACGAGGTGCTCGCACAGCTGGACCGCCACGCCGGGCCAGTCGACGTCAACGCGGCCAGCTCGACAGCGGGCCTGATCGAACTGATGGCGTGGATGGCCGAAGACCCGTCGCCTGCGGCCGAGGTCCCGCAGCCGAATTCTCGGTACGGGCGCACCTCGGCTTCGCCGAAGCCCTCGAAGTCGGTTCCCTCTCCACCGTTGAACTACCGCAACCCGAGTGCCGTACCGGGTGAGACGGCGTACGCGCCTCCGCCCTCGCGGGTCGTGGTCACCGAACCAGCGAGTATTCCCTCGTCGCACGCCCGCGCGGACATCCCCTCTCTCCGTGAGCCCGTGGTGCCCGAGCCACCTCAGATCCTGTCGGCCTCCACAAACATCAAGGTCCCCACGACTGAGTCCCGCACCATTCGATTCACGCATCTTCTGCCCCCGGTGCTCCGCTACTTGGGGATCGGCGTCTACGCCCTCGGTGCGATCATCGGTGTCGCCGGCCTGGCCCTTATCGCCGTCGTCGGCATCGCTGTAGGGGACTGGACCTTCTCGGCGTGGGCCACCTCGACTCTCCTTGTCGCCTCGGCAACCCTGCTCAGGATCCGCTTCCTCTCCCGGCGAGGAGATGCCACGTCACGGGAGAGGGTCTTGGTGGCTCGGGACAGTCAGCCCCGCTCGGAAGGCCCGTCACCGCAGGTCAGCGGAGACCCAGTGTCCTACGCGAAGGACATCGGGCCGTAGGGCTCCTGACACCCTGGGGCTGTGGTTGCCGGTCAGTCAGGCGAGGCCGGCGGAGGCGTTGTCGTCCCAGTCGTCGGCGGTGCGCATGTAGCCGAGCATCGACTTGGAGTTGGGTGCCCAGCCGCCCTGGCGGGCGATGGCGATCGCGTCTCGCCTATTCTTGCGGCCCTCGGTGGCAAGTCCCGAGCGCAGCGAGTGGCCGGTCCAGCGGATGTCGATGCCGCAGCGCTGCGAGATGCGGGTGATGGCGCGGGTGACCCCGTCGGGGCCGATTCCGTCGTGGATGTGGCCGTGCCGGTCGATGCCGTGGAAGGCCGGGCCCGACGGGTCGGCGTACTGCGGTCCGCCCTCGGCCAGGAGTCGTTCGCGCCAGGCGGTCCAGGCCCGCACCGGGCACGATGAGGCGTCATGTCCGGTTTGACGCCTCGGATAAGGGGAGCTTATCCGAGGCCAACGGCCGTTCGGGCCCCACTACGACCAGGCGGCCCGAACGGCGGGTCATAGTGGCGGGGCTGCTCTACAGTCGGCGCAGCCCACTCCCAGCTGCTGCCGGCCCCGTGGGCGATGTCCCTCTGCGGCATCTGCTGTTCGATGGCCTGCCGGGCGGCGTTCTCCAAGCGCTGCCTGGCGTTGGCGGTCAGGGCACGGCTCGTCACACCGGGTAAACCTCCCAGGCCATACTCGGGACCAGCGGGCGGCGCGGCCGATTGAGGCGGGCGGGTGCCACCGTGGGCGGCAGCAGCGTGACCGTCGACGACGACCGCGATAACAGGAGCACGGACCGGTGGGACTTGGTGCTCACCGGCAGCCCGATCCAGCCGGTCTACGGCCGCGAGGGCCTGTGGCAGCTCGCGCTTCTGGAAGCAGACGCTGGGCTGGACCGCGCCGAAACTGCGCGATCCCGAAGCCGCCGACCGCTGGACCTGGCTGGTCGTGGTCCAATGCCGCGAAGTTTAGCGCCCGGAGGCGGTGTCAAGGGGGCGTGAAATGCTGCTGGACCTCTGCTATCAAGGGGATCGACCAAGATCTTCCC
>NZ_JBGCBY010000072.1:0-2742 GCF_041262165.1 Streptacidiphilus sp. MAP12-16
CCGTTGACGGGTGTGGTGCATACGGCGGGTGTGCTGGATGACGGCGTGGTCTCTTCGCTCACCCCGGAGCGGATCGACGCCGTGCTGCGGCCGAAAGTGGACGCGGCGCTGAACCTGCACGAGCTGACCGCGGACCTCGACCTGTCCGCGTTCGTGCTCTTCTCCTCCGCCGCAGGCGCTCTGAGTAGCCCTGGTCAGGGCAACTACGCTGCGGCGAATGTGTTCCTGGATGCGCTGGCGCAGCAGCGCCGCGCGCAGGGCCTGGCCGCCACCTCGCTCGCCTGGGGCCCGTGGGCCGACAGCAGCGGCATGGTCGGCAGCCTGGACACGGTCGATCTCCAGCGGATGAACCGTGGCGGCGTCCAGGGGCTGTCCTCGGCGGAGGGCCTGAGCCTCTTCGACGCCGCCGGCGTTGCTGGAGATGCGGCGCTGGTGCCGATGCGGCTCGATCTGGTCGCCCTGCGGGCCCAGGCCGCCGCTGGGCTGCTGCCTGCGCTGCTGCGCGGACTGGTTCGTGTTCCGGCTCGCCGTGTCGCGCGTTCCGGTGGTGCCGGCGGTTCTGAGCTCGTGGGACAGCTGCTCGCGTTGCCGAGTGGTGAGCGTGAGCGGGTGCTGCTGGAGTTGGTGTGTGCTCGGGTGGCAGAGGTGTTGGGGTACACGGACGCGGGTGCCGTGGGGTCGAGTCGGGCCTTCAAGGAGCTCGGATTCGACTCGCTGACCGCCGTTGAGCTGCGCAACGTGCTGAACGCAGTGACGGGGCTGCGGCTTCCGGCGACGCTGGTCTTCGACTATCCGAGTCCCGTGGCACTGGCAGCGTTCCTGCTCTCCGAACTACTCGGAAGCGACGCGGACGCCGTCGTCGCGAGCACGGTGGCGACGGTCGGTACCTCGGACGACGAACCCATTGCGATCGTGGGGATGAGCTGCCGGTACCCGGGTGGGGTGGAGTCTCCGGAGGACCTGTGGCAGCTGGTCGCCGGGGGCAGCGACGCCATCTCCGGGTTCCCGACGGGTCGTGGTTGGGATCTTGAGGGTCTGTACCACCCGGATCCGGATCATCAGGGTACGACGTACACCCGTGAGGGCGGGTTCCTGCACGACGCGGGCCTCTTCGAACCCGAGTTCTTCGGGATTTCGCCGCGTGAGGCGTTGGCGATGGATCCGCAGCAGCGGTTGCTGTTGGAGACCTCGTGGGAGGCGTTCGAGCGGGCGGGTATCGACCCGGCCACGGTACGGGGCAGCCGGACCGGGGTGTTCGCGGGCGTCATGTACCACGACTACGCCACAGGTATCGGTGAGCTGCCGGACGGCGTCGAGGGCTACCTGGGCACGGGTGTCTCGGGAAGCATCGCCTCGGGTCGCGTCGCCTACACCTTCGGTCTTGAGGGTCCGGCGGTGACGGTGGACACGGCGTGCTCGTCCTCGTTGGTGGCGTTGCACTGGGCGATCCAGGCGTTGCGGCAGGGCGAGTGCACCATGGCCCTGGCCGGCGGCGTCACGGTGATGGCCACCCCCGAGACCTTCGTCGACTTCAGCCGCCAGCGTGGCCTCTCAACTGATGGGCGTTGCAAGGCGTTCTCGTCGTCGGCGGATGGTACTGGGTGGGGTGAGGGTGTCGGGATGCTGCTGGTGGAGCGGCTGTCGGATGCTCGCCGCAATGGGCATCCGGTGTTGGCGGTGGTGCGTGGCAGTGCGGTGAACCAGGATGGTGCGAGTAATGGTTTGACGGCGCCGAATGGTCCGTCGCAGCAGCGGGTGATTCGGCAGGCGCTGGCCAATGCCCGCCTGTCGGCGGATCAGGTCGACGCGGTCGAGGCGCACGGCACGGGTACGACGCTGGGTGATCCGATCGAGGCGCAGGCTCTGCTGGCGACGTACGGCCAGGACCGTGACGAGGCGTCGCCGCTTTGGCTCGGGTCGTTGAAGTCGAACATCGGTCACACGCAGGCCGCCGCGGGTGTTGCCGGGATCATCAAGATGGTGATGGCGATGCGGCACGGGGTGCTGCCGCGGACGCTGCACGTGGATGAGCCGTCGGCGCAGGTGGACTGGGCCTCGGGCGCGGTGGAGCTGCTGACCGAGGCGCGGCCGTGGCCCGAGACCGGACGCCCGCGCCGGGCTGCGGTGTCCTCCTTCGGGATCAGCGGCACCAACGCCCACACCATCCTGGAGTACGTCTCTGCTCCTGGTGAGGTAGCGCTTCCGGTGGCCGGACCGGACGAGGGGAGTGTTGTTCCTCTTGTGTTGTCGGCGCAGAGTGCTTCGGGTTTGCGTGGGCAGGCGGGTCGGTTGTTGTCGTTTGTTGAGGGGCGGCCTGAGGTGGGGCTGCTTGATGTGGGGTATTCGCTGGCTTTGACGCGGGCGGGTTTCGGGCATCGGGCGGTGGTGGTCGCGGGTGGTCGCGAGGCGGCTGTGCGGGGTCTGGGGGCGTTGGCTTCGGGTGAGTCGGCGGCGGGTGTGGTGCAGGGGGTGGTGGGTTCTGCGGGGAAGGTGGTGTTTGTCTTCCCGGGTCAGGGTTCGCAGTGGGCGTTGATGGGTGTGGAGTTGTGGGAGTGTTCGCCGGTGTTCCGGGCGAACATTCAGGAGTGTGGGGCGGCGTTGGCGCCGTTTGTGGACTGGTCGTTGGAGGACGTCCTGTTGGGGCGGACTGGTGAGGGTTGGCTTGACCGGGTTGATGTGGTTCAGCCGGTGTTGTGGGCGGTGATGGTGTCGTTGGCGGAGGTGTGGCGGTCGGCTGGTGTG
>NZ_JBGCBY010000073.1:0-2705 GCF_041262165.1 Streptacidiphilus sp. MAP12-16
CACTGCTGCACCAGAGCCAAGGCCCGATGCACCGCCGCATGCACCGCAACCGCCACACCCCGGTCACTACCCCACACCGGCATCATCGGCACGACGACCGTGTCGGGCACCGACACGCCGCCGACGACCGCCTCGACCAATGCATCCAGATCCGCATACCGCCCAGCACTGTCCAGACCCAAGCCGTCGCCACCGAGCACCACCACCGTGCCACCCGACGTGACGGACGGCAGAGTCACGTCCGTCCACTCGGGGCGGAACAGGGCCTCGTGGTAACCGCCTCCGGCACCGCGTAGCTGGTCGGCAGCGAACGGCCGCAGCACGAGGGATTCCACGGAGGCCACCGGCGCTCCCGTGCCGTCGGCGACGGCGAGCGAGACCGTATCGGGGCCCTGGGGTGCGATCCGCACCCGCAAGGTGGAGGCGCCCGCCGCGTGCAGGGAGACCCCGGACCACGCGAACGGCAACCGGGCCTGCCCGGTGTCCTCCAGAACCCCACCAAGACCAATCGCGTGCAGCGCCGCATCGAGCAACGCCGGGTGCAGACCGAACTGGCTAGCCTCCGCCCAACTCTCCTCCGGCAACGCCACCTCGGCGAACACCTCACCACCAAGCCGCCACGCCGCCCGCAACCCCCGAAACACCGGCCCATACTCAAGGCCGACCCCCGCCAAAACCTCATACAGGCCATCAACCACGACAGCCTCCGCCCCCACAGGCGGCCACTCCCCCACACCAAACGACGCAACAACATCCGCAGACGACAACACACCCGCAGCGTGACGCGTCCACCCCTCATCCACCGGAGCATCCTGCAGATGGGAGAACACCGACAATTGACGTCGCCCAGTGGCATCGGGCGCACCCACCGAAACCTGGACCTGGATCCCGCCCTTCTCGGGCAGGATCAGTGGTGCCTCCAGCGTGAGTTCTTCCAGGCGGTCGCAGCCGACCTGGTCGCCGGCCCGGATCGCCAGCTCGACGAAGGCCGTGCCCGCCAGCAGCACCATCTCGCCGACAGCGTGGTCGGCCAACCACGGATGCATCTCCAGCGACAGGCGCCCGGTGAACAGGTGGCCGTCCCCGTCCGCCAGAGCGACCGACGCGCCCAGCAGCGGATGGTCGGCCGACCCCAGACCGGCCGAGGCGACATCGCCGACCCACCCGGTGTACGGACGCGGCCAGAACCGCTCCCGCTGGAAGGCATACGTGGGCAGGTCGACACGCCGCGCACCACGCCCGGCGAACGCCGCCTCCCAGTCCACCTTCACCCCGCGCACGTGCAACCCGGCCACGGCCGCCGTCACGCTCTCCGCCTCGCCACGGTCCCGGCGCAGGACCGGCATGAGCTCGGCCGCGACGTCGTCGTCCAGGCAGCCCTGGGCCATGGCCGTGAGCGTGCCGTCCGGGCCCAACTCCAGGAACGTTCGGACGCCTTCGGCTTCCAGAGCCTGGACGGCGTCATGGAAGCGGACGGCCTCGCGGACATGGCGCACCCAGTAGTCCGCCGAACACAGGTCTTCCGCCGAGGCGAGCACCCCGGTCAGGGTCGAGACGACCGGAATGCGCGGGGCGCGGAACTCCAACCCCTCGGCAATCTTCCGGAACTCCGCCAGCATGCCGTCCATCAGCGGCGAGTGGAACGCATGACTGACCGTCAGCCTCCTGGTCCGGCGACCCAACTCCTCGAAATGCGCAGCGACCGCAAGCACTGCATCCTCGACACCGGAAACCACCACCGACCCAGGGCCGTTGACCGCCGCAATGCCCACGTCGGCCTCGCGCCCCGCAAGCAGTGGCAGCACCTCCGCCTCGCTAGCCTGCACCGCCACCATCGCACCACCGGCCGGCAACGCCTGCATCAACCGACCACGCGCCGCAACCAACACAGCCGCATCCGCCAACGACAACACACCCGCAACATGCGCAGCCGCCAACTCACCGATCGAATGCCCAGCCAAAACATCCGGCCGCACACCCCACGACTCCACCAGACGGAACAACGCCACCTCAACCGCGAACAACGCCGGCTGCGTGAAGGCCGTCTGGTCCAGCAACCCCTCCCCCGCGAAGACCACCTCCCGCAGCGGACGCTCCAAGTGCCGGTCAAGCTCCGCACACGCCGCGTTGAATGCCGCCGCAAACACCGGGAACGAGTCATACAACTCACGCCCCATCCCCAGCCGCTGACTGCCCTGCCCCGCGAACAGGAACGCGACCTTGCCGCCAGGACCCGCCGACACACCGACCGTGGCGCTGCCCGGGATCTCCCCGCGCGCGAGCGCGTCCAGCCCCTCCAGCACCTCTTCGCGGTCCCGCACGACCAATGCCGCGCGATGCTCAAACACCGCACGCGCCGTAGCCAACGAATAGCCCGCATCCACGACGTCCAGCTCCGCACGCGCAGCAAGATGCACCCGCAACCGCTCAGCCTGACCCCGCAGAGCCTGCGCCGTCCGAGCCGACAACACCAGCGGAACGATCGAGGACGTCACCGCAGGCTCAGGCGCGACCCCAGGCTCCTCCTCCTCGCTCTCAACGACCTCAACGACCTCAACGGCCGGTGCCTGCTCCAGAATGATGTGCGCGTTGGTACCGCTGAAGCCGAACGAGGACACACCCGCCCGACGCGGCTGCCCCGTCTGCGGCCACACCTGCTCCTGGCTCAGCAGCGACACCGCGCCCGCCGACCAGTCCACATGCGA
>NZ_JBGCBY010000074.1:0-2424 GCF_041262165.1 Streptacidiphilus sp. MAP12-16
TTGGGGAACTTCTCGTCCAGGCCGGCGATGACCTTGGCCATCTGCGCACGCACCGCGGCGGCATCGGGCTGCTCGAAGACGGTCCGCAGCAGCGTGGCCACCCACGGCTGGGCGCTCTTGGGTACCTGCGATAGCAAATTCCGGGCGTAGTTGGAGCCGTAAAGAATCAAGGTGTTGCTTCACGCTTGTCGGCTCGTTGAGCTGGTATGGCGATCAAGCAGGAGATTGCATCTCAACTCATCAACCGTTTCTCGGTGTTACTGCCGCACCTCAACGAGCGTCAGCGGCGCCTTGCGGTGGCCGCCGAGGCGAGGTTGCTCGGCCATGGCGGAGTGCGGGCGGTTGCAAGGGCCGCTGGGATGAGCGAGACCACTGTGCGTCGCGGGGTCGAAGAGTTGGATGCGGGGATGGCACCGCTGCCCATCGGGCGCGTCCGCGCCCCGGGTGGTGGTCGCCGTGTGGTCGAATCGGTCGATCCTGGGGTGGTCGACGCCCTGCTGGCCCTGGTGGAGCCGGAGGAGCGCGGTGACCCGATGTCACCGCTGCGGTGGACGACCAAGTCGTTGCGGCATCTGGCGGACGAGTTGATCCGGCAGGGGCATCAGGTCTCAGCGCCCACGGTGGGGAGGCTGCTGAAAGCGGCCGGGTTCAGCCTGCAGGCCAATGCCAAGACTCTGGAAGGCGCCCAGCATCCCGACCGCGATGCCCAGTTCAGATACATCAACGAACAGGCGACGCACCATCAGTGCGCTGGTCAGCCGGTGATCAGTGTGGACACCAAGAAGCGCGAGCATCTCGGACGGCTGCCCATGGCCGGTCGCGAATGGCGACCCGCCGGAGACCCCGTCCACGTCGAGGACCACCACTTCTACTTCACCGGCCCCGACGTCGAGCAGGCTATCCCCTTCGGGATCTACGACGTGTCCCGTGACACCGGCTGGGTCAACGTCGGCGTCGACCACGACACCTCGGTCTTCGCGGTGGAGTCCATCCGACGCTGGTGGAAGACCCGCGGCAGTCTCGATTACCCCGCCGCGTCACGCCTGCTGATCACCGCCGACGCAGGCGGCTCCAACAGCTACCGCCACCGCGTATGGAAGAGCGAACTGGCCGCCCTGGCCGCCGAAACGGGCCTGGCCATCACCGTCTGTCACTATCCTCCGGCAACAAGCAAGTGGAACAAAATCGAGCACCGGCTGTTCTCCCACATCACACTCAACTGGCGGGGATGCCCGCTGACCAGCCACGATGTGGTCGTGCAGACGATCGCGTCCACGACCACCCGCACCGGACTGCGGGTCGAGGCCCACCTCGACAACGGCGACTACCCCGTCGGAGTCGCGATCAGCAAAGAGCGCCTCGAGGCACTACCTCTGGAGCGCCACGCCGTGCACGGCACCTGGAACTACACCCTCCACCCCGAGGACAACGCACACGCGATGGTCGAGGGCAGCCCCGACGAACGCTCGACGGCCGCGCACCGCCGCCAGGAGATCCTCCACCGACTCGACGACACCCGGCTGACCGGCCTGGACCAGGAGCAACTCTCCCTGCTCTGCACGGTGTTGGCACCGCTGCAGGCCGCGCGTTCCCACGAGCGCTACAGCGAGCAACGAGGCGGTCGGGCCCGCCGGGCCACCGGCAAGCTCCGCGGCAGCAAGCCGCTGTTCGATGACGGTGCCCGCATCCTGCTCACCCTGCTCTACCAGCGGCAGGTGTGCTCACTGACTGTCCTGGGCGACCTTCTCGAGACCACCGGCGCCTGCATCGGCGACCTGGTCAAGGAGACCCACCGGGTGCTGGAGGACCACGGTCACCAGTCAGGCGCAGCAGCGGTCCGCTTCAAAACCACCCGCGACCTGCTCACGTTCCTCGACCACGACACCGCCCCGACCCGGACCGCGATCATGGGAAAGCTCTCGGCGCCGACCCTGACTGCATTGACCCGCGCCGAGTTGGACGATCTCGTTCGACGCCTCCAGCCCCAGCAGGCAGCCCAGATCGAGCGGCTCGGCTACCAGCGACGCGGCGACGAACGCCAGCCGGGCACCCGCGGCGGCATCTTCCCCCAGAAGATCAGCAACGAGGAACGCGTCGTGCTGACCGTTCTCTACCAGCGCGGCCTGTGCACGATGGACGTCCTCGCCGACGCACTCGGGGACGTCAGCCGGTCCTCCATCGGCAACGTCATCCGCGAGACACGCCCACTCCTCCAGCGAGCCGGGCATACGCCAGCACCCGCACCCACACGTATTCGCACGGCAGCTGAACTCCTCGCCACAGCTTCAGCCAGCCATGACACGCCAACATGTTGATTCTTTACGGCTCCAGTGGGTGCGACACCGCTGCCACGCGGCCCCGGGCAGAGTCGCGCCGATGGCGTTGACCAGGCCCGAATGGGCGTCGGAGACCACCAGTTGGACT
>NZ_JBGCBY010000075.1:0-2264 GCF_041262165.1 Streptacidiphilus sp. MAP12-16
CCGGCGCCTGCTCAATGATCACGTGCGCATTCGTACCGCTGAACCCGAACGACGACACCCCAGCCCGCCACGGCTCACCCGTCACCGGCCACGGCTGCGCCTCAGTCAACAACTCCACCGCACCCGACGCCCAATCCACATGCGGCGAAGGCTCGTCGAGGTGGATGCTCTCCGGCAGGACGCCTCGGCCCAGGGCCAAGACCATCTTGATCACGCCCGCCACGCCCGCCGCAGCCTGGGCGTGGCCGATGTTGGACTTGATGGAGCCGAGCAGCAACGGCCGGTCCTCGGGACGGCCCTGGCCGTAGGTCGCAAGCAGGGCCTGCGCCTCGATGGGGTCGCCAAGGGTGGTGCCGGTGCCGTGCGCCTCCACCACATCGACCTGATCGCTCGTCAGAGACGCATTCGCCAACGCCTGCCGAATCACCCGCTGCTGCGACGGACCATTCGGCGCCGTCAAACCATTACTCGCACCATCCTGATTGATCGCACTACCCCGCACCACAGCCAACACCGGATGCCCATTCCGCCGCGCATCCGACAACCGCTCCACCAACAACATCCCGACACCCTCAGAGGGCGTGAATCCGTCGGCGGCAGCCGAGAACGGCTTGCATCGGCCGTCGGAGGCCAGACCCTGCTGCCGGCTGAACTCGACGAAGGTGCCCGGGGTTGACATCACCGTGACGCCGCCGGCCAGGGCCAGCTCGCACTCGCCCGCGCGCAGCGACTGCACCGCCAGGTGCAGCGCCACCAGCGAGGCGGAGCACGCCGTGTCCACCGTCATCGCTGGGCCTTCGAGGCCGAACGCGTACGAGACGCGGCCCGAAACGACGCTGGCCGCAGTACCGGTGGCTACGTGACCCTCCACCGACTGCGCGGCACCGGCGAGCAGACCGAGGTAGTCCTGGCCGTTGGTTCCGGCGAAAACAGCGGTCCGGCTGCCGCGCATCGACAGCGGATCGATGCCGGCCCGCTCGAACGCCTCCCAGGACGTCTCCAGCAGCAACCGCTGCTGCGGATCCATCGCCAACGCCTCACGCGGCGAGATCCCGAAGAAGGCGGCGTCGAAGCGGCTGGCGTCGTGCAGGAAGCCACCCTCCCGGATGTACGAGGTGCCCTGGTGGTCGCGATCGGCATTGAAGATCGCGTCGAGGTCCCAACCGCGGTCGGCGGGGAACTCCGACAGGGCGTCACCAGCGGCGACCAGGAGCTGCCACAGGTCCTCCGGGCTCTGCACGCCACCGGGGAAGCGGCAGCTCATGCCGACGATGGCGATGGGCTCGTCGTCGGTGGCCGCCCTGACCGCGACGGGGGCGGCGACGTTCGCCCCAGCGCCCGAGATGGACTCGTCCAGGTGGCGGACCAGCGCGGCGGAGTTCGGATAGTCGTAGATCAGAGTGGCCGGGAGCTTGAGACCGGCAGCGGCACCGAGCCGGTTGCGCAACTCGACTGCGGTCAGCGAGTCGAAGCCGAGTTCCTTGAAGGCCCGGCCGATCTCGACTGCTTCCGGTCCCGGGTAGCCGAGCGCGGCCGCAACATGGGACGTGACCAGGTCGAGCAGGATGCGCTCGCGCTCAGCGGGCGAGACACCGCTGAGCCGCTCGGCGAGTGCACCACCCGCAGTCTCCACGTCAGCACCGAACCCACTGCTCTCCAGCACCCTGACGGCCTCGGGCACTTCGGACAGCAGCGGACGTGCACGGCCCGCGGTGAACGCGACCGTGAAGCGCTTCCAGTCGATGTCCGTGACCGTCAGCGTCGTGTCGCGATGGTCCAGCGCCTGCTGCAGAGCGGTTATCGCGAGGCCGGGTGCCATCTCCAGGATGCCGTGCCGTCGCATGCGCTCACCGACGCCGCCCTCGGCCATGCCTCCCTCGCCCCACGGTCCCCAGGCCACCGAGGTGGCGGGCAGTCCGTCGGCCCGCCGGCACTCGGCGAAGGCGTCCAGGAAGGCGTTGCCGGGCGCGTAGTTGCCCTGGCCTGGCGCGCCGAAGGTAGCCGCGAAGGAGGAGAAGAGGACGAACGCGGACAGGTCGAGTTCGCGGGTCAGCTCGTGCAGGTGCAGCGTGGAGTCCATCTTGACCCGGAGCACACGGTCGAGCTGGTCGATCGTCAATGCCTGGATCACCGCGTCGTCGAGGACTCCGGCGGTGTGCATCACTGCGCTGAGGGGTGTTTCGGTGGGTATCGAGGCCAGCAGGTCGGCCAGAGCGTCGCGGTCGGCCACGTCGCAGGCCGCGATGGTGACCCGGGCGCCCAGC
>NZ_JBGCBY010000076.1:0-2156 GCF_041262165.1 Streptacidiphilus sp. MAP12-16
CCGCCGGGCCAACTGCCCCACCAGCCGCTCACCGCTGTCGGGGAAGGCGACCACCGAGGGTGTGGTCCTGGCCCCCTCGGCGTTCGGGATCACGGCGGGCTCGCCGCCCTCCCAGACCGCGATCACGGAGTTGGTGGTACGGAGGTCAATACCGACTGCCTTCGCCATGAGAATATCCTCCGTCGGGACACGGACCGATCGTTACCGTGACGCGGGCCCCGGCGAGACCGCCGGGGCGACCGCCGATGCGAGTTCGCACCCACACCAGCGGCCAGCCTCGCACGCCAGTCGTCGGGATTCCTCGCCCTGGCAGGACGAACCCGCAGCGGCCCTCTCGTCCGCCAGGACAGGCAACAGCCCGCGGCCTGCCGCTGAGGGCCCGCCTCGGGTGGCGTAGCGTGGTAGCAGCGGCCGATATCCCGAGCCCCGAAGGGGGCCTGTCATGGATGACGCTGTCCCTCTCGCGACGACGGCCTCACCACCGCACGCGGTCCCGCCAACGGCTGGGGTCGCGCACACCTTGCTGCGCCACACCACGGCGATGTTCGAGGGAGTCGACGAGTTCGCGGTACTGGGGGCTGCCAGGGCCGCGATGGCGGCGCTCGGCCCGTTCGTCAACGACGCGGCCTACCTCCTGCACAACGGCCTGCCGGTGCGCTGCGCACCGTTCACTCCCGCCGTATCCGGCGCGCGGCCGCACGCCGCAGCCACGGCCAGAGCCACCGGCCACCCGGACGGCGCCGGCGACTGCTGGATGCGGGTCTACGCCCTACGTGACCGCGACCGCTGTCTCGGCTACCTCGTCGTCCGAGCCCGCACCGCGCCCTCGGCCGACGAGGCCGCCCTCGCCGACCTGCTCGTCCGGCAGGCCGGCATCGCCCTCGCATGGATGGCGCGGCGCCGGCTGGAACGCGCCACCGCCGAGGAGCACGACCGGCTGATGACTGCCGAGATCCGGCGCGACGCCGACCCCAGCGCGACCGCCGCGGTCCTGAAGAGCACCGGCGCCTGCCACGAGGCGCTTGCCCGCGCGGCGGCCTCCGGCCAGGGCGAGGCGGGCATCGTCTGGGCTCTCAACGAAGTCACCGGGCTCCCGGCGCTGACCGAGGACCTCTTCGGTAGCCTGCGGGTCTGGGCAGGCCCCGGTCAGCCCCCGCCCCCTCCCGGACCTGATCTCGGCCCCCGAAAAGAGCTGCTGCAGCTCGCACGGCACCAGTCGGGCGCCGTCCGTGACCGGGAGCGGCTGATCGCCCCCATCGCCATGGCCGACCTCGGCACCCATGCCGGGGCCATCGGAGTCGGCGGCCGCTGCGACAGCCCCGCAGGCCTCCCTCACTCCTACGACGAGGCCGCCCGAGCTCTCACCGTGCGGCGCAGATCCCACGACCCGTACGGCAGCACCAACTTCGAGGAACTCGGCCTCTACCGCATGATGGGCGCCGGCGACGGCGAACGGGAGGCCGACCGCTTCGTCCGGGAATGGCTCGGCGCCTTGCTGGACTACGACGCGCGTCACCACACCGACCTCGTCACCACGCTCTCGCGCTACCTGGAGAGCGGCGGAAGCTACGACGCGACCTCCGAGATCCTGCTCATCCATCGGAGTACCGTGCGCTATCGCCTCCAGCGCATCCGCGAGATCACCGGCCACGACCTCAGCGACGTCGAGACCCGGCTCAACCTCCATGTCGCCACCCGCATCCGCAACGTGTTCCACGGACCCCGTTGACGCCCGGGGCTGCGCCACCTGCCGTCAGATCTGTTCTCCGTAGCCATTGAATCACCCAAATACCCCTCTATCGGGCGATTGCCCATAGGCCTTCATGACTTAGCGTCACCTTAGCGGGCGATGAGGCCCTGGAGGAGAGAGGGGACCTTGCTGTTGCGCGAGGCGAAGCGCTCGTTGTCCTCGAGCCGCTGGGCGGCGCGCTCGAACGTGGCACTGCCAATGAGCGCGGGGACGGGGATGGTGATCCATTCCTCGCGGGGCCGGTCGGCGGCCTTGACGGCGCGCGGGGTGGTGGGTCCTTCCAGGCGGGCGCGGCGGTTCAGGCCCGGGGACTAGCTACTTGCCCCTGAAAAAGGGTTTGCCCTGGTGGCCGGGCTGGAGCTGGGTGGTGGTCGGATCGTGCGGGCCGGCGGTGCGTCCGTCCTCA
>NZ_JBGCBY010000077.1:0-1831 GCF_041262165.1 Streptacidiphilus sp. MAP12-16
GAAGTCCTCCAGGGCGGCGTGGGGGTTGTTGGTCGCCAGCCGGTACTCGCCTCTGGCGTGCAGGTAGTGCAGGCCGTAGCGGGTCTTGTAGATGGCCTGGGGTACGGGCCGGTTGAGGAGTTCGGCTGCTTCCTCGTACTTGCCCATGGCGGTGCGCGCCATCAGCAGGGAGGCCAGGGGCAGGCCGACGGTCACCCCCCAGCCCTGCCAGGGCATCTCCTCCAGGGCGGTGGCCGCGAACCCCTCCGCCGCGGCGAGGTGGCCCTGGCGTACCGCGATCAGGCTGCGCAGGGCCAGCAGGGGTGGCCGCCAGCCCTGGGCGGCGGTGTCGGCGGCGCGGTCGAGCAACTGCTCGCAGCAGGCCGCGGCTCTGGCCTCCTGGTCGCCGTAGATGAGGGCGAGCAGCGCGAACTCGACTTGTTCGAAGGAGCGGTAGCTGAGCCGGGTGCTGCGCAGGACCTGTTCGGCGCCCAGGTAGGTGTTCTCCTTTGCGCGTCCGCCCAGTACTTCGTCCAGTACGGCGGCGGCTTGTAGTTGCGGGTCGGCGCGTACTGCGGCGGGTGCGCGTTCCTCATCGGCTGGGCTGGGTCCGAAGGGTGGTAGTTCGGCCAGGGCGCCGGGGTAGGAGCTGGACAGTTGCAGTTTGATGGTGCGCAGTTCGGCGGTGGTGCGTGTTTCGGCGGGGGTGTCGCGCACCAGGATCTTGTCCAGGATCGCGCAGGCGTCGGTGATCCGGCCGTGCCGCAGCAGGTACTTGACGACCATGACGCTGTGCCGGTCGCTGAGGTCGCCCGCGTTCAGCGCGGCGGTGAGCATGGGCAGCAGCCGGGTGGCGTTGCCGGGCTGCAGCTGCCACTCCACCCCGACCATCAACGTCAGCACCCGGCCGCGTTGGCGCGGGTCGCTGCAGGCCCGGTAGGCGTGCTCCACGCAGCGCCTGGCCAGTGCGGCGTCACCCTCGAACAGGGCTTCGCGGGCCACGTCGCACAACAGCCCGGTACTCCACGCCTCACCCCTCTCCTCGCACGCGAGCAGCAGGTCGGCGATGTCACGCTCGGGCGCGCCCTGGGTGTAGAGCAGGTGCGCTGCGGCGTGTCGCAGTGCGCTGAGGTCGGTGGCGGGGACGTCGCGCAGGACGGCGTCGCGCACGGCGGGGTGGCGGAATTGGCCCTTGTCCAGCAGTCCGGCCGACTCCAGGCCCTCGACGACGCCTTGGGCCCACTGCTCGGACAGGTCCAGGAGTTGGGCGAGCAGGTGCGCGGTGGCGTTGTCGCCCAGGATGGCGATGCCCCGTGCCACCGCCAGGGCGGCGGCCTCGCTGCGGTGCAGGCAGCTGACCACCGCGCGGCAGAATGCGTAGCCGGCGCCCAGGGCGGCCGCACGCTGCACCAAGGGCACTCTGGTGCCCGCGTGCAGGTCCTCCAGCAGGGCGTGGGCCAGCAGCGGGTTGCCGCCGGTCAACGCGTCGAAGCTGCCCGCCAGCTCGGCCGCGCTCGGCGCGTCGAGGCGGGTTTGGAGGAGTTGGATGATGCCGTGGTGGGTGAGTGGGCCGAGTTGGATGCGGTGGCAGGTGGGCTGGCGCAGCAGTTCGGCGTGGAAGGCGGGTTGGGGGTGCTGCCAGGCGGTGCGTTCGGCCAGGACCACCGTGATGCGGGCGGTGCCGAGTCTGCGGATCAAGAACAGCAGCCACTGCAGCGAGAAGGGGTCGGCGTGGTGCACGTCGTCGACGCAGATCAGCAGCGGTTGGCCCTCGGCGAGTTCGAACACGGTCGCGCACAGGGCGCCGACCAGGTCGGTGGGCAGTGGCCACGGTTCTTGTCCGGGTGCGGCG
>NZ_JBGCBY010000078.1:0-1682 GCF_041262165.1 Streptacidiphilus sp. MAP12-16
CTTGAGGGTCCGGCGGTGACGGTGGACACGGCGTGCTCGTCCTCGTTGGTGGCGTTGCACTGGGCGATCCAGGCGTTGCGGCAGGGCGAGTGCACGATGGCCCTGGCCGGCGGCGTCGCGATCATGTCGACTCCGGATGTGTTCGTCGACTTCAGTCGTCAGCGCGCACTGTCCGTGGATGGGCGTTGCAAGGCGTTCTCGTCGTCGGCGGATGGTACTGGGTGGGGTGAGGGTGTCGGGATGCTGCTGGTGGAGCGGCTCTCGGATGCTCGCCGCAACGGGCATCCGGTGTTGGCGGTGGTGCGTGGCTCCGCGGTGAATCAGGATGGTGCGAGTAATGGTCTGACGGCGCCGAATGGTCCGTCGCAGCAGCGGGTGATTCGGCAGGCGTTGGCCAATGCCCGCCTGTCGGCGGATCAGGTCGATGCGGTCGAGGCGCACGGCACGGGTACGACGCTGGGTGATCCGATCGAGGCGCAGGCCCTCCTGGCGACGTACGGGCAGGAGCGGTCTGATGATCGACCGCTTTGGCTCGGGTCGTTGAAGTCGAACATCGGCCACACCCAGGCCGCCGCGGGTGTGGGCGGGATTATCAAGATGGTGATGGCGATGCGGCACGGGGTGCTGCCGCGGACGCTGCACGTGGATGAGCCGTCGGCGCAGGTGGACTGGGCCTCGGGTGCGGTGGAGTTGTTGACCGAGGCGCGGCCGTGGCCCGAGACGGGACGCCCGCGCCGGGCTGCGGTGTCCTCCTTCGGGATCAGCGGCACCAACGCCCACACCATCCTGGAGTACGTCTCTGCTCCTGCTGAGGTAGCGCTTCCGGTGGCCGGACCGGTCGAGGGGAGTGTTGTTCCTCTTGTGTTGTCGGCGCAGAGTGCTTCGGGTTTGCGGGGTCAGGCGGGTCGGTTGTTGTCGTTTGTTGAGGGGCGGCCTGAGGTGGGGCTGCTTGATGTGGGGTATTCGCTGGCTTTGACGCGGGCGGGTTTTGGGCATCGGGCGGTGGTGGTCGCGGGTGGTCGCGAGGCGGCTGTGCGGGGTCTGGGGGCGTTGGCCGCTGGAAGTGTAGCGGCGGGTGTGGTGCAGGGGGTGGTGGGTTCTGCGGGGAAGGTGGTGTTTGTCTTCCCGGGTCAGGGTTCGCAGTGGGCGTTGATGGCGGTGGAGTTGTTGGAGTGCTCTGCGGTGTTTGCGGAGCGGATGGGGGAGTGTGCGGCGGCGTTGGCTCCGTTTGTGGAGTGGTCGTTGCTGGATGTGGTGCGTGGTGGTGCTGGTGAGGGTTGGCTTGACCGGGTTGATGTGGTTCAGCCGGTGTTGTGGGCGGTGATGGTGTCGTTGGCGGAGGTGTGGCGGTCGGCTGGTGTGGTGCCGGCTGGGGTGGTGGGGCATTCGCAGGGGGAGATTGCTGCGGCGGTGGTGGCGGGTGCGTTGTCGTTGGGGGATGGCGCGCGGGTGGTGGCGTTGCGGAGTCGGGCGATTGCTCGGGGTCTGGCTGGGCGGGGTGGGATGGTGTCGGTGGCGTTGCCGGTGGAGCGGGTGGTGGAGCTGCTGGCGGGTCGCGAGGGTGAGGTGGGGATCGCGGCGGTGAACGGTCCGTCGTCGGTGGTGGTTTCGGGTGAGCCGGGGGCGTTGGAGGATCTGCTGGCGTGGTGTGTGGGGCAGGGGGTGCGGGCGCGGCGGGTTCC
>NZ_JBGCBY010000079.1:0-1583 GCF_041262165.1 Streptacidiphilus sp. MAP12-16
GGTACCAATGGGCAGGATTATCTGCCGTTGATCCTCAGTGCGCCGGAGGGTTCCGAGGGTTTCCTGGGCACGGGCAATGCGGCCAGCGTGATGTCGGGCCGCGTCGCCTACAGCCTCGGACTCGAAGGCCCCGCAGTGTCAGTGGACACGGCGTGCTCGTCATCCCTGGTGGCTCTTCACTGGGCGATCCAGGCGCTCCGTGCGGGCGAATGCACGCTGGCTCTGGCTGGCGGTGTGACGGTGATGTCCACCCCTGCGTCCTTTGTGGACTTCAGTCGGCAGCGGGGTCTTGCCTCCGATGGTCGGTGCAAGCCGTTCGCTGATGCGGCGGATGGTACCGGGTGGGGTGAGGGTGCGGGGATGCTGCTGGTGGAGCGGTTGTCGGACGCGCGCCGCAACGGGCATCCGGTGTTGGCGATCGTGCGGGGTAGCGCGATCAACCAGGATGGTGCGAGCAATGGTCTGACGGCTCCGAACGGGCCTTCGCAGCAGCGGGTGATCCGGCAGGCGCTGGCCTCGGCCGGTCTGTCGGCCGCCGAGGTCGATGCGGTGGAGGCGCACGGTACGGGTACGAGGCTGGGTGACCCGATCGAGGCGCAGGCGCTGCTGGCCACCTACGGCCAGGACCGTGGCGAGGCGTCACCGTTGTGGCTGGGTTCGGTGAAGTCGAACATCGGGCACACCCAGGCCGCGGCGGGTGTCGCCGGGATCATCAAGATGGTCATGGCGATGCAGCACGGCATATTGCCGAAGAGCCTGCACATCGACAAGCCCACGCCGCACGTGGACTGGTCGGCCGGCGCCGTGGAGTTGCTGACCGAGGCGACGGAGTGGCCGGAGACCGGTCGTCCTCGCCGGGCGGCCGTGTCCTCCTTCGGTGTGAGCGGCACCAACGCCCACACGATCCTGGAACAGGCACCACTCCCGGACCCGGATTCTCTCGCCGAGGCGGAGGCCACGCCGCCGTCCGCCAGCGCCACGCCTTGGGCAGCGCCGTGGTTGCTGTCCGCCCGGAGTACGGAGGCGCTGCGCGCCCAGGCTGCACGGTTGCGGTCTCGGCTGGACCACCGGCCCGAGTTCCCTGTTGACGTCGCCTACTCGCTGGCCACGACCCGGTCGGCCCTGGACCGCCGCGCGGTCCTGGTGGCGCAGGATCTGGACGGCTTCGAGCAGGCCCTGGCGGCCCTGGCGGAGGGACATGGCGCGCCCGGACTCGTCGAGGGCACGGCCTCGCAGGGCAAGGTCGGGTTCCTGTTCACCGGGCAGGGCAGCCAGCGGCTCGGCATGGGCCGGGAGTTGTACGAGACGTTCCCGGTGTTCGCCGATGCCCTGGACGAGGTCTGCGCGCATCTGGACGCCCACCTGGCCCGGCCGTTGCGCGAGGTGGTGTTCGCTGCGGAGGGCACGACGGCGGCGGGGCTGATCCATGAGACGGGTTATACGCAGCCGGCGTTGTTTGCGGTTGAGGTGGCGTTGTTCCGGCTGCTTGAGGCGTGGGGTGTGCGGCCGGATGTTCTGGCTGGGCATTCGATTGGTGAGTTGGCGGCGGCGCATGTGGCCGGTGTGTTGTCGTTGGCGGATGC
>NZ_JBGCBY010000080.1:0-1580 GCF_041262165.1 Streptacidiphilus sp. MAP12-16
CTAGCTACTTGCCCCTGAAAAAGGGTTTGCCCTGGTGGCCGGGCTGGAGCTGGGTGGTGGTCGGATCGTGCGGGCCGGCGGTGCGTCCGTCCTCACCCGCTCAGGACGGTCATCCGGTGGAGGTTGTAGGCGAAGATCCCGAGTCCGGCCCAGGTCTGCGCGCCGCCCAGGCGGCGCAGCCGGGTACGGCGGAAGCCGAAGCTGCGCTTGAGGTGGCTGATCCGGGCCTCGATGCCGACTCTCCAGTTGCGCATGCGCCGGAACGGGCGGCTGCGTTCGTGCTCGCGGCGGGCCTGTCCCGGGGTGCCGTTGCGCTGCAGGCCGATCCGCTGGACGCCGAGCTCGGCCAGTGCCCGGTCGTTGGCCGCGGTACCGAAGCCGCGGTCGGCGACCACTGTTCCCGGCACTCGGCCAACCAGCGCGGTCACCCGCTGGACCGAGGGCACCAGTTGCGGAGCGTCAGCCGGGTTCCCGCGCTGGACCTGGTGGTCGACCACGAAACCGCATTCGTCCTCGGCCACCAGCGCGGTGTAGCCGAACTGGGTGGGATGCTGCGGCTTGCCCTTGCGGATCGGCCGGGCGTCGGGGTCGGCTAACGAGACCAGCCGGTCGGGGATGGTGCGAACGCCCGCCAGCCGTTGAGCGGTCTGCTCCAGCAGCCGCCGGGTTCCCGCCACGGTTTCGGCGAGTTCATCGATCAGACGCGCGAGCCGTCCCGAGGGCCGGCCGCGCAGCGCGCGTCGTGCGTTGCGCTCGACGGCGGCTACGTCCTGCAACGTGGCGCGGGCGATGACCGCGACCTCGCCGGTCAGCCGGTCGATCTCACCCAGCGCCTGGCCGGTGCGCCGCCGCAGCGTGCGCGAGATCTGCTTCAGGCGCCGCCCCGCCGACCTCTTACGATCCCGGAAGACGGTGCGTTTGGCCGCGCCCGAAGCCTTGATCCGCTCCACCAACCGGCCCATTCTGCGCACCCCGTGCTCCAGCAGGTCGGCGTCCGTGGGGTAGTCGATGTCCGCCTCGATCACGGTCGTGTCGATGCGCAGCTTGCGGCACCGCAGCAGCTTGTCCTCGGCCAGCTTGGCCAGCAGCGCGGCGTTGAGCTGCTCGACTGTGGCTGCGCCGCTTCGGCGCACGAGCTTGACCAAGGTGGTCGGGTGCGGCACCGGGGACATCAACGGGATCCGGCAGAACCGCCGCCAGCTCAACGAATCCGCCACCTCACGGCACAGCGTCTCGTACCCGAGCTGGTAGCGGTGCTTCAGGAACAGCAGCCGCAGGAGCGTCTCGACCGGGATCGACGGTCGCCCGAGCCGCTCGGCGAACACCGCCCGCCACGGGGCGATGAACCGCTCGTCGTCCAAGAACGCATCGACCTGGGCCAGCTCGCTGGACAGGTGCCGGGCTTGCTCCGGCAACAACTCCCACCACGCGTCCGGTACCCCCGCCACACGCAACATCGCCACCACCCCCGGCCGCCAACGACCCACTTCACACTGTGGCGGCAACCAGAAGCCCACACCAGCCCTCCGACCAGGTCACTCCCACCAAAGCCCCGGACTTCTTCAGGGGCAAGTAGCTAG
>NZ_JBGCBY010000082.1:0-1395 GCF_041262165.1 Streptacidiphilus sp. MAP12-16
CTGAGACCTGATGCCGAGCCGATTGTGGTGAAGTGGATGATCCTATGCTGTCGAGAAAAGCCTCTAGCGAGTTTCATGGCGGCCCGTACCCCAAACCGACTCAGGTGGTCAGGTAGAGAATACCGAGGCGTTCGGGTGAACTATGGTTAAGGAACTCGGCAAAATGCCCCCGTAACTTCGGGAGAAGGGGGGCCGGAACTGGTGATCGGATTTACTCCGTGAGCTGGGGCCGGCCGCAGAGACCAGCGAGAAGCGACTGTTTACTAAAAACACAGGTCCGTGCGAAGCCGTAAGGCGATGTATACGGACTGACGCCTGCCCGGTGCTGGAACGTTAAGGGGACCGGTTAGCTGCCTTTCGGGGTGGCGAGGCTGAGAACTTAAGCGCCAGTAAACGGCGGTGGTAACTATAACCATCCTAAGGTAGCGAAATTCCTTGTCGGGTAAGTTCCGACCTGCACGAATGGCGTAACGACTTCTCGACTGTCTCAACCATAGGCCCGGTGAAATTGCATTACGAGTAAAGATGCTCGTTTCGCGCAGCAGGACGGAAAGACCCCGGGACCTTTACTATAGCTTGATATTGGTGTTCGGTTCGGCTTGTGTAGGATAGGTGGGAGACTGTGAAGCTGGGACGCCAGTCCTGGTGGAGTCGTCGTTGAAATACCACTCTGGTCGTGCTGGATGTCTAACCTGGGTCCGTGATCCGGATCAGGGACAGTGTCTGGTGGGTAGTTTAACTGGGGCGGTTGCCTCCTAAAATGTAACGGAGGCGCCCAAAGGTTCCCTCAGCCTGGTTGGCAATCAGGTGTTGAGTGTAAGTGCACAAGGGAGCTTGACTGTGAGACCGACGGGTCGAGCAGGTGCGAAAGCAGGGACTAGTGATCCGGCGGTGGCTTGTGGAAGCGCCGTCGCTCAACGGATAAAAGGTACCCCGGGGATAACAGGCTGATCTTCCCCAAGAGTCCATATCGACGGGATGGTTTGGCACCTCGATGTCGGCTCGTCGCATCCTGGGGCTGGAGTAGGTCCCAAGGGTTGGGCTGTTCGCCCATTAAAGCGGTACGCGAGCTGGGTTTAGAACGTCGTGAGACAGTTCGGTCCCTATCCGCTGCGCGCGCAGGAGTCTTGAGAAGGGCTGTCCCTAGTACGAGAGGACCGGGACGGACGAACCTCTGGTGTGCCAGTTGTCCTGCCAAGGGCATGGCTGGTTGGCTACGTTCGGAAAGGATAACCGCTGAAAGCATCTAAGCGGGAAGCCTGCTTCGAGATGAGGACTCCCACCACCATCGAGTGGGTAAGGCTCCCAGTAGACGACTGGGTTGATAGGCCGGATGTGGAAGCCCTGTAAGGGGTGGAGCTGACCGGTACTAATAGGCCGAGGGCTTGACCATAG
>NZ_JBGCBY010000083.1:0-1224 GCF_041262165.1 Streptacidiphilus sp. MAP12-16
ACGGCGTGGTGCTCGATTGAGACTCGGGCGTGCTGGCCTGGCGTGTTGTCCGGTGGGTGATCACCTCTCGGCGGCGCGGTCGGAGACCAGGCCGGCTACCGCCGTGTAGGTCTCGTCGAAGTACTCGCGGCGTCCGATGTAGCGCTGAAGGGTGCGCCACTGCTTGTGTTCGGCGTTGGCGTGCTCAACGCAGATCCGTTCCGAGGACTGCCGATGGCGGGCCGCGTCCCAGGCGGCCACTTCTTCGGGCGGGGCGTCCTTCTTCGGCTTGAGCGGTGGGGCCTGGACCTGGTCGGGGAACTGCTTGGCCAGTCCCCGGTAGCCCGCGTCGACCTTCGCCTTGACCTTGGGGTACCGCTCGAACAGGTCGCAGATCCCCTCGGTCTTCACGGCGGTCTGGTCGTGCATCCGGCCGGGCCGGAAGGCCCCGGACCACAGGGTTCGACCCTGCCCGTCGGTCACGACGGTGGCCTTCTTCGTGTTCTGCCGCATCTTGCCCGACACGAATGCGCGCCGCCCGGGCTTGTTCGACTGCGGGCGGCGCACCCGGACCTCGGTTCCGTCCAACCGCAGCTCGATGCCCTCGGCCGCCGCATAGGCGAAGACGTCCTCCAGCGTGCGAAGCCGCAGACCAGGGCAGTCGGGCACCGCGAAGCCACGGGCGGCCAGCAGCGGGCGGATCTCATGGACGGCCCGGGTGATCGTGGAACGGTCCACCCCATAGAGCACGGCCAGAGCCGCGTGCGGGAGTTGGAGGCGCAGGACGACCAGGGTGGCAATGACCCGATCGGTGAACACCAACTGGTGGTTCGGCCCGGCTCCTGGAGCCCGCAGTCGCTGGTGGCCCCGGCGTTCGTGCAGGCGGCCCTCCTCCGATGCCATCCATGCCTGCGCCAACTCGCCGATCAGCGCGCCGAGTCGACGGCGTGGCAGGCCTGTGAGGATACGATGGGACAAGGTCGTGCGGGCCAGGGAATGCGTCACAACAGACCCAACCCGCACGGCCTTCCTCACGTCACGGTGGACTCGCCCGTGACGGGGTTCGCCGCCTCGATCCGCTTGGCCCTGCTGCGGACGTAGGGGTTGCTGTCCCAGGTGGCGGACCCGTCGAAGATGTCCACGCCGATCGTGCTGCCGGCGGTGGTCGTCAGGACGTCGAGGACGAAGAGCAGCCGCTCCAGGATGCTGGGCCTCCGTCGTGTCTCGGGCGGTCCCAGGAACTGC
>NZ_JBGCBY010000084.1:0-1220 GCF_041262165.1 Streptacidiphilus sp. MAP12-16
CTTTCTGCGTTTGTGTTGTTCTCGTCGTTGGCGGGGACGTTGGGTAGTGCGGGTCAGGGTAATTATGCGGCGGCGAATGCGTTTTTGGATGCGTTGGTTGAGCAGCGTCGTGCTGATGGTCTGGTGGGGTCGTCGGTGGCGTGGGGTCCGTGGGCCGAGGGTGGTATGGCTGTGGACGGGGTGGTTGCTGAGCGGTTGGCGCGTGGTGGTGTGCCGGGGTTGGTGCCGGAGTTGGCTGTTGTGGCGTTGCAGCAGGTGTTGGATCGTGGCGAGGCTGTGTCGGTGGTGGCGGATGTGGTGTGGGAGCGTTTCGCTCCGCAGTTCACGGCGTTGCGGTCGAGTTTGTTGTTTGCTGAGTTGGCTGAGGCGCGGCCGGTTGTGTCGGTTGTGTCGGTGGGGGATGAGGGCGGGGCTGGGGGGTCGGATGTTTCGGCGTTTCAGCGGTTGTTGGTTGGTGCGGTTGAGGGTGAGCGTGGTCGGCTGGCGTTGGATGTGGTGCGGGCGCAGGTTGCGGCGGTGTTGGGGCATGCGGGGGTGGATGCGGTTGAGCCGACGCGGGCGTTTCGGGAGTTGGGTTTTGATTCGCTGACTGCGGTTGAGTTGCGGAATGTGTTGGCGGCGGTGACGGGTCTGCGTTTGCCGGCGACGTTGGTGTTCGATTATCCGAATGCTGCGGTGTTGGCGGAGTTTTTGTGCAGCGAGGTGTTGGGTTCGGTGCCTGGGCTTGCCGTGCCGGTGGATGTGGTGCGGGGGGTGGATGATGAGCCGGTTGCGATTGTCGGGATGAGTTGTCGGTTCCCGGGTGGTGTGGGGTCGCCGGAGGAGTTGTGGCGGTTCCTGGTTGCGGGTGGGGATGCGATCGTTGATTTTCCGGCGGATCGTGGGTGGGATGTTGGTTCGTTGTATCACCCGGATCCTGAGCATGCTGATACGACGTATGTGCGTGAGGGTGGGTTTTTGTCGGGGGTGGCGGAGTTTGATCCTGGGTTTTTCGGGATCAGTCCGCGTGAGGCGTTGGCGATGGATCCGCAGCAGCGGTTGTTGTTGGAGACGTCGTGGGAGGTTTTCGAGCGGGCGGGTATCGATCCGTTGTCGGTGCGTGGCAGCCGTACGGGGGTGTTTGCGGGTACCAATGGGCAGGATTATCTGCCGTTGATCCTCAGTGCGCCGGAGGGTTCCGAGGGTTTCCTGGGCACGGGCAATGCGGCCAGCGTGATGTC
>NZ_JBGCBY010000085.1:0-1141 GCF_041262165.1 Streptacidiphilus sp. MAP12-16
GATGACCGCGATCTCGCTCGGAATGCCGTCCACGCCGTTGAAGCCGCTTGCTGTGCGGCGGAAGAGTCGTCAGATCATGGTCGGCAGTGTGGCGGTGGGTGGGGATGCGCCGGTGTCGGTGCAGTCGATGACGACGACGGTGACGTCGGATGTGAATGCGACGTTGCAGCAGATTGCGGAGTTGACGGCGTCGGGGTGTCAGATTGTGCGGGTGGCGTGTCCGTCGCAGGATGATGCGGATGCGTTGGCGGTGATCGCGCGGAAGTCGCAGATTCCGGTGATCGCGGATATTCATTTCCAGCCGAAGTACGTGTTCGCGGCGATCGACGCGGGGTGTGCGGCGGTGCGGGTGAATCCGGGGAATATTCGGCAGTTCGACGACAAGGTGAGGGAGATCGCGCGGGCGGCGTCGGGGGCGGGGGTGCCGATTCGGATCGGGGTCAACGCGGGGTCGTTGGATGCGCGGTTGCTGGCGAAGTACGGGCGGGCGACGCCGGAGGCGTTGGTGGAGTCGGCGTTGTGGGAGTGCTCGTTGTTCGAGGAGCACGGGTTTCGGGATATCAAGATCTCGGTGAAGCACAACGATCCGGTGGTGATGATCGCTGCGTATCGGCAGTTGGCTGCGGCGTGTGATTATCCGTTGCATCTGGGGGTGACGGAGGCGGGTCCGTCGTTCCAGGGGACGATCAAGTCGGCGGTGGCGTTCGGGGCGTTGTTGTCGGAGGGGATCGGGGACACGATTCGGGTCTCGTTGTCGGCGCCGCCGGCGGAGGAGATCAAGGTGGGGAATCAGATTCTGGAGTCGTTGAATCTGCGGCAGCGGGGGTTGGAGATTGTGTCGTGTCCGTCGTGTGGGCGGGCGCAGGTGGATGTGTACAAGTTGGCGGAGGAGGTCACTGCGGGGTTGGAGGGGATGGAGGTGCCGTTGCGGGTGGCGGTGATGGGGTGTGTGGTGAATGGTCCGGGTGAGGCGCGGGAGGCGGATCTGGGGGTGGCTTCGGGGAATGGGAAGGGGCAGATCTTTGTGAAGGGTGAGGTCATCAAGACGGTGCCGGAGTCGAAGATCGTGGAGACGCTGATCGAGGAGGCGTTGAAGCTGGCCGAGCAGATGCAGGACGAGGGCGTCGCCTCCGGCGCACCC
>NZ_JBGCBY010000086.1:0-1121 GCF_041262165.1 Streptacidiphilus sp. MAP12-16
TACGCCGCCGCGAACGCCTTCCTGGACGGATTGGCGCAGCACCGCAGGGCGCAGGGTCTGACCGCTACGTCGCTGGCGTGGGGGCTGTGGGCCGAGGACGGCGGCATGGCCGGCGAACTGGGCAGTGCAGACGTCCACCGGATGGCGCGCGGCGGTGTCGTGGCGCTGTCCTCGACGCAGGGTCTGGCGCTGCTGGACGTAGCAGCCGCCTCCGCCGAGGCCGTGCTGGTCCCCATCCAACTGGACCTCCCCGGGCTACGGGCGCAGGCGGAGGCGGGGATGCTTCCTCCGCTGCTGCGAGGCCTGGTACGGGGCACCTCGCGTCGAACGGCCAACGGCGGCAATGCCGGCGGCGCAGGCGGTGCGACGCTGGCGCAGCGGCTCTTGGGGGTGCCTGAGGCCGAGCGAGAGGCCCTGCTGCTCGACCTGGTCTGCTCGGAAGTGGCAGCGGTATTGGGCTACGCCGGGTCCCATGCGGTGGACGCCCAGCGGGCGTTCAAGGACCTCGGCTTCGACTCGCTGACGGCGGTCGAGCTGCGGAACCGGATGAACGCGGTCACCGGGCTGCGCCTCCCGGCCACTCTGGTCTTCGACTACCCCAACCCCGGCGCCCTCGCCGACCTGCTTCGCCGGGAGACGACCCCCGACCCTGCAACGGCCGTTCTCCCGCTGCTGGCAGAGCTGGACCGGCTGGAAGCCGCCCTACTGGAGACGGTGGCAGACGACGACGGCCACCTCCGGGTTGCGACCCGCTTGCAGTCTCTGCTCGCGAAGTGGGACGACCACCTGGACTCGGCCGAGAACGCCGCAGTGGCAGAAGAACTCGAAGAGGCGACCGACGACGACCTCTTCGACTTCATCGGCAAGGAATTCGGCATTTCCTGAACGGCGCTCAGATCTATCTGCAACATTCCGAGAGGTGACCTGACATGGCGGCTGAGGAAAAACTTCGGTACTTCCTCAAGCGAGTGACGGCGGATCTCCATGAGACCCGCCGCCGACTCAAGGAGATCGAGGACGGCGAGCACGAGCCGATCGCGATTGTCGGCATGGCGTGTCGTTTTCCGGGTGGTGTGGTGTCGCCGGAGGATTTGTGGGGTTTGGTTGCTGGTGGCGGGGAT
>NZ_JBGCBY010000087.1:0-1066 GCF_041262165.1 Streptacidiphilus sp. MAP12-16
TCATGACCCTGTGCGAAACCGGCACCCGCGGCCTGATAGCAGCAGCCTTCGGCCCTGTAGCCAGGGGCGAAACGTATTACGCACAGGAGCTGACCTCGAATCTGACCCCGGACATGCTGCTCCTGGCGGACCGCGCCTTCCACACCAACGATCTCCTCGCACAGATCGCCCGCCGCGGCACACAGTTCCTGGTGCGCTGCACCAGTCGTCGGCACCCGCCGGTCCTGGCCCTATTGCCCGACGGTTCCTACCTCACACGCATCGCCGGGCTCACCCTGCGCGTGATCGAGGCCGAGATCCAGACCCGCACCGCCGACGGCACCACTTTCGGCGACACCTACCGGCTGCTGACCACGCTCACCGACCACCGCACCGACCCCGCCCACCGGCTCGTCGGCCTCTACCACGAGCGCTGGGAGATCGAGTGTGCCTACCTGGCCCTACGTCACACACTACTCAAGGGCCGCGTCCTACGCTCAAAGGATCCCGCCGGACTCACCCAGGAACTATGGGGACTGCTCACCCTCTACCAAGCCCTACGATCAGCCATGGTCACGGCCGTGGAGACCCAACCCGGTGCCGACCCGGACCGCGCCGCCTTCACCGTCGCTCTGGAAGCCGCCCGCGACACCATCGCGCTCATCGCCGGTCCAACAGCGACCACCGGAGACCACACCCAGGCCTACCTGGTCGGACACATCGGCACTTGCCTCCTGCGCGCAATGCTCCCCAAACGCCGCCCGCGGACCTCAGCCCGTGTCGCCAAACGCGGGATCTCCCGCTACCACACCTGGAACCGCGATCCACGCCCCCGCGGCAGCACACCCATCACCGCCGTCGACGTCACCGTCCACCCACCCGTGCTCCCCACCACACGCGATCCGACCCGGGAAGCCTCCAGCCCCTGGGACCAACTCTGCGAGGTTCTTGCCGCGCACGACAACCAACCCATGCACGCCCGCGACCTCGCCCACCACCTGGGACTTACTGTGCGCCGATCCATCCAGAACCTCACCTCCCAGCTATGCCTTTGGACCCGCCACAGCCTGCTGACCCGCACAGCACC